>NZ_JBHWDV010000002.1:402429-686143 GCF_042734445.1 Streptomyces sp. NPDC059649
CACCCCCCGTGTGTCGTTACCCCCCCTCGGCCCGGGGGACCCGTCCCCCCCGCCCCCTCCCCCCCCCCCGCCCCGGGGGGCGGGGGCGGGCGCCCCCACCCCCCCCCCCCCCCGCCGCACGCCCACCCCTCGCACCACCCGAACTACGGCCCTGGAGCCCCACTTCTCATGATCACCGCCACCGGTCTCGAACTGCGCGCCGGCGCTCGCGTCCTCATCGAGTCGGCGTCCTTCCGCGTTGCCCGCGGCGACCGCATCGGCCTGGTCGGCCGCAACGGCGCAGGCAAGACCACCCTCACCAAGGTCCTCGCGGGGGAGGGCCTGCCCGCCGACGGCACCGTCACCCGCACCGGCGACATCGGCTACCTGCCGCAGGACCCGCGCACCGGCGACCTCGACGTCCTGGCGCTCGACCGGGTGCTCTCCGCCCGCGGCCTGGACACCGTGCTCCGGTCGATCCGCGAGTGCCAGGAGCGGATCGCCACCGGCCGGGGCGCCACCCGGGAGAAGGCGCTGAAGAGGTACGAGCGGCTGGAGACCGAGTTCCTGGCCAAGGGCGGATACGCGACCGAGGCGGAGGCCGCCACCATCGCCGCCAGCCTCGGCCTGCCCGACCGCGTCCTCGAACAGCCCCTGCACACCCTCTCCGGCGGCCAGCGCCGCCGCGTCGAACTCGCCCGGATCCTCTTCTCCGACGCCGACATCCTGCTGCTGGACGAGCCCACCAACCACCTCGACGCCGACTCCATCCTCTGGCTGCGCGACTTCCTCAAGACCTACCAGGGCGGGTTCGTCGTCATCTCGCACGACATCGACCTCGTCGAGACCGTCGTCAACAAGGTCTTCCACCTGGACGCCAACCGCACCACCATCGACGTCTACAACATGGGCTGGAAGCAGTACCAGGCCCAGCGGGCCGCCGACGAACGCCGCCGCAAGCGCGAGCGCGCCAACGCCGAGAAGAAGGCCTCGGCCCTCAGCTACCAGGCCAACCGGCTGCGCGCCGGCACCAAGGCGGTCGCCGCACAGAACATGGCCCGCCGCGCCGAGAAGCTCCTGCAGGACCTGGAGCCCGAGCGGCACGCCGACAAGGTGGCCAAACTCCGCTTCCCCGAGCCCGCACCGTGCGGCCGGACCCCGCTCACCGCCGAGGGCCTCTCCAAGTCCTACGGCTCCCTGGAGATCTTCACCGATGTCAACCTCGCCATCGACAAGGGCTCCCGGGTCGTCATCCTGGGCCTCAACGGCGCCGGCAAGACCACCCTGCTGCGCCTCCTCGCCGGCGTCGACACCCCCGACACCGGCAAGGTGATCCCCGGACACGGCCTCAAGTGCGGCTACTACGCCCAGGAACACGAGACCCTCGACGGCGACCGCACCGTACTGGAGAACATGCGCACCGCCGCGCCCGGCATGGACCTGGCCGAGATCCGCAAGGTGCTCGGCTCGTTCCTGTTCTCCGGCGATGACGTGGACAAACCCGCCCGGGTGCTGTCCGGCGGCGAGAAGACCCGGCTCGCCCTCGCCACCCTGGTCGTCTCCTCCGCCAACGTCCTGCTGCTCGACGAACCCACCAACAACCTCGACCCGGCCAGCCGCGAGGAGATCCTCGGCGCCCTGCGCACCTACACCGGCGCGGTCGTCCTGGTGACGCACGACGAGGGCGCCGTCGACGCCCTCCAACCGGAGCGGATCATCCTCCTCCCGGACGGCGTCGAGGACCTGTGGGGCGACGAGTACGCCGACCTCGTGGCCCTCGCATGACCCCCGCCGCACACGAAGGGCTCCCACTGGGAATCGACGCCCCCGCCCGGCTCGGCCGCACCGCGCTGCCCGACGGCCGCCGGCTGGCCTGGGCGGAATGGGGGCCGCCGGAGGGCCGGCCGGTGCTGCTGTGCCCCGGGGGTGCCACCGGCCGGACCCTCGGGTTCGGCACGCATCTGCTCGACGACCTGGGCGTCCGCCTGCTTTCCGTGGACCGCCCCGGCCTCGGCGCCTCCGACCCCGCGCCCGGCCGGACCCTGACCGACTGGGCCGACGATGTGGCCGCCCTCCTCGCGGCCCGCGGCATCCGCCGCCCCCACCTGGTCGGCTACTCCCAGGGCGTCCCCTTCGCGCTGGCCTGCGCGGCCCACGGCCTGGCGACCGCGGTATCGGCCGTCTCGGGCAGCGCCGAACCGTCCGCACCCGAACTGGCCGACGCCCTCGCGCCGGACGTACGGGCCCTCGTGACGGCCGTGGCCCACGACCCTGAAGGCGCCGAAGCGACGGTCGCCGCCTCCGGGAGCGCCGCTGCGATGTGGGACATGGTGACGGCCGGCTGCGCCCCCGCCGACCGCGCGGTCTTCCGCCACCCGGCCTTCGCCCACGCCTTCCGCCGGGCGATCGAGGAAGGCTTCGCCCAGGGCCCCGGCGGCTTCGCCCGCGACACCGTACTGACCATGGACCGCTGGCCGTTCACGCTCACCGACATCACCGTCCCGGTCGACCTCTGGTACGGCGAGGACGACGCCAGCGTGTTCCACTCACACCACCTGAGCGAGCCCCTCGTCCGCGACCTGCCCCTGGCCCACCGCCACATCGTCCGGCACGCCGGCGGGCTGCTCCTCTGGACACACGCGGAAGCCGTGTTGCGCGCGCTGTTGGGGCACGGCGAGGTGTGAGGGGCGCCAAGAGGAGCGGAAGGTAGGAGTGTTACGCCCACCTTCCGGGGTCGTGCGCACCCCGCTTCCGGCCCTAGCCTCGATGCCATGGAGATCCACACGGAGATCGACACGGAGAACCTCCTCGGGCGCTTCCTACGGGCCCGCCGCGAGCTCCTCCGACCCGAGGACCTGGGCCTACCGGCCGGCGCCCGCCGCCGCGTGGTCGGGCTGCGGCGCGAGGAGGTGGCGCGGCTCGCCGGCGTGAGCACCGACTACTACGTACGGCTGGAACAGGGCCGCGAGTGCCACCCCTCGACCCAGGTGGTCGACGCACTGGCCCGCGCCCTGGAGCTGGAGGACGACGCGACCGCGCACCTGCACCGGCTCGCCCGCCCGTCCGCCGTCCGACGCCGTCGGCCCGCCCGGCGCGGGCAGGTCAGCCCCCACCTGCTGCGCATGATGGCCGCCTGGCCGCACACCCCCGCCGTGGTCCTGGACCACTGCCTGACCGTGCTGGCCGCCAATCCCCTGGGCGAGGCGCTGTTCGACGGCCACACCTACAGCGGCGACCTGGTCCGGCTCGTGTTCCTCGACCCGGACGCCCGCGACTTCTACCCCGACTGGGAGCGGGTGGCGGTCAACACCGTCGCCGGCCTGCGCGCGGCCGTCGACACCGCATACGACGACACCGCATACGACGACCCCCGCCTCATCGAGGTGGTGGGCGAACTGTCGCTCAGGAACGAGACGTTCCGCCGCCTCTGGGCCCGCCACGACATCCGCCGGAAGACCCACGAGACCAAACGCTTCCACCATCCACTGGTCGGTGAACTGACCCTGCACTACGAGTCGTTGACCGTGAACAGCGCCCACGGCCAGCAGCTCGTCGTCTACCAGGCCGCCCCGGCCAGCCGCTCCGAGGAAGCACTCTCCCTGCTGGGCAGCCTCACCGCCGCTCCCCACGCCCCCGCCGAGGCCGACGCCGACGCCGACACCGACGCCGGGGCCGGCCCGGCCGCCGAGTCCGCCGATCCCGCCGCCGACCCCGCACCTGATCCCGCCGCCGACACGGACCCGCGCCGGCCCTGATCCCGTTTCGATCCGCGCATCGGCCCTTGCTGCTTGCCGCCGATGCGCCATGCCGTCCTGCCGTCCTGCCGCCGTGCCGCCAGGCCCGCGCGCCGCCCCACCATCCCGCTCAGGAGAACCCATGCCCGTTCAGGAAACCGCAGTTACCACCACGCCCGCGCCGGGCGCCGCCGCCGTTCCCGCCCCCGCCGTGCCCACCCCCGCCAAAGTCATCCTCATCACCGGCGCGAGCAGCGGTATCGGTCGCGCCACCGCACAACGCCTGGCCCGCGAGGGTCACCAGGTGGTCCTCGGCGCCCGCCGCGAGGACCGACTGCACGAGGTCGCGCAGGGGATCGAGGCCGCGGGCGGCAAGGCGGATGTGCACCGCCTCGACGTGACCGACCGCGCGGACGTCACCGCCTTCGTGAACGCGGCCGTCGAACGGCACGGCCGCATCGACGTCCTCATCAACAACGCCGGAATCATGCCCCTCTCGCGCCTGGACGCCCTTCAGACCGACGACTGGGACCGCATGATCGACGTGAACGTCCGCGGCCTCCTCCACGGGATCGCCGCGACCCTGCCCCACTTCCAGCGCCAGGGTGGCGGCCACTTCATCACCGTGGCCTCGATCGGCGCCCACCAGGTCGTGCCCACGGGTGCGGTCTACTGCGCCACCAAGTACGCCGCCTGGGCCCTCACCGAGGGCCTCCGCCTGGAACTCGACCCGAGCATCCGCGTCACCACGGTCTCCCCAGGCGTCGTGGAGTCCGAACTGGCCGACTCGATCACCGACCAGGCCGCCCGGGAGGCGATGCGCACCTACCGCGCGAACTCCATCCCACCGACCAGCATCGCCGACGCCCTCTCCTACGCCATCGCCCAACCACCCGGCGTGGACCTCAACGAACTCGTCATCCGCCCGGCCGGACAACGCTGATCCACCAAATCCACCAAATCCACCAAATCCACCGAACGAACCACCGGACTCACAGACGAAGACTCGTTCAGCGCATTTCCAGGCCGAGTTGCTTCTCCAGCGCCGTCGCCTGGTCGGGCGTGGCAAACAGGAAGTAGCTGTCGTAGTTGCTCTCCCTGCGGCGTACGAACTGAACCAGGTGGAACCGGCGGGGGTCGTCGTCGGGGTCGGGATCGACGTGCCCGATGAACTCCATGATCGCCATGTGGTCCAGGTAGTCATCCGACTCGTGCTCGGTCTGTTGGATCACCACGACGCCGTTGCGCTTGAACTCCAGGACCTCGCCGAGCTTCTCGTCCGTACGCAGCTGGACGTCGGTGATGGTCACCGCGCCGTCGGTGAGCGCCTCGGCCTCTGCCAGGATGCCCGCGTAGCTCTCCTCGAGGTCGTCGACATCGTCCCCGTGGGCCGATACCGCCACACCGAACTCTTTGAGGGCGCTTGCCACTTCATGGGGTGGCAGCTCGTTGTGCGCAAAGTCGGCGTATTCGTCGAGGACGCTGTCGACCTTCTCCTGCGACACCATGCCCATCCGCGCCAACAGCGCTCCCACCTGCGCGTACGACGAAGCCCTGAACCAGATCAGGACGTCCCGGAGGCTCTCCTCCGTAAGGAACAGCTCACGCAGGCACCCCAGCGGAATCGCCGCGCCGCCGACCCGCTTGTCCGGCTGGTCCACGAACGGCACCTCGGTCCACGGGCTCTCCCGCGACCCCGGGGCCCCGGGCTCGGCGTCCGGATCGAACGGTATGTACTGCCACACTGCCCCCTTGACGCGCCGGATCACCTCACCCAAGTACCAACAGGCGCCCTGCACGAACGGGTCCTCCTGGGCCGCGTCGAACTCCTCCACCGTGGCGAAGCGTTGCCGTACGACGGTTTCCAACCAGTCCAGTGTGTCCGGGTGGAAATGCCACCGCCATGCCCCGTTGAACGCGTCCTTGGCCCAGGCGGAGAGCGACTTCCTCCGCTCCGCCAGCCAGGCCGTCAGCACGGGATCCTCCGGCATCGGCACCGTGGGGTCGACACGCGGCGTGTGCTGTTTGACCGGCTTCCACCCCGGGACCTCGTCCTGCAGCGCGGACACCGCTTCCCTCAGCCGCTCCACCTCATGGGCGAACGCGGTGCCGGTACGGACCCGGAGGGCGTGCGCGATGAGCAACCGTGGTGCGATGGGCGAGAGTTCGAGATCCGGATCCGGCCACACGACCGGCTGTCCCGGACGGTCGTCGACCGGCCGGGTGTTCCAGCCCCAACCACCGCCCGCTATACCCAGCAGGACCTCGCCGAGATAGGCCATCGCACTCTCCACGAACTCCGCCCGCTTCTCGGGCTCTTGAACGGAGTCGTGGTGCTCCAGCAGGCGGGCCTCCAGAGTCTCCAGCGACTCGGGGGAGTAGTCGAAAGGAGTGCTCCTGCCCAGAAGCACCTTCTCCAACAGCAGTAGCTGATACGGCAGATCGCCGATCCACTGCTGAAGCAGCTGCTGCGGGGAGCTCTCAGGCTGTGTCCCAGGCTGTGTCTCAGGCTGTGTCTCAGGCACCATGCGGACACTGTAGGGGCGACCACTGACAGCGACCGTTTCGGAGATTGCGCGTAGCGAACGAGGGGATGGATATGTGGGGTATGGGGGCTTTAAGTCGGCGAAATGCGCCCATATTAGGCATCTCGCCCTCCATTATTGACCAAACCCCAAGTTCTTAGGTAAGCCTTACCTCCGATATCGGCCATTCCCGCCTGGAGCTCGACGTGCAATCCCTGTCCGCAACCACCACCGCCGCAGATCAACCCCCACGGCTGCGGCTGCACGACTCGTGGTGGGCCGTGGGCGTCGCGGGGCTGCTGGCCGTCCTCACCCTCACCTTCTGCCTGTGGGCCTCCGCCCACCTACACCCCGACCCCGCTCTGCACACGGTGGCCCTCTTCGTCCACCTGGCTTCCATGGCGCTCGGGTTCGGTGCGGTCTTGGTGGTCGACTACTACGGGCTGCTGTGGCTGACCGGCAGATGCACCCTCGCCGAGGCCCTCACCACGGCCGACCGGCTCCACACGCCGGTCTGGACGGGGCTGGCGGGCCTCGTCGGCAGCGGTGCCCTGCTCCACCCCGAGCTCGGCTCCGCCCTCACCCGTACCAAGCTGGCCCTCGTACTCGTCCTGACCCTCAACGGCCTGCAGGCCCGCGTCCTGGCCCGGCGCCTGGCCCGCCCTGCGGCAACCGCGCAGGCCGCGGCACCGGCGCTGCGGCCACGGACCCTTTGGTGGGGCGCCGCCACCGCGGCGGTGTCTCAAATGTGCTGGTGGGGAGCGGTCGCCATAGGGTTCCTCAACAGCCGCCACTGAGAGGTGATGCCATCGGGGACCACAACCGCTCGCCCAGGTCCGTCCTGCCCGATCCGGGCTTTTCCTGCGGTGGGTTACGCGGGGTGGCCTGCCGCAGGGGCCGGCCGTCAGGCACCCGGGCCGCCGGCCGGGGCGTCGTCCAGGAGGTGCGGGCCGTTGTTGCGCACGTCGTTGACCGCGGGGGAGACGGCACGGGCAGTGAGGCGTCCGCCGGCGGGGGTGCTCAGGAGGGCGCGCAGCTCTTCGGGGTCCTGGTGGGTGGGGTCGAGCCAGGCGTCGTAGTGGGCCGGGGCGATGGCCAGCGGCATGCGCGGGTGGACCCGGCCGGCCGCATCGGTGGCTTCGGTGGTGATGATGGTGCAGGTCGTCCACCAGGCCGCCGGATCGTCGTCGGCCACGTCCGGGTCGCGCCAGAATTCGTACAGCCCCGCCATCGCCATCAGCTGACCGTCCTCGGGGCTGATGAAGTACGGCTGCTTACGGGGCTTGGCCCTGCCTTCCGTGGGGACCGCCTGCCACTCGTAGAAGCCGTCCGCCGGCAGCAGACAACGGCGCTTGGCGAAGGCGCGGCGGTAGGCCGGCTTCTCGTGCACCGTCTCCATCCGCGCATTGATCATCTTGGCGCCGACGTCGACGCTCTTCGCCCAGGACGGCACCAGCCCCCACCGCAGCGCCCGCAGCTGCCGTTCCACCTCGCCCGTCCCGCGATCAGGACGCTCCAGCACCGCCCAGACGTCATCCGTGGGCGCGACGTTCCAGCTCGGGGTCAGCAGCTGCTCCGGGTTCCACCGGGTGACGTGGAACAGCCCGGTCAGATCCTGCGGACTGCGCGTGGCAACGTATCGACCGCACATACCCCCACTGTGGCATGTGCGCCCTGTGTGGTGCATGCTCTCCCTGTGGCGACATGAAGAGCACGGGACGAGCGGCGGCGCTGGCTCAAGGTCGGACGCTGGGAGACGGTCCCTGCCACGCTTCCTGACGGGGACCAGCGGCGGATCTGCGCCGCCTGCGGGGAGCCGGTCCGCTCGTACCGGTACCGCGCCCATCCACCGGACTCTGCCATGTTCGAGCGATGTATCGGACTCGCCTGGTGCTCCGTCTGTCGCGTCTACATCGGCTCCATGGTCCATGTCCCCCGGAAGCGGGCCCTCGTCGACGCCCTGGCCTCGCTGCCCCGAGACGAACGCGAACGTCTCGAACGAAGCGAAACGAGCCTGATCGCATTCCTGGACGGACGGGCCAGGGAATGAGGCCGCAGAAAGCCGCCCCTCCCGGCAGACAACCGTCCCTCCCGGCAGGCAACCGCTCCCGCCGGGACGAGGTGCGCCCCCTTACTCCCAGGTCGCGGATTCCGGGTCGACGCCGTGGGTTCCGGCATTGGCGAAGATGATGTCGCGCAGCCAGACGGTCAGGCCCGGGGCGATCGCGTCGTAGTACTCGGCATAGCCGGGTTCGCGGACGTACAGCCGCCCGATGCACGCCTGCATCGCGTGAGTGCAGTCGAAGTACGTGGAGATCAGCGCGCGGTGTCGCTCCGCGAGGGCATTCGCCGCTTCGGAACCGGGGGCGACGCCGGCACCGTACGCACGTGCGAGGTCGGCGTGCAGAGCCTCGGTCGTGACCGCGATCCCTTTCCAGTCCTCCGGTGTCATCTCGGCGGCCCGCTCGGCATATTGCGCCCACTCCGCGCTCTCGCCCCAGCGTTCCTCGGCCTCCTCCACCCAGGCGGGCTGCCAGTCGGCACCGAAGATGTCGACCTGCTGCTCGGGAGTCAATCGCATCCCCGTCCTGGAGGCCTCCAGCATGCGATCGACGGCGTCAACCATCCTCTGCAATCGGGAAATGCGCTCCACGAGTTCTGACCGCTGCCGACGCAGATGGTCGCGCGCTCGGGTATCCGGGTCCTCCAGGATCCGTCCGATCTCGGCGAGCGGAAGCCCGAGTTCCCGGTAGACGAGGACCCGGTGGATTCGGGCGACATCGTCGCCCGAATAGACCCGGTAGCCGGCCCAGGTGCGGTCGCTCGGACGCACCAGACCGATCGCGTCCCAGTGGTGCAGCGTCTTCACACTGACTCCGACCAGCGAGGCCGCCCGGCCAACGGTGAGGCCCTCGGGGCCGATCGGTTCGCCGCCTTCCGCGGTGCGGGGGGATTCCGGCTCATGGGCGTCGTTCTGCATCGGCTGAGCGTCTCATGTGGCCGAGAGCGCGCCCAAGCCGCGCATGACGTGGCGGCCGGAACGCTTGGCCAACTACGGGCGCTGCACGCCCACTTGACCCGCTGCCCGCCCGACCGGTGGGCCGCCCGACCATCCGCCCGAGCGCAGGGGGAAAATACCGCCTCGGTAGAGTGTGCGATATGCCGAAACACCTGTTATTCGTGACCCTTGCCGGGCACGGGCATGTCAACCCGACCCTCCCGCTGGTCGAGGAACTCGTACGGCGGGGACACCGAGTGGACTACGCCACCAGCACGGAACATTCCGAAGCGGTCATCCGGGCGGGCGCGCGCTGGGTGGAGCTGCCGTCGTGGGAAATGATGACGCCGCCACGCGAGTTCGGCCCCGCCGAGATCGCCACCTTCATGCGCCATCTGTTCACGGCAATGAGCTCGGCGTACCCCGTGCTGCAGGAGCACTGCGTCACCGAACTGCCGGACGCGATCTGCTACGACGCAATGAACTGGTCGGCCCGCGTCGTCGCCGAGAAGCTGGGCATTCCCGCCGTACGTCTCATTCCCAACTTTGCCTCCAACGAGTCGTTCTCGCTCTTCGCCAACTTCATGGAAAGCCAGCGCGGCGGCGAAAGCGTCGACGACGACATCCCCACGAACACCAACCCCTTCACCGCCGCTCTCGGGCCTGAGTGCGCGGAATTCTCCGCCGAACACGGTGTTGAGCTCGACCCGGCACACCTCATGGACGTGACCGAAAAGCTCAACCTGGTATTCATACCCAGGGAGTTCCAGCCGGCGGGGGACACCTTCGACGCACGCTTCCACTTCATCGGCCCTTCGCTGGGCAGCCGTGAGCAGGACGAGCCGTGGTCGCCCGCCGATCCCGACGCCCCCGTGCTGTTCATCTCGCTGGGCACGGTTTTCAACGACCGGCCCGAGTTCTACCGCGCGTGCATCGAGGCATTCGGGCAGGGCCCGTACCAAGTGGCCATGACCGTGGGCAATGTGGACCTCGCCGAACTCGGCGATATTCCGCCCACCATCGACGTACGACCGCACTTTCCCCAACTGGCGGTGCTCCGCCATGCGGATGCCTTCGTTTCCCACACCGGCATGAACTCCACGATGGAGGCGCTGTATTACGGGGTCGGTCTGATAGCCGTCCCACAGATGCCCGAGCAGGCAGCCAACGCCGGCCGGGTGCAGGAACTGGGGCTCGGTGAGCGACTGGACGCCGCGTCGGTGACGGCGGAGTCGCTGCGTGCCGCGGTCACCCGCGTCGCCACCGACCCCACGGTACGCGCCAACCTCGACCGGATGCGCAAGGTCGTCCGGGAGAGCGGCGGCGCCGCCCGCGGCGCGGATGTGATCGAGGACTATCTGCGCTGACCGCCGCCGAACAAGGCTGATCACCACGGCCACCACGGCCACCGCTGCGAGGGCGGGGTGTGCAGGGAGCGGCATCACGGTGCCGCCCGGCACACCCCGTCCGTCACGAACGAGGGGCGCCGCCGCCGCGACCTGCCCCGTCTCCAGGCGGTGCCCCCCTCCAGGTGGTAACCCCCTCCAGGTGGTGACCCCCTCCAGGTGGTGACCCTCCCGCTCGACTGTCGGTGGCTCCCGTTACGCTCTCGGCTCGACGCAGGGAAAGACCGGTACGACCTGGGAGTAGGTAAGGGTGCAGGAAACGCGCGCAGTGGAGTTGGCCTACCTACCGACGGTCGCCGACGCGGCGGCGGCCATCCGCGTGCGGAAGCGTGCCACGCCCGCGGGGCGGCTGCAGAACTGGGTGATCATCGCGAGCGGCGTCGTGGTGCTGCAGGCTCTCGTGGTGGCGTTCATGAGCCCGAGGGGCCCCAATCCCCGGCTGATAGTGCTGTGTCTCACGGCGCTGGCCCTGATCGTCGGGGTGTATCTGCTGGTGCCCACCCTCCAGGGCCGCCAGATCCATCGGATGCTCGCTCCGCAGGGCGAATTCCGGGCCGTCGTGGACAGCAGCGGCGTGCGGGTGGCCTCGCGGGACACCGATACGACCTACCGGTGGCCGATGCTCACCCGGTACGCGGAGACCGACGCGTTGTTCGTCCTGATGACGCCCGACAAATACGGTGTCGGCTTCGTCGTGCTCCCCAAACGCGGCGCCGCGGACCCGGAGGACATCGACCGCTTGAGGGGCCTCCTCACCGGGCACGCCACCCGGGTGTGGCCCAAGGTGCGGGTCCGGGCCAAGGAGCGGGCCCGGGGCTGAGGAACGGGTCAAGACCAAGGAGCGGTCCCGGGGCCAAGGGGCGGGCCCGGGACCGACGCCGCGGTCGGCAAAATCGCTCGAACGCGGAGCGGATCTTTGAGAGGGTGCGGGCGCCTTGTACACACCGCGAAAGGGATGTCCGTGCCTCGTGCCGTCACATTGATTCGTTCCGCCTCCCTCTCCGATGTCGCCGAGTACGCCTACGCGGCCACGGCCCCCGCCGAAGCGCGGTTGATCTTCCTCGCCGGGGCCTGCCCGTTGAACGAGGACGGATCCACCGCGGCGATCGGAGACGTCACCGGGCAGGCGGCCAAGGCCGTCGAGAACCTCCGGACCGCGCTGGCGGACGCCGGCGCGGAGCTGCACGACGTCATCAGCACCCGTGTACTGGTCGCCTCCCACCAGCAGCAGGACCTGGTGGCGGCATGGGAGGTGGTCCGGGACGCGTTCGGCGACCATGACGTCCCCAGCACGTTGATGGGCGTCACCGTGCTCGGTTACGACGACCAGCTCGTGGAGATCGAGGCCGTCGCCGCCGTACTCGATTCCTGAGTCGGGTTGGCTCGTGTGCCGAATAAATCCCTTTTCAACTTTCTTTCGTATACGTGGTTGATGGGTGGTTCCAGGGGGGCTTTCGCGGGGGGCACGAAGAAGGGAAGAGCATGGGAGTCCTCGAAAACCTGGCTCCCGCGCTGGGCCATAGCCGTCGTGACCGTTCGACGACGGGCAGGCGCAGGGACACGAGCGAACATGACCACGACCGCCGTCGGCGCCGGCGTCGGCGCCACGGGAACGACCATGGTCACCACGACGATCATGGAGGGGGGTACTGAGCACTCCTGGTGACTGTCAGCGGCCGGGCTTCCCGCCCGGCCGCACCAGTCGGTGAGGCACAAGGCGTGCGGCGACATGAGCAGCCCGCGGCCGATCGCTTCGTCCCCCGGTGACGCGCAAGGCGAAGGCAGGGGAGAGGCTGGAACGCGTCCCCCCGGGCGCCTTTCTGCTGTGGCCCGACTCCGGTCGGCCCTGCGACGGTTGCTGTCCGTCGCCGACGATCCCGACGGCGGAGGCCGCACCGCGGACGGCATCGTCGAGCCCGCCCCGCCCGTACCCCTGCGCGACATATTCCGGCGCTTCTGGCCGTACACCCGGGGCGGCCGACGCTGGCTGCTGGTGATCCTGGCCTTCGTGGTGCTGAGCCCCGTCGTCGACGCGGCCGAGATCTGGCTGTTCAAGATCGTCATCGACGACATGTTGATCCCGCGCAATCTCCACCTCCTCCTGCCGATCGCCCTCGCCTACCTCGCGTTCACGTTCGTCGCCGGCGTCCTCGCCTTCGCCGACGACGTGACCTCCACCTGGGTCAGCGAACGGTTCCTGCTGGCAATGCGGTCCGATCTGTTCCGTCATGTCGAAGGACTCTCGCTCGGATTCTTCGAGCGGCGACGGCTCGGGGATGTGCTCTCCCGTGTGACCGGGGACGTCGACGCGGTCGAGACGTTCCTGCTCTCCGGGATCGTGAACGCGTTCGCCCAGGTGATGCGGCTCGGGATCTTCCTCGGCCTGCTGTTCTACCTCCGCTGGGACCTGACCGTCCTCGCCCTGATCATCGCGCCCCTGTTCTGGTGGACCGCCCGACGCTTCTCCCGACGGGTGAAGGCCGCCTCGCGGGAGCGGCGGCGCCGCAGCGGCTCGGTCAGCGCGGTCACCGAAGAGGCCCTCGGCAACATCGTCCTCGTGCAGGCGTACAACCGGCAGCGGTGGGAGCACGGCAGGTTCGAGCGCGAGAACCTCGGCCGGTTCCGGGCCGCCATGGCGTCGGCCCGTATCGGCGCCGTGTACGCCACGGTCATCGACGTCATCGAGCTGGCCGGCGCGCTGCTCGTGATGGGCCTGGGCACCTGGGAACTGACCCAGGGCCGCCTCACCCTGGGCGGCCTGATGGTGTTCCTCACCCTGCTGAGCAGGCTCTACGGTCCGATCCGCGGCATCTCCGGCCTCAGCAACACCTTCTACTCGGCGTCCGCCGCCGCAGAGCGGATCATCGAACTGCTCGACCAGCGGCCCCAGGTCGTCCAGGCCCCGGCCCCTCGTGAGCTCGGGCACGCCCGCGGCGAGGTCCTGTTCGACGACATCTCCTTCCGCTACCCGGGGACCGCCCGGCCGGCCCTCTCGGGGGTCTCGTTCGGCGTGGCCCCCGGCGAGACCCTGGCACTGGTGGGGGCGAGCGGCGCCGGGAAGTCGACCGTCGCCAAACTGCTGCTCCGCTTCTACGACCCGGACCACGGAACCGTCCACCTCGACGGGAACGATCTCCGCGATCTGCGCCTGGACGACCTACGGAACAACGTCGCCGTACTGCTCCAGGAGACCCTCGTCTTCCACGGCACGGTGCGCGACAACATCGCCTACGGCCGCCCCGACGCGACCGACGACGACATCGTCGCGGCCGCCCACGCCGCGGACGCACACGGCTTCATCAGCCAACTTCCCCAGGGCTACGACACCGTGGTGGGCCAGCGCGGCCGGCTGCTCTCCGGCGGACAACGGCAGCGCCTCGCCATCGCCCGCGCCATGATCCGTAACGCCCCCCTCCTCATCCTCGACGAGCCGACCACCGGCCTCGACGCGGAATCAGGCCGGCGCATCCTCGGACCGCTGCGCCTGCTGATGAGCGGACGCACCACGATCCTCATCTCCCACAACCTGCTCACGGTCCGCGACGCCACCCAGATCGTTTTCCTGGAGGGCGGCCGCATCACCGACCGCGGCACCCACGACCAGTTGCTCCGCCGTAGCGCGGCGTACGCACGGCTCTACCGGCTGCACGGGCCCGGCGGCGCCTCGATGGCCGAGGTGCTCTCATGAGCCGTACGCCGATCCCCGCGAGGCCACCGCTGGCGGCCGGAACCGCCGTGGCCCCCGGCTACGAGGTCCTCGCCCCCCTCTGCCGCACCGGCTGGCTGGACCTCTACGACGCCTGGAGCCAGGAGCGGGAGTGCCGATGCGTGGTGAAGGTGCTGCGCCCGGACCGACGAGGCGAGCAGCGGCTGCGCGAGCGACTGCTGCAGGAGGGCCGCTGGCTCCAGACCTTCACCCACCCGCACCTGGTCCGCGCCTACGAAACCGGCGAAACTCCGGAACCGTACGTCGTATTGGAGACGCTCACCGGCGAGACCCTCGCCCACCTCATCGATATCCGACGCCGCCGCCTGGCCGCCCACGACCTCGCCCTCCTCGGCCTCCACCTGTGCTCGGCGCTGCACTACCTGCACGGCAAGGGCCTGCTGCACCTGGACCTGAAGCCGTCCAACATCGTGGTCGGCTGCGGGCGGGCCAAGGTCCTCGACCTGAGCATCGCCCGCCCACCCGGCCCCGCCCCACCGGGCATCGGCACCCTCTGCTACCTCGCCCCCGAGCAGGCCCGCGGCGGAATGCTCACCCCCGCGACCGACGTCTGGGGACTCGGCAGCACGCTGTACGAGGCCGCCACCGGCTACGTTCCCTTCGACGAGACCGAGACGGAGGCCGAGACCGAGGCCGCGGCCGACACCGAGGCCGAGGCCAACACATATACAGACACCAACACAGACACCGATCGTTATGCCCAGCTCGACGGGCGAGCGCCGTCCGTCAGCACGCGCCGGCGTCTGCCGCACGCCCTCACAGCGGCCATCGACAGCTGCCTGGCTCCCGACCCGCGCGCCCGGCCCTCGCTCGTCCAACTCCTCTCAGTGCTGGACGGATTGTTGCCGCAGGGTCGGCACGGAGCGCCGGTCGACGCATCGACGGCGATCATGAACCATTCACCACGCTCGTTACGTACACCAGACACAGACTCCAGTCCCCATAGACCAGTCCCCATAGACCAGTCCCCATAGACCAGTCCCCGGACACAGTCCCCGGACACCAGTCCCCGGACCACAGAGACCAGACACCAGTCCCCAGACACCAAGTACCCCCACAGAGCTGACCTGGCGAGCTCAGGGAGGAGGCCCCGATGTCTTCGCGCCCAATTGAGGCTTCGCTAAGGGGAGTTGCGGCTGTCTGCGCGCTCCTCAGCGCGGTAGCCCATCTCCTCCTCGTCCCCGAACATCTTCAAGAGGTTCCCTACATGGGAATCATGTTCCTCATCGGCAGTGTGGCACTTCTCGTCGCAGCGGCCGGTCTTGCGCGGCGGAACCCCGTACCGGCGTGGCTGCTCGGCACAGTGGTCAGCGGCGGCATGGTTCTCGGCTTCGCACTGTCCCGTACCGTAGGGCTGCCCAACTACCAGGAAGAAGGTTGGGAACCCCCGTACGGCGTCCTGTGCATGGTCGCCGAAGTGGCCTTCGTCGCCGCCTTCGTCGCCTGGTGCGGCGTGGCAAAAATGCGCACCCCACCCGCTTCCGTCACGCAGCCGACCGCGCCCGTGCACGCTCGGTAGCAACAGATAGCCACAGGTAGAGGGAGAATGAATGCGTGGTCTTCCGTAACCGCCGGGCAATCCCCTGGCCGGGGCGGACCGTACACAAGGGTATGCAGAGGTTGCAGCTCCCGGTCGGACGGATCCCCGACGAGGCGCTGCTGGCTGGCCTGGCCACAGGTGATCCAGAGCTTGCCGTCACCTTCGTACGGCGTTTCCAGCACACGGTCTTCGGCGTCGCGCTCGCGGTCACCCGCGATGCGCAGCTCGCCGAGGACATCGCCCAGCAGACCTTCGAGCGTGCGTGGCGCCATGCCCAGGTCTACGACTCACGCCGCGGATCGGTGACGACCTGGCTGACGACCATCGCCCACAACCTCGCCATCGACGCCGTCCGGTCGCGTCGGCCGGAGCCGGTGGCCCCCGAGGACCTCGACGCCCTCCTCGGCGCGGTGACCGATACCCCCGAGGAACAGGCGCTTGCCGACGAGGCATCGGTGGCCTTGCGGGCCGCGGTGGCGCAGTTGCCGGGCGAACAGGCCCGCGCCGTGGTGATGGCGGGCATCTACGGAATGACCGCCCAGCAGGTCGCCGACTGGGAGCACATCCCGCTGGGGACCGCCAAGACGCGGATCAGGACCGCAATGGGCAAACTGCGGACCACCCTCACCTCGCCCAACCCCGCCCCGCCGCATCCCCATCCCGACCCCCACCCCCACCCGCACCCGACACATTCCGAATCCGCGCATACCACCGAGCGCACTAATTCCAACGGGCCCACGAACTCCAACGAGTCCACGAACTCCAACGAGTCCACGAATCCCAACGAGTCCACGAATCGCAACGAGTCCGCCAACTCCACCGAATCCACGAATCCCAACGGGTCAGCGAACTCCACCCAACCCGCGAACCCCACCAAAGCCACGAACCCGACCGAACCCGCGAACTCCACACGCCCGGCCCAGCAACCCACGCAACCGCATACCGCGTCTGCGCATCCCGTCGATCCGCATCCCGCGTCTCCGAAGCGAGGCGGCCATGAATAACGACCTGACCTGCGAACAGCTGCACCAGACCGGTGCCGAGCTGGCCCTTGGTGTGCTGTCGGGCCGGGAGCGGGCCGAGGCCGCCGCTCACCTGGACCGCTGCGCGGACTGCCGCGAGTACATCGAGCAGCTCGCCCTCGTCGGCGACGGACTGCTGTCCCTCGTGCCCGGTAGCGAGCCGCCGGCCGGCTTCGAAACCCGGGTGGCGAGGCGGCTGACCCAGGCCCAGGCAGCGCGTGACGGACGCGAGACCGCCCGGGCCGCCGGGCTTCGGCGCGCGGGCTTCCGCAACGGCGTACGGCTGCGGGTCGCGGCCGCCGCGGCCGCACTCGCGCTGGGCTTCGGGTTCGGCGGCTGGGCCGTCGGTACGGCCATCGAAAACGTGGCGGCCGGTCCCGCATCGCCCGTCCAGGCGGGGACGGGAATGCTGCGGGCACATCTGATCGCAGCCGGTGCGGATCATCGCCCATCGGTCGGCGAGATCTACGCCCATCCCGGACCGCACGGCTGGGTCTTCATGTCCGTCGATCTCGCCGACGCCGGCATCCGGTACAGCGGAAAGGCAACCTGCACACTGGAGCGCACCAACGGCACGACCGTCCGACTCGGTACCTTCCACGTTCGCGACGGCTACGCCTACTGGGGCGCCCCCGCCTCCGTGAACCCCTCCACGCTCTCGGGCGCCCGCCTGACCTCGACCGACGGCCGCGTCCTCGCCACCGCGCACTTCCCTCCGCAGTGATCACTCAGGCTCAAGGAAAGTGACGCTACGTCCGATCCGGTGACACCCTGCATATCGGTGTGCCGGTACGGGGATGCCATGCGGGCCGGAACCGGTCTTCAGAAAGGCATGATCATGCAGGTCAGCGTAGGTGACAGGCTGCTCATTCACGGGCGCATCGTCGGACAGCACGACCGGACAGCAGAGGTCATCGAGGTGCTGGGAACGAACGGCAGCCCGCCGTACCGGGTGCGCTTCGAGGACGGGCACGAGACCATCATGTCGCCCGGCCCGGACACGGTGGTCCGGCCTTTCGCAGCCGAAGCCTGAGTCCAGGGGGCGGCGGGGGCGTTTGGCGTGCGACGGCGGTGCGGCTCGCGGGTCGGTAAGGTAGCGCTCTTCGGGCGGCGAGAGCTCCTGGAGTCCCTGAGGCGTCTTCCTTATGAATCTTCGGCCCGCGACCGCCCGTTCCGACGCCGCCATACGCAGAGTCTGGCGGCTGCCCGCCGCCGATGCCGTGCGAGGGTGGCGGGCCCTGTGGTGGAGCGTAGGGCCCGCCGGTGAACTGGCGGTCCTGTTGGTTCACCGGCGGCATCTGAGCCGCTCTCGTTACGTCAAGGGGTGGATCGGGTGGAGGCCGGAGGCACCGTTCAGCGGCGAGCTGGTCACCGTCACCGCGCAGGGCGAGCGGCGCACGCCGTTGGAGAACATCCCGCTCCGGCCCGGCCACCTGGTCCTGCTGCCGGAGTCGCGATTCCTGATGGCAGCCGGCCGCACCTTCAGGAGCAAGACGAGCACGACGAGCAAGACCGAGGAGGGGGCGACCGAGGGCCCCTGGACACCCAACGCCGTGGTGTTCTCGCCCTCAGGGACGCCAGAAGCCGAGTTCTGCATCGGCGACGACCTCTCCACTCTCCTCGCCGACCGCCATGGAGGAATCTGGGCGACCTACGGAGACGAAGGCATCTACGGCGGCCACCCGGAGTCAGCGGCCGGTATGGCGGGCTGGAATGCCGAGGGCCGGGCGATCTGGGCTCCCGAAGGGCGGTTGCCCTCCTACCCGTTGGACGGTTGTGCCGCCGCCACAGAAGGCGAACGGGTCTGGCTGGTGTGGTACTCCGGCGGCGGCCACGGTGCCGGCACGTACCTGACCCGGATCACCCCGTCCACCGGCGAAGTGACCAGCTACCGCAGTCCCGTCCCTCAACCGGACGGGTTCGCCGTCCGCGGCCATCGCGCCGTGATGACCGTCCGCAATCACCACCAGCGGTCCGTCGAACTCATCCGCGCCGAGCTCGAAGGCGCCACCGGCACCGCCGGCACCACCTGGACGGTCACCAGCCGCCGGAAGCTCCGCGTGCCCGGACGCGTCGTCCTGTACTGCGGCCAAGGCCGCGACGGCTACCTGTGGCTCCGCACGGGGGACACCTGGCTGCGCATCGAGGCGTGAATGCGTCTCGCTGGGGTGACTCGGGCGCAAGGGGACCGGACGAGTGCAGCACGGGTAGAGGGGCGGGATGAGTGAAGTGGAGATGAGCCGCTCGGAGGCGGTCGCGCTCGTGCAGCGGATCATGGTTGCGGACTACGCCTCCGATGAGGAGGTCGACAGTTGGCTGGAGAGGCTCGACAGGGCCCTGGCGTGTCCGTCCGGTTACGTCAGCGACTTGATCTTCTGGCCCCCGGAGCGTGAACTTTCGGCCGATGAGGTAGTCGATCGAGCTCTGGCCCATCGACCGATAGCCCTGTGAGCAGCCAGCCCTCAGCCGCCTTCGCTCCCCGTC
Source organism: Streptomyces sp. NPDC059649 (assembly GCF_042734445.1). NCBI lineage: Bacteria > Bacillati > Actinomycetota > Actinomycetes > Kitasatosporales > Streptomycetaceae > Streptomyces > Streptomyces sp. NPDC059649. Next base: position 421,845 of record NZ_JBHWDV010000002.1, read on the forward strand.
GTCATACAGGCGGGGCACAGGCTCGAAGTCAGCCCAGGTTGTCGCCCCAGCCGCCCTGGACCATGGTCTGGAACGCCCACTTTCCATCCCGCCTGATCAAGATGTCGGCGTAGCGCAGCTGTTGGGTCCGGCCCTCGGTCGTCATGGTCGAGTCCGTGAAGACCACGGCGACGGCGGGGGAGAGGAAGACGGGCGTGCGTGTGGACTCGAACGCGATGTCCTCGGTCCCGTCACCCATGACATGGCTCATCGTGGCGACGAACTGCTCGCGGTCCCACTGTGCGGAACGACCGTTGCCGGCTTGGTCGTCACTCACGAGGTTGAGGGGGAAGACCGCCATATCGGCCATCCGCTCGATGTTGCGCTGCGCGCTTTGGGCGTCGTACTCCGCGAACCAGGCGTCCAGGCTCGCACGGTCCTCGGCGGTCGGGACATACCCGGTCTGGGGCAGAACGGTCACACTGGCTCCTCTTCAAAACTTTCGGACGCTCGACGCATCGCGTAGTAAGAGTTCATCAAGTTTGACTACTGGGGGAGAAGAGAGTAGGTCCGCTGGGGCTGCTAGTCAAACTTGAATAGTGGCTTCCCTGGAGAGGTGGGAGCGTGCGGCCCTGTCGCGAGCCTCATCTCCCTTTGCGCTCAAGGGTCTTGCCCGGGAGGTCATGGCGAGCGCGAGGGGCGTGCGCGTTCGTGTTGCAGTGGTCCTCAGTGGTCCTCATGGTCGACAGTGGCGACGATCTTGCCCACCTGGGCACCCGCTTCCAGATAGCGGTGGGCCTCGACGATGTCCCCCAAGGGGAACGTGCGGTCGACGAGGGGTCGGAACGCGCCGGAACGCAGGCCTGAGGAGACGAACGCCACGGCGCGGCGCAGCCGTTCGGGGTCGGCGGTCGTCTCCCGTACGACGGTGTAGGTGCGCATGTTCAGGGCGGGCATGCCGAGTTCGAACCCTGGGTAGGGGGTCGGCTCGCCGCTCAGTGCGCCGTACAGGAAGAGCGTGCCGTCGGGTGCGACCGCCTTGGCCAGGTCCACGACACCGGGCCCGGCAATCGCGTCGAAGACGAACTCGGCGCCCCGGCCTCCGGTCAGGTCGAGCACGCGCGCAGCGACGTCCTCTTCGCTGGTCACGATCACGTCGGCTGCTCCTGCCTTGAGCAGCGCGTCCTTCTTGGTGCCGGTGCGGGTGGTGGCAATGGGTACCGCCCCGACGCGGTGGGCGATCTGGATCGCGGCGAGCCCGACACTGCTGGAGGCCGCGGTCAGTACGACCGTGTCCCCGGCACGCATCCCGCCGACCTCCACCAGCGCCCCGTACGCGGTCAGGTACGGCATCCACACCGCGGCGCCCCCGACCGCATCGAGCCCGTCGGGGCGGTGCACCACCGCGGAGGCGGGAACGAGTGCGCGCTCGGCATAGACGCCGTAGTCGTTCATCGAGAACGCGGGTACCACGCTGACCGGCTGGCCGACCTCGAATCCAGTCACGTCCGCGCCGACAGCCTCGACCACGCCTGCGGCCTCGGCGCCGAGTCGGGCGGGGAACTCCTTGACCGGTTCGATGTAGTTGCCGTCGCGGAACAGTACTTCGGCACGGTTGAGGCCGATCGCGTCCACACGGATCAGCAGCTCGTCCGGGCCGGGTTCGCCGACCTCTACGTCCTCCAGCCGCAGGACCTCCGGGCCACCGTACTCATGGAACCGCACTGTTCTGGTCATCATGCATCCCCCTGGTCGTAGACGTGAGTTGGCGGTAGACGGGAGCTGGCGGCAGCCGTGAGTCGACGACAGTCGTGAGTTGTTGACAGCCGTGAGTTGGCTGCGGAGGTTCGCGCCACCGCGTTGCGCCTCACTCAAGCGGAAGGTACGACGGCTGTCAAACTTCGATAGCGATCATACTTCGAAGGTCGCCATACTTTGGCGTGCGTCATACCTTGATGGGTGGCGTACTTTGATGAGTGCCGTATTTTGATGTGCGTCGTAGGTTGGCGTGTGGCGTGTGGCGTAGGTGGATCGGCGTCACGCTGGCGCTTTGTGGAGTTCGTGGTGCGGGTAGGGGAGATCAACGCGCGATGGCGGTAGCACGACGAAGCGGGCAGGAGCGGGTCCCGCCCCACCCGGACCTTACGGAGATCAGCCTTCAGCAGGTGCTTGAGGCGCTGGTCGACCCGATACGCCGTCGGATCGTCCGCGAGTTGTACGACGCTCGCCGGGAGCTCGCCTGTGGCACGATCGACCTGCCGGTCAGCAAGTCCACCGCCACCCACCACTTCCACGTCCTGCGCGAGGCCGGCCTCATCAGGCAGTACTACGCGGGGACTTCCCGCATGAACGCACTGCGCAGCGAGGAGTTCGAGCAGGCCTTCCCGGGACTTCTCGGCGTCCTCATGGAGCAGCGCGAGCGGGACTGAGGCCTGGAGCCGCCCAGCTCACCCGGGAGTCAGGTTGGGCGGGTGGGGGCAACCCGCGGATGGATCAGTCCCCAGGGTGCGTGGCTGCCCAGCCGTGTTCGAGGAGCGTGAAGATCTGCTCCGCGGCGCGGTGCGGGTCGGCGTATTGCTGGGAGAGTCGGGGGTTGCAGCGCGAAGTGGGCCAGGGCGGCGCAGGTGGCGTCGTCCTCGGCGACGCCGGTCTCCTCGGCGATGGCACGGGCGACCGCCGTTTCGTGGCGCATCCACATGCGGTGCGCGTAGTCGCGCAGTGCCGGCGTGTCCTCGACCATCCTGGCGGAGGCGGAGAATCGCAGGTCGGAAGCCCGGGCCGCCGCCGCCAGCGCATGCGGCCTGGCCGCGGTCATGACGTGCTCGCGCAGGGCTTGCGGGATCGACTGACCGGAGGTGCGGTCGCGCACCGCGGCGATCAACTCCCTTGCCAGATCGGCATCTTGGTCGAAGTCCAGGGATTCCTTGCAGGGGAAGTGCTTGAAGAGGGTAGTCACCGACACATCCGGCGCAGCGACTCGGGGCGTATGTCGTGCCGCGGACAGTGGTGCAGGTGTCGGCGGCACGACGTGCGTACCCGGCCTTCGTTCCTCCTAGTAGTCGTCCTAGTAGTCGTCCTCGTCGTAGAACTCGAGGCGTTCGCTGATGCGCTCGTAGAGCTCATCCACGAGCGGCGATTCGTCGGACCACCAAGGGGTACGGGCGGTGGGCTCGCCGGAGGCGCCGGTGACCAGCGAGGGGTCGACGGCGTCCATCCATGGGTACGCCTCTTCCTCGTCGAGTTCCTCGGCGTCGACCTCGGTGAGCCGGCGGATCATGGGGACGGGCACGGTCGACTTTTGGTGCTGCACCATCCAGGTGTTGCGGAAGAAGTCGAACTGCAGGTGGTAGCAGTCGTCCGTCTCGCTGAAGACGATCGGCGGGACGAGGAAGTGTGCCGCACCGACCGTCGCCGCGACGTCGATGTAGTTGTCGGGAGTTCCGCCGGAATTCCAGCAGGCGGCGAAGTTCACGGGGGTGAGCGGCTCTTTGCCGAGGATGTGTATCTGATTGCCCCGGATCACGAACTTCTCCGGATCGAGGACCACGTCCTCCCCGAGCATCAGAATGGGCGCCGGCATGATGTGCGCCTGCGCGAAGGTCTGAGCGCGCTCGTAGAGATCGACGATCTCGTCGAAACGCGTCGCGTCGAATCTGCCGTAGTCGTGGAACGGGCAGCACACGTTGTCCGATTCTTCCCCGTCCGGGAAGAGGACCGACTTGTCGAACGACGAGACGACGGGGTCCGACGAGACCGGCTCGCCTGCGGCGGTCACCGCCCCGGCGCGCTTGGCTGCGAGGTAGGCGGGGATCCAGGTGCCGTCCGCGCTCTCCGCCTCGACCACCTCCGTCTCGCACAGATCGCGGAACGCCGTATCACCGATCTTGCAATTGAAGTAGTCGAGCAGCGTGATCGCGGCGCATTCGGCCAGCGAGAGGGTCTCGCTCTTGGGGAACCAGAAGTCGTAGCCGTTCGCGAGGAAATGCACGCCGCGGAACTGCTTGTGGACGAAGGGCTCGCCGGTCTCACCGGAGCTCAGCCCGTTCCAATGCGCTGCGGCGACCTGGTTGTAGTACGCGTCGGCATGGCGGGCGAGCTCGGGAGCGAAGACGCTTTCGCCGGTCCAATAACAGGCCTTGCTGAACAGCGCCCCGATTTCGGGATCGTGGGTGATCTCGGGCTCATGGAAGACGAGTTCGGTACGCAGAAAGACCTTACGGCCGTCACGGTAGGGCGCGCCCTCGTGCTCGTACCGCTGATCGAAGATCACGCAGGTGAGGGGCTCGATCTCCGACACCGCCGGCCCGCCGACGAGGTCCAGGGCGGGATCCGCGGAGCCCCCGGTGAGGTAGAGCAGCACCGTGTAGCGCGAGACATGCCCGCGGGCCGCGTCGTAGTAGGGCGTGTCACGGTGGTGATGGAAATTGCTGTCACCGGGCTCGAAACGGTTGCAGCGGAAGACCGGGTTCACGTGCGAGAAGCCGTCGAGCACCGCCTCCGGCATCGCCGCCGAGACTGCCTTGGTGAGCGCCTCGGCGAGGATCGCCGAGTGGAAGATGAAGCGTTCGCCGCCGCGCGACGAGGCGTTGAGCGGCGGGACGTAGAGGTTCAGCGAGTCGAGCCGTTCGAGGCCGGCGCGGGCGGCATCCGGCAGTTGCAGCGCCAGCGCGTACGCCTCCCGCCCGAGCTCGACGGGCTCGGCGAGCTTCAGGTCCAGGGGGACGTCCGCGAACAGGCGGTCCAGCGGAACGATGTTCTCGAACGTACGGAACGACAGCTCGCGGGGATCGACGAAGACGGCGGCCAGGTGCGGCGCGCCCTCGCTGGGCCGGGCGAACAGGTCGCGCACGTCGGCGTCGATCCGCTGGGCGTCGATAAAACGCACCGACTTGTGGCGCGCGGTGGGGTGCCAGGAGATCGACAGCCCGTCGAGCGTCGCGGCGGGCTCGGTGTCGGTCGCGTCGACCTCGGCGCGGTAGCGGGCGACCTCTTCGTCGGTCGCCTCACCGGTCGACAGGGCGAAGAATCGATCGCGGAGTTCGGCGCTCACACGCTCCTCCAGTAGCTGCGCAGGGTGGTCGGGAGCTGAGGGGCGGCGGCAAGCTTCTTCACGCCTGCCTCGGAGACGTCGTCGCGGTACAGCAGCAGGCGGTCGAGCGAGCCGACGAACGGTGACGACAGAAGGGCGTCAGTGCCGTCCTCACCGATCTCGTTGTACCGGAGGTCGAGCTCCGTGAGATGCGGGAAGCCGCTCAGCGAGCGCACACCCTCCGCGGTGACCGCGTTGCACTGGAGGTGCAGGCTCCGGACTTCGGCGAACTGCGGGGCTGCGGTGAGGGCCGCCAGGCCGGAGTCGCCGATGGCGCAGTACCGCAGGTCCAGTGTCTCGATCCGGCCGCTGCCGGTCGCGGCGGCGAGGGCCAAGGCACCAGGGTCACCGATGCGGAAGTACGAAAGGTCGAGCTCGACGAGCCGGCCGAGATCGAGGCTCGCGAGACCGTCGGCCTCGATGGGCGGCGGCATGAGCGGCCCGTTCTCGTCCCAATGCTCCTCCTCATGCCCCCATTCCTCGCCTTCCGGATCATTACCCGTCCTGATCCGCAACGCGGTCACGAAGCGACCCTGCAAGGCCCGCGCTATCAAGGCGGGTGCCTCGTCGGACCATGCGACGGCGACCTTCGTGGCGAACCCGTGCCGACGCGCCTCGACGGTCACCTCCGAGGGCACCTCAGCGTCCCAGCTCTCTTGGTGCTCCTCGGACAACAGCTGTATCTCAGTGGTGAGTTGTTCGCGCTCGGCGCCGCTCGCCATGCACGCACGCTGTTCCCATTCGATCAACTTCCCGCGGACATCGCCCAGTTCGTGCAGCGCGTCGGCGTAAGCGCGCCATGCGGCAGCGTCGTCGGGATGCTCTCGGAGTCTCTGTTCCAAAGCCGTGGCTTCCATGTGGGTCACCCTAGAGCCGGCCACTGACAATCGAGTTCACGAGCGGCGGGCTACGGCCGCGGGCCCGGGTTCTCACCCGTGGGGAGGGTGAGATGTTCACCGTCCAGAGATGAGCGGTCCACTGCCCAAGTACGTCGATGCCCCCGTCCGCACGGCAGACGGGGGCGTGGTTCCCAATGAATCGCGGCTATCTCACTTCCACCAGTACTTCACACCGTGGTGGTGTGAGCAGGTGCCGCTGGAGTGGCGCGAGTAGGAGTGGCTGTTGTCCTTGCAGCGCGCGCTCTCGTAACGGTCCACCGGCTTTTTCCCGACCTTCCACCCGCATACGCCGGTGGTGTGGTGCACGCACCTGTGCGCGGTGTTCGTGCGTGGCAGCGTCGTCGAGGCTTCCGCCGCACTGGCGGCCCCGAGAACCAGGGCAACGGCGGCCGCCGCGGCGGCTATACGGCTCTTCAAGAATTCCCCCCACAGGAATGGCGCTCAATGGCACTCAATGGTGCTCTTTGTCCGCCGTATCGTACATAGGCATTGAAGTCCGTCGCCGTGATACAGGAAAAATCAGCGTCCCAGTTTCACGACCAGCCTGCCCGTCGCCGGCCTTGAGCGCGGCGAGGAATCGCTCGGCGAGGGTGGGGATCGGCGGTGGCGGGATCGGCTTCTGTGCTTGGCCGAGCAGCGGCCGGGGTGGCACGGACCGGCAGCGTGGTGCTCTCGCCGCCCGGCACTCATGACGCAGCGGCGGCCGGCTGAGGCGTCCCAAAGGCGTTGTCAGTGGTGGGAGTTAGGCTCCGATCATGATGAGTGAAATGAGCGAGATGAGGGACGAAGGACCCGGAGGAGACTCCGAGAAGGGGGCCAAGAAAGGAACCGATGAGGTGGTGCCGAAGTACGGCAGCCGTGCCGTACTGACCCTCCGTTTCCCGCCGTTTCCTGACCCGGACGGACCCGAGGAGCAGGCCCTGGTGCCGCATGACCCGGTGCGTGCCCGCCAGGTCGTGGAGGAGCTGGGCACCGTGGAGGAGGTTCTGGAGCAGTTGCCGGTTCGGCTCGTCGCAGATATGCCGGATCCGGAGGTGCGCGCCGATCTGGACCTGGTGGCGGTCGGCTGCTGGGGGAATGCCGTCCACATCATCGATCCGGCCCTCGGTGGTGACCTCCTGACGTATGCCATGGCGGAGGAGGTCCGGAGACAGCGTGAACGGCACCCGGACGCCCGGATCGCCGGGTCGGTCGAGATGGACTACGGGAACAGTTACCTCCTGGACGTGGTGGACCTGCCCGGCGGCGTGGAGTCGTACGCCGAGGGGTGGGACTGCGACGACGAATGGGAATTCGCCGGGGACCCGGAAGAGGTGTTGCGCTCCATAGGCGTGGACCGCGAGGCGGCGGCGGAAGCGGGCTTCGACCTCGATGAGGAGCCTTGCGACCGCGTCTGGTCCGATCTCGGAATCCTCGCCGTCTGGGGACTCCCCGGCGGCCTCGGCGTCGGCCCCGGCGCCGGAGGCCAGCAGGTTTCCGTCTTCCGCGTCCGCCGTACGTCGGGGGCCGCATTCGACCTGGAGGAGGTGTGGTTCGGGCGTTGATCCAGGAGGGCGGACCGGGGGGGCACGGGACCGTAGGCGTGTGCGGAGGGAGTGCGGCGGTCGAGGGTCGGGCTGTCTTGTCGAGGCGCGGGTTCCCGGTTACCTACCTGCTCCGCCGGGGAGCGGGGTTCCACGGATGCCCTGGCCTACTCCTCCAATGACCCTGAACCAAAGGGAGTTGATCGGATGGCCCATGCCCCAAAGGACGCTGGCTTCAGAGACGATTTCGTCCAACCCGGTGCTTCCGTAGGTTCGTTGCGACCACCACACGCAGCACTTCCGCAACGGGAGGAACCCCTATGCTCACCCGCACCGCGAGCCGTCGCCTTGCTACCGCGGCCATAGCCGTCGGCGCCTCCGCGGCGATCCTTGCTCCCACGGCGCATGCCGCGGACGCTTCCGAGGTCGTCGCGAAGAAGCCCGCCAAGCTGACCGTCGCCTCCTACCAGGCGTACCTGAAGAAGCAGACGACACCCGAGGCGAAGAAGACCCTCAAGGGGTTCAAGGCGCTGTCCAATGGTCAGAAGGCCACCTTCGTCAAGGACCTGCAGAACCGGAAGATCTACGAGGCCCTCCTCGGCCGGGTGGAGGGGCGCATCGGCCAGCCGCGCACCCTCATCAACCCGTACAACAGCGAGGTGCGTTTCGTCACCAAGGCCGCCACTGCCGTGGGCAAGGACAAGCGCCGGACGACCACCGTCCGCTTCACCGTGACGGAGGAGATCTTCAAGATCCCGGTCACCTCCGAGACCATCAGCATCGCCTACCCGACCGCCGGCAACGGCCCGAGGCGAGCCACCGCCACCGCCAAGGCCTTCAATGCGAACGCGGCCATCGCCGTCACCCACAACCGCGTCAGCGTCCTGGGCTTCGGCGCCCAGACCGGCTGGTCCGCCGAGCCGCGGGTGTCGTCCTTCGGCAAGGCCGTCTACAAGCAGGAGCACGTCCTCGGTGGCCGGCTCACCTACCGGGCCAGCCTGACGAACAACGAGGACTGATCCGCACCGCGCACTCCTTCCCCTGGGGAATCGGTCACTCCCCGGCGGGTCGGTCACTCTTCTAGGAAGTCGGTCACTTCCCTAAGAACCGGTCACTGTGAGGCCCAGGACGCCGCGTCCTGGGCCTTACTGCCGTGCGAAGGGGCCGGCGACGACTCCCCGGTGAGGTCCTGGCGCGTCGGAGAGTGGGGCCGATGCCCGGATCGGTGAGGCTGCACCTGTGGCCGTAGGGGCGAGGGCAATGGTGATGACGGTGGCGAAAGACGATGGCGATGGTGATGGTGATCGCGACGGTGATTGTGAAGGTGATGGCAGTAACGATGGCAATGACCATGGCAAGACGATGGCGCGAGATGTTGGGCAGTTCATTGACCGCTGCCAGGTAATTGCCTACTGTCGTTCCTTCGTCGCCAGCCACCCACGGAGTCGTCATGACATCGCCAGGCCCCGCGCGTCGCACCCCCCTCGGCCCTCTCACCCGCCCTCTCACCCGACCCCTCCGCCACCCCCGCACGGTGGTCGCCGTGCTCGGATGCAGTGCTGCCGCGTTGGTGGTGACCGCCGGTTGCGGGGACGCCGGGACGCAAGCCGGGAACACCGGGGCCGGCAGCGCCAGCGCCACCGCCCACGCCACCGCTCACCCCACCCACGCTGCCCGCTCCACCCACTACACAGGTGAGCTCGCCGACGGTGCCCGGTGGATCGCCGATGTGCCGGAGGACTTCAACGGCACGCTGATGCTGTTCTCGCACGGTTACGGACCGCTCCGGGCGCAGAACGCCCCCGACCCGCGGACCCGCGATGCGCTCCTCAAGCGGGGCTATGCGCTGATTGGCTCCTCGTATGCGGGCAGTTCCCGGTGGGCAGTGAACGGTGCCGTGCAGGATCAGTTGGGCACCCTCAGCGCGGTCAGGAAGAAGGTCGGCGCGGTGCGTGACCCGAAGCGGACCCTTGCTTGGGGTGAGTCGATGGGCGGGCTGATCAACTCGCTCATCGCGCAGCACGGTCGGGGCCGTGTCGACGGTGCGCTCTCCGCCTGCGGCATCGTGGCAGGGGGCATCGACTTCAACGAGTACCAGGCGGATGGCGACTACGCGATCAACCAACTGCTCGTCTCCGGCGGTCCCGGCGGTTCAGGCAGTTCCGACGGCTCCGGCGGTTCCAACGGTCCCGGCGGTTCCAACAGTTCAGGCAGTTCCGGCGCACAGATCAAAATCAGTGGTTTCTCCTCCGACGGGGAAGCAGCCGCATCCGGGAAGGCCCTCGCGGACGCCGTCCAGCGTGCCCAGTCGACACCCCACGGACGCGCCCGTACGGCGCTCGTCGCGGCGCTGCGCAACCAGCCCAACTGGTTCAGTGGCCAGCAGCCGCCCCCGGCGCACGACTTCGCGGCACGCGAGAAGCAGCAGGCCGAGGGGCTCGTGAAGGCGTCCCTCCCCTTCACCCTCGGGGCGCGCCATCAGGTGGAGAAGGCGCAGGGCGGCCCCGTCTACTCCAACGTCGGCGTCGACTACGCCCGGCTGCTCCGGCACAGCCGCGACCTCCCGCAGGTCCGGGCCCTCTACCGGAAGGCGGGCCTCGATCTGGACCAGGACCTGGCCAAGCTCACGCGCAACGCCCACATCGAGGCGGACCCGGACGCCGTACGGAACATGGAGCGCACCGCCGTGCCCTCCGGTCACCTCGCCGTGCCTAACCTCACCCTGCACACCACGGACGACCCGCTGAACCCGGCGCCCCAGGAGAACGAGTACGCCCGTACGGTGCGCCGCGCGGGCGACGGCAGCATGCTGCGCCAGACGTACGTACAGGCCACCGGCCACTGCACCTTCAAGCCCGCCAACTGGCTCGCTGCCCTGAACGCTCTGGAACACCGCCTGGACAGCGGAAACTGGGGATCGGCCACCGAGCCGGAGAAGCTCAACCAGGCCGCGAAGGAGGCGGGGGAGGGCAGCTACCCCGTGTTCCTCCGCTACACGGCTCCGGAGCTGGTCGGTGTGCGGGGGCGCGGCACGGGGACGCAGCGATCCGCGGGGTGAACGCACCGGCGGAGCGTCGGGCGTGCGCGTGCGCGTGTGCCTTCGCCTTCGCCTTTGCCTTCTTCTTCGGGCGTCGCGGTGGTCGCCGGCGGCTCGAACGGCCAGGTCACGCACTGATCGCAGCGGACTCCGGAGCGGGACTTCGGTGAGGACTACGGTGGACCGGTGAACATGGAAGAGTCGTTGCGGCCCCAGTCCCTCCTGCTGGCGTTCCTGGGCGACCAGGTGCTCGGGCGGGACGTCTGTGTGTACTCGGGCACCGTCATCGACGTCTTCGCCCGCGCCGGGGTCGGTGAGCAGGCGACGCGCTCGACGCTGACCCGCATGGTGAACCGCGGCCTGCTGCGCCGCCAGCGCGAGGGCCGCCGGATGTACTTCGGTCTGACCGAGGACTCCGCGGCCGTGCTGCGCGACGGCGAACGACGCATCTGGCAGACCGGCGCGGTCAACCGCGAGTGGGACGGCACCTGGACCCTTCTTGGCTTCTCGCTGCCCGAGTCCTGGCAGCGCCAGCGCCACGACCTGCGGGCGAAGCTCACCTGGAGCGGCTTCGGACCGCTGTTCAGCGGCCTGTGGATCGCACCCGGCGAGGTGGAGGTGTCGTCGCTGGTGGCCGAGCTCGGCCTGGCCGCGCATGTGAAGGTCTTCCGGGCGCATGCCGACACCGGCATGGACATCGGCGAGATGATCGGGGAGACCTGGGACCTGGCCGAACTCGCCGGGCATTACCAGGGGTTCGTACGGCGCTGGCAGCCGTGGGAGACGAGGCCGCCGGAGGCCGCGGACGACGCTTCTTCGGCATCCGGCCGAGCGGAGCCGCCGGGTTCCTCTTCCCCGGCCTCCGGCCGGATCGCGCGCGGGGCCCACCTAGAAGAGCCCCCTCTCGCCGCGCTCGCACTCCGGCTGCGGCTGCAGGCCGAGTGGCTGCAGGTCATCCGCCGGGATCCGCGCCTGCCGGTCCGGCACCTGCCGGACGACTGGCCGGCCGAACAGGCCGAGAAGACGTTCCGGACGGTGTACGACCGGCTCACACCGCTCGCCCAGGACGCCTCGGAACGCCTCCTCGACATGGTGCCGGTCCGCGCCGATCAGACGTAGAAGCGGGACAGGCTCTGCAGTACGGCCGCGGGCTTCGGCCCGCCCTCGATCTCGATCGTGCCGTCGACGGTGATCTGAACCCCGCCGGCCACGTCCTCGACCTCGGCCAGCCTCCCGGCCAGTCGGATGCGGGAGCCGACCTTCACCGGGGAGGGGAAACGGACCTTGTTGAGGCCGTAGTTGACCTTGGTCGTGACGCCCTGGACGTCCAGCAGCTCGGTGAACAGCGGGATGAAGAGGGAGAGGGTGAGGTAGCCGTGCGCGATCGGGGCGCCGAAGGGGCCCGCGGCGGCCTGCTCCGGGTCCACGTGGATCCATTGGTGGTCGCCGGTGGCATCGGCGAAGGTGTTGATCCGCTCCTGGGTGATCTCGATCCACTCGCTGGTGCCGAGGTCGCTGCCGGCGAGCTGCTTCAGTGCGTCGATGCCGTTGACGGTGATGCTCATATGGCCTTTCCTGCCTGCGAGTTGGGCGATCCGAAGCGCTGGCGCACCCGGGACTTGAGGAGTTTTCCGGAGGCGGTGCGCGGGAGTTCGTCCGCGACCACCACCGACTTGGGGATCTTGTACTTGGCGAGCCGCCCGGCCAGCGAGGCCAGTACCGCGTCAGGGTCGAGGGCGGCGCCCTCGCGGGGCACGACGACCGCGCGGGGTACCTCGCCCCAGTTGTCGTCCGGGACGCCGATCACGGCGCACTCGGCGATGCCGGGGTGGGTGAGCAGCAGGTCCTCGATCTCGGCGGGGTAGATGTTCTCCCCACCGGAGATGATCATGTCTTTGATGCGGTCGACGACGTGCACATAGCCGTCCTCGTCGACCCGGGCCGCGTCCCCGCTGCGGAACCAGCCGTCCGTGAAGGAAGCCGCCGTCTCCTCGGGCAGCCCCCAGTAGCCGGCCATGACGTGCGGCCCGCGGACGACGACCTCCCCCGTCTCGCCGATGTCGACCGGTGTGAGGTCGGGGCGGACCACCCGTACGTCGCTGAAGAAGTGCGGCACACCGGCCGACCCCGCCTTGTCGACCGCGCGCTCGGCGTCCAGGAACAGCGTCCCCGGCGCCGCCTCGGTCATGCCGTAGCCCTGGAGGAAGGTCAGGCCACGCTCCTGATAGCGGGCGATCAGCGACGTCGGTACCGGGGAGCCACCGCAGTTGAGGATCCGCAGGCTGGCCAGGTCCGCGTCCGCCCAGCGCGGATGCCTGGCCACCTGGTCGAACATGGTCGGCACCCCGAACATGAAGGTGATCCGGTGCCGTTCGATCAGGTCGAAGGTGGCGTCCGGGTCGAAGGCCTCGACCAGGACGCAGGCGCCGCCCTTGAGCAGTACCGGCAGGGTGAGCATGTTCAGGCCGGCGGTGTGGAACAACGGGGCGGAGACCAGGGCGCGTTCGTCGGCGGTGAGATCGGTGTCGACCAGGACGTTGAGCGCGTTCCAGGTCAGATTGGCGTGGGTGAGCATCGCGCCCTTCGGGCGGCCGGTCGTCCCCGAGGTGTACATGATGAGGCAGGTGTCGTCGGCGGTGACCGCCTCGTCGATCGGCTCGTCCGCCGCCGCGTCGAGCGCCTGCGCGTACTCGGCGCCCACCTCGACGTACGTACGGACGTCGGTGTTGCCCGGCAGCCCCGCGACCAGCCCCGCGTGCGAGGGACCGTGGACGAGGGCCTTCGCCCCGGAGTCGGCGAGCTGATAGGCGATCTCCGGCCCGGCGAGACGGGTGTTGAGCGGGACGAAGACCGCGCCGAGGGTGCCCGCGGCGAACAGCGTCTCCAGATAGGAGGGGTGGTTGGGGCCGAGGTAGGCGATCCGGTCGCCGCGCCGGATGCCGCGGTCGCGCAGCGCGTGCGCGAGGCGGGTGGTGCGCTCATGCAGTTCGGCGTAGGTGGTCGCGGTGTCGCCGTGGATCAAGGCGGTGCGGTGCGGGGTCTTGCGGGCCCGGCGTGCGGGCCACGACCCCAGTCCCTCGTTGCGCATCGACGGCCCCTTACGGCGTGGTCAGCCCGAGCAGCCGGGCGGCGTTGTCCTTGCGGATCTTCGGCCGCACCTCGTCCTTGACCGGCAGCTTCGCGAAGTCGGCGAGCCAGCGGTCCGGGGTGAGGACGGGGAAGTCGGACCCGAAGAGGACCTTGTCCTTGAGCAGCGTGTTCGCGTACTGCACGAGCTGCGGCGGGAAGTACTTCGGGGACCAGCCGGACAGGTCGATGTGCACACCCGGCTTGTGCGTGGCGACCGCGAGGGCCTCGTCCTGCCAGGGGAAGGACGGGTGCGCCAGGATGATCTTGAGGTGCGGGAAGTCGGCGGCGACGTCGTCCACGTGCAGCGGGTTGGAGTACTTGAGGCGGATGCCGCCCCCGCCGGGAACGCCGGCGCCGATGCCGGTCTGGCCCGTATGGAAGAGCGCGATCGTGCCGGTCTCCTCGATGACCTCGTACAACTGGTAGGCGAGTGCACGGTCGTTGGGGAAGAAACCCTGGATGCTGGGGTGGAACTTGAAGCCCTTCACCCCGTACTCCTCGACCAGCCGGCGGGCCTGCTTCACGCCCGCCTTCCCGCGGAAGGGGTCGATGGACGCGAAGGGGATGAGGACGTCGGAGTTGGCGGCCGCGGCCTCCGCGACCTCCTCGTTGGGAACGGGGGCCGTGCCGGTCGCGGACTCGGCGTCCACCGTGAAGATCACGGCGGCCATCTTCCGCTCGCGGTAGTACGCGGCGGTCTCCTCCAGGGTCGGCTTCCGCTTGCCCTCGACCTTGAAGTAGGCGGAGGAGGCGTGGTGCAGATCGTCGTCGAGGGAGGAGTGGCCTTGGGCGGAGACCTCGGCGTGGGTGTGGACGTCGATCGCGACCAGCTGTTCCAGGTCCATCACGCCTCATGCCTCCGGGAACGTGGGTGCCGGGATGCCGACCGACTCCAGCTCGGCCCCCACCGTCGTCGGGAAGGCCGAGGCGAGCGCGTCCGGGGTCCAACCACCGTCCGCATAGGCCGACTTGACCTCCCGCGGATGTGACCACAGGGTCACCCGGTCGCCGCCGATGCCGATCGCCTGTCCGCTGATGCCGCGCGCCGCCTCGGAGGCGAGGAACGGCACGAGGGCCGCACAGTCCGCGGGCGTGCCGAAGCCCTCGCCCTTGCGCAGGAAGTCCGGCAGCGGCTCGCCGTTCTTCATGGCCTCGACGTACGGGGCGAAGGCCGGGATGGTCTCGGTCATGGCGGTGGCGGCCACCGGCACGATCGCGTTGACGGTGATGTTCGCCCGGGCCAGTTCCATGGACCAGGTACGGGCCATGGCGGCGATACCGGCCTTGGCGGCGGCGTAGTTCGTCTGCCCGAAGTTGCCGCGCTGGCCGGCCGGGGAGCCGACCAGGATCAGCGTGCCGCCCTCGCCCTGTTCGCGCATGCGGACGGCGGCGGCGCGGGCGCAGGTGAAGGTGCCCTTGAGGTGGGTGGTGAGCACCGCGTCGAAGTCCTCGTCGGTCATCTTCCACAGGACCTTGTCGCGCAGGATGCCCGCGTTGGTGACCAGGACGTCCAGCCGCCCGAATGCGCGCACGGCACGCGCCACCAGGCGGTCGGCGGCCTCGGCCGTACCGACCGGCACCACCTCGGCGACGGCCGTACCACCCGCGTCGGTAAGGGACTTCACGGCTGCTTGCGCCACCTCCTCGTCGACGTCATTGACGACGACGGAGGCGCCGTGCGCGGCCAGTGCCTGGGCGTAGGCGAGTCCGAGGCCCCGGCCGCTGCCGGTGACGACGGCGACCTTTCCGGTGAGATCGATGGTGGGCACGTACCCGTCCCTTCGTAGGGCGCCTGCACGGCGCTCGGGGTGCGACATCGAGATCGAAGGTAAGAACAATGATTGGTGTCGTCAATAGTTGTTCTCGACCGGCACGATGCGTCAGACTGGGCTCAGCACCCGAATTCCGCCCCCTTCCGGGGCCCTGACCAGGGAGTCCGTCATCGCCCGCCAGCCGCGTACCAAGACCCCCGTACCGATCGACGCGCACGAGCCATGGATGCGCGGACTGCACGCGGACACGGGCTACCTCCTGTACCGGCTGGGGCTGCGCTCCGGGCAACTGTTCAACGCCTTCCTCCAGGAGTCGGGGGTGCGCCTGCGGCACTACGCGTTGCTGCGCTTCCTGGCCACGTCGGAGGGGGCCCTGCAACGCGAACTGAGCGCACGGCTGGGCTACGACCCCAGCGCGATCGTCGGCCTCGTCGACGATCTGGAGAAGCTGGGATTCGTGGAGCGCCGACCCGCCCCCGACGACCGGCGCAGCAGAATCGTCGTGCTGACGGAGGAGGGACGCGCCTTCCTCCGTGACACCGACGCATCGGGCCTGCGCGTGACGAACGAGCTGCTGGATCCGCTCAAGCCGGCCGAGCGGAAGACGCTGCACGAGCTGCTGCTGCGGATCGCGGAGGCGGGGCTGGAGTGAGGAGGCCGTGCTCCTTGTAGCGCTCAGGGAGCACGCAGGCAGTGGCGGCTACGGAGGGCGAGCAATTCCCGTGAGGACGAGTCTCCGTTACGGGTAATTTTCCTGCACCGCGGCCGAGTTGAGCTGCTTTTGCCGCCCGACCGAGGGGCTATTACGATCGTCACGTGCGCGGATGATTGAGGGGGCGGGCATTGAGGAGGCATCAATGCTTTTTCCCGACCCCTTGCCGGATCTGTTGACGCCGGACCCGGGGATGACAGTGGCGCTGACAGCGGCCCAGGCACAGACGGGCCTTACGTTCCCCACCCTGGGGGTGCACCTGAATTGCCCCCTCTCGGTGGCAGCGGTCCGGAACCCGACCGGCACCTCCCCGTCCTTCGCCTATGCCGGCTTCCGTGACGGGGAGATGCATTTCTCGGGCAGCTTGCTGAAGGTCGCGGCCATGCTCGCCGCCTTTGAGCTGCGGCAGAGCGCTTCCGATTTCGCCATTACCGAAGGTGACTGCTCGGCGAACGTGGTGTTCAACGATGTGAAGTCGGCCTTCAACGCGGACATCCAGAAAGCCGCCCCTCGTTTCCTGAGTGAAGCGGGCATCACCGAGCAGATGCGCGTGCCGAAGTACCCCAGGATCTTCGATTCGCCGCGGGGCCTCGCGAGTGGTGGATGCCTGATGTCGTTCAACGCCGCCTTCGCGGCACACGTGCGGGGCATGATCGTACCCAGCAACAACGACGATGCCGCTGCCACGATCAAAGCGCTCGGATACAGCTGGATCAATGGGCTGCTGGCCAAGGCCGGTCTCTTCGACCCGATGACGAATCGGGGCATCTGGCTGGCCGGGACGTTCAAGCCCGGTCCCCCCGACCCCTTCCCCGCCGTGCGGGTGCCCTCCGTGAACGACGGCCCCTCAGCGCAGGCGACCACCACCATCGATATGACGCGGTTCCTCGCGCTGCTGACCGAGGGCGCCACACTGGACTCACGCAGTGTTGACGGTATTGCCTCGGACATGCGGGACCTCCTGGCCGACGCCCAGTCCGCCGGTGACTCCTCGTTCATGACCACGGGAGCCCGGCAGGGCCTCAACGGCCTCGGCGCAGGTTTCACGATCACTCATTCCAAGATCGGGCTGGGGCCTCTCAACGCCGGGGGAGACGTCGCCTCCGAGGCGACCGTCCTCTCCCACGACGACACCGGCCAGCAATTCCTCGTCGTGTGGCAGAACCTGCTGAACCTGAACGACCGGCACAACGCGATGGCGTTCATGGTGCGTCGGACCCTCCTCAATTTCCTTGGCATCCCGTGACCCGTGGCGGATCCCCTGCCTGTAGCGGATCTCCGGGGAGGCAGTTGCTCAGGCAACGCCGGCTGCCGTCCGCCCCCAGTGGCGGGCATCCGGCACCGGAGTGAGCATGGAAGAAGAGGTGAAGGTGCCTCCCCACGGCGCACCTCGCCACGTGCATGACCCTGACCCTTCACCAGTTTCATGAGCTCGGGTGAGGCGTTCCTCATGTCATTCCATACCCGCCGCCCTGTCTCCCTGAGGCTCGGGGCAGAGCTGCGCAACCATCCCGGTGATGACCAGCACGATGACCGCGGCGACGACCACCGCGGCGACCGCGGCGACCGTGCCGGCGGCGGAGGGTTCGGGGGCGGGGGTGGTGGCTTCGGAGGAGGCGGCTTCGGAGGGGGCTTCGGGGGCGGGGGCTTCGGTGGGGGAGGCGGGGGGCCCGGCGGTGGCGGGTTCGGTGGGGGCGGCGGGGGCCCTGGCGGTGGCTTCGGCGGTGGGGGGTTCGGCGGCCCGCCCCACCCGCATCCCGGCCCCGGCCGGCCCCCCGAACCCGAGCCGCCGCACGAGGAGGACGTGGCGGAGGGGCCGTTCCGGGTGGTCCGGCCGGCGGACATGCTGGTCGTCGACATCACCCTGGTCAACCTGCGCTTCGACGGCCGCCGTCTGGTGCGACGGGACCGGGCGGAGCCCGCGTTCGTCCTCGCGGGGCTGCCGCCGCAGCATGTGCAGGAGGAGGTACCCGGGCAGCTGCCCAACACCGCCCTCGGAGCCATGAAGGCAGTCACCGCCGGGTCGACCCAGCTGGCTTTCTCGGTCCCGGACAACATCGACGGCCTGGATCTGTCGCTGGAGGCGCTGCTCGCCTGGGAGGGCCTGGTGCCGATGACGGTGCCGGTCGTCGGCCCGCAGAGTCCGGACACGCCGGGGTCGACGGTCTTCCAGGGCCTCCCCCGAAGCGTCATCGAGTTCCCCACCCGGCTGTTCCTCACCTACGACGACCCCGTGGACTGGGTCGGCCCCTCACCGCAACAGGCCGACGGGCGCGCCGCGTTGTGGCACGCCCGGCTGCAGTTGCACGGGAAAAAGGACGGCGACGTCCGGCTGCGGGCCTTCGCGACGGCCGGGGACCGGGGGGAGCCGCCCGGGAACAGTCCGATCAGTGCCGACAATATGGCGGACCTCGTCACCCTCACCAGCCGGGTCGAGTTGGTGCCGCCCGGCGACGTGCCCATCGAAGTACCCAGCGCGCCGTTGCACGCCGAGCAGTTCATCGTCACGCCTCAGGGCTCCTCGGTCCACCTGCACGGTGCATGGGGGAGTCCGCCGGATACCAACGAGGAACGGGAACGGTACAAGAAGGTCAGGCGTCACTTCCCCGACCTGGTGGCGTACGACCACATCACGGGACTGGGGCGTGACCAATACGTCCGGGTCGTGATACACGGCCGCGTGTCCACCGGTCACGAATCCCTGCTGGTGACGGAAACCAGGCGGTGGTTCATCGCGCGCCCGGACGACGGAATCGTTGCGTACCTGCACAAAGAGCAGTACATCGTCGTCAAGCAGCCGGAGGTCGAGTACGGAGCCGATACCGGCTACCAGCACGCAGGGCGCGAAATGCCGTTCCGCACACTGCGCATCACCGACCGCGTCACACCGCTGATCGAGCCCATGCCCGAAAAACCGCAGAACACTGCGTTCTGGGTGAAGCTCAACGGGTCCGGTAAGGACTTCGAGTTCACCTTGATCGGCACGGATACGGAGGGGCGAAAGGTCAGCTTCACCATGCCGCTGGTGTTCGTGCCTGACGGACTGGCCAATGAGCAGGAGCAATTGACGAACCTGTACAACCCGGCGACTCAAACAGCGGACCAGATGGACAAGCGCCTGAGGCGGGAGGTACATGGCCAAGTGATGGCCATGACGAAGGCGCCCGACGATGCTCCCGGCAGCACCAGCCACGCGGTCGGAACCCTCACCTTCGGGAGCGGCACCTTCAGGCTCGACCCCCGGCGTGGCGCCCTTGCGGCGGGTGGCACCCCTCGGGTGGGACAACCCTGCGTCTCCGCCGCGGCGGTACGGGTCCCCGCCGTCGAGCAGTTCACGCCGAACGCCGGTGATCTCCCCGTCGAATTCAACCCCACCTATCTCCAGCAGACCATGGCGGGACATCCGGCGGGTGCGTACCTGGATCTGCTCACGTCGCTCCCCCTCACGTTCGGGGCCGAGCAGGCCGGCGGGCTCTCCAGTCCCAACTCCGCGGTGAAGACCATCACCAGCCGGGCAGGTGTCGTCCCGGACGTCTTCGACACGGACCCCAACACCGGGGCGGTCGTCGGCGCGAAAGACCTCAAAAGCATCAAGAGGGCCTTCGGCGGCGCCCAATTGCTCGGTATCGACCTCGGTACGTATCTGAAGGGCCTGGTCAAGGACAACTTCGACACGTTGCGTCAGCTCGGCGACGCCGAGATCGAGGCCATCCTCGCGGACGCGAACCGTCAGCTGCCGGCGCCCGTGCTGCGCATCCGCGACCTGGCCGACGGCCGGGGCAAAGAGCTGCGGTATGTGTGGAAGCCTGCGTTGGAGCCGCCGAAGAAGGCCGACAACACGCCGGACCCGGACGCCCTCCTCGATGTGTCCAAGGCCTCATTGGTACTGGACGCCCGCACCGTCCGCTCCAAGGACGCCGTCGACAAGGCCACTGTGGACGGCAAACTGAGCAACTTCGCGATGAACTTCTTCGGTGTTGCCCGGGTGGAGTTCACCGAGCTGAGGTTCAGTGCCGGGCCGGGCAAGAAACCCGAGGTGACGGCCTCCGGCGTGGAGCTCAAGTTCCGGGGCGAGCTGGAGTTCCTCAACAGCCTGCGCACCGCCTTGCCCGCCAGCGTCTTCGGTCCCGGCGCGTTCCTGGACGTCCAGCCCAGCGGTATCCGCGCGGGCTACAAACTCGCGCTGCCCTCCATCCCGCTCGGCGGTTTCATGCTGTCGAACTTGGCCCTGTCTGCGGAGGTGGCGATTCCCTTCGACGGCAAGCCTGTCTCGTTCCGCTTCTCGGTATCCGAGCAGAAGCACCCGTTCAACGTCACGGTGTCCCTGTTCGGCGGCGGCGGATACTTCTCCATGCTGGTCGACACCAGCGGCGTGAGGGAGGTCGACGGCGCGCTGGAGTTCGGCGGTAGCGCAGCACTGGACCTGGGGGTCGCGAGCGGCGGCGTGTCCGTCATGGCGGGCATCCACTTCGTGCTCGCCGACGGTGACGTCAAGCTGGGCGGATATCTGCGGTGCAACGGTTTCCTGACCGTGCTGGGCATCATCACGGTGTCCGTCGAGTTCTATCTGGAGCTCAGCTACGAAAAGCACGACGGCCAGTCAGTGGTCCGCGGCCGGGGCAGCCTCACGGTCAGCGTGCGCATCGCCTTCTTCAGCAAGTCCGTCACGCTCGAACTGGAGCGGAGCTTCTCCGGCGCGCCGGGCGACCCGACCTTCGCCCAGTGCATCTCGAAAGAACATGACTGGCGCGAGTACTGCGCGGCGTTCGCCGCATGAGCCGCGGGGAGACGACCATGGACTTCGAACAGCACATCAACTGGACCGTTCTCCCCACCGGTCTTTCCAAGGACGGCACGCAAGCCACCGTCTCGGTGTTCATCGCCCCGCGACTGGTGACGTCCGACGCAACGACGACGCGTACCACGCTGGGCCCGCACTTCCCCGATTTCCTTCCCTGGACGGAGAAGGTCAAGTCGGCCATCTTCGACTTCGGCACCGGGGCACGCACTTCCGCGACCTCGACGCCCTTCGTCACCGGCCTGAAGCCGCTGGGCCCGCCCCCCAACACCAACCTGTGGAAGAGCCTCTTCGGCACGAACACGCCGCTGGACCCCTACGTCTTCGAAAGCCACACCGACCCGGACAAGTTCCACACCTACTCGGCGAACGAAGTCGGCGCGTTCACCAGGGAAAGATACGTGGAAGCGGCCAAGACGTCGCCCGAGACACCGCCCTCCACCAGGGCGCTGCTGCGCTCGGCGAGTGACGCCCCCGCAGCCACCAGGGACGAGACCACGGCGACCGGCGACCCCGCCGCGGACGGCGCGCCACCCATGCCTTCGCAGCTGGCCCAGCTGCAAGAATTCCACACACTCAACATGCCCCCTCCCCAAACGCTCGCCAGCGGAGAGCCGATCCGGCGGCCGCGTCCGTCCAAGCAGGATCCCGACTTCCACCAGATGCTCACCTCGCTCGGTGACCATCCCTCCTTGCTCCGGGCCCTCGGCCTCGTCCTGGACTTCGTCCTGCCGACCAGCCTGCTTCCGGTCTCCTCGGGCGAGCGCATCCTGACCGTCACCCCGCACTGGGACCCCGCACTGCGGGATCGTTCGCACGATGTGGCCCCCCGCACTCGTTACGTCTTCCTCCCGGACCGCCATGCCTTCGTGCCCGGGGCGAAGGCCCTCACGGACGAGGAGCCACTGCCGCCGCCGTCGCGCGGCCTGGTGGCGCTGAAGGACACCTTCGCCGTCGAGCAGGCCGACATCGACGGCGCCGCGCGCAAGATGATCTCGCCCGGCAAGGACGCCACCGGCCTCTCCCCGGTGCGTACCCATGGGATATCACTGGTCAGGAACGCGCGCCTGGACAGCCTCACGGAGGACTTCACGCGGGCGGTCGAGCATGACGGTGCCTTCACCCGCGTGGTCGAGCAGCAGAAGAACGGACAGGGTTCGCCGGGGCCGCAACCTCCGGGAGCCGCCGGCCCGCACGAGGCGCAGGAGCCCGAGGCCACCCCCGAACTGGTCGCCGAGGACCTGATCCGCGGCCACCGTATGGACATCTGGGACGACGAACGACAGGAATGGTTCTCGCTGCACGCGCGCGTCGTGGAGTACCGGCAGCCACGCGGCGGGCCCGTCCTGCACAGAGCCTCCGACGAAGGTTTCTTCCAGGCCCATTTGGCCTCACCTCCGCGCGACGCCAACAACCCCGACCATCTATACGTGCCCGAGCAGTTGGTCACCTGGGAAGGATGGTCGGTGTCCGCGCCCCGCCCGGGCCTGGTACTGGACATCGACGAGGGCTCCGTCAAGGACCACCGCCCACCCAACCCGCCGAAGCCGCTCAACAACGCGGCGCAGACACAACTGCCGCTGGAGATCACGTCCAAGGCACAGCCCGGCTCGCTGCCCAGACTGCGGTTCGGCCACCACTACCGCGTACGGCTGCGCACCGTCGACCTGGCAGGCAACGGCCTCAGCAGGGAGGACGCCGACGCGGCCCTGAAGGCGGAAACCGCCGCCGCGCCGAAGGACGCAGCGGCCCTGATGCTCCCCGACAATGCCGGACTGCAGCCCTTCCAGAGGTTCGAGCCGGTCCTGGCGCCGGCTGTCGTGCCCAGATTCGCCTTCGAGGAGGGCGCTTCGGCCTTCCGGATGGTGATCCGGAGCAGCCCGGGATCCGGCCCGCCACCGGCCACTACGGGGACGGGACAGATCACCGTCCATCTGGACAATGTCCACCCCGGCATGACCAACGACGAGGTACGCATCGTCCAGCAGGCCCTCATCGACCAGGGACATCCCATCCCGGCCGGTCCGACCGGATTCTTCGGCGACCAGACCAGGGCCGCCTACGCCGCCGAGCAGCGCGCCCAGGGCTTCTCGGGAGGGGATGCCGACGGTGACCCCGGCTGCACGACTCTGACCGAACTCGGCCGCAAGAGCGGCTTCGCCGTCGACTGCGACACCGGCGGCACCAGCACCGGCACGGGAACCGGCACCGCGGCCGGCACCGGAGCCGGCCGGACGGCTGAGCAGTACGCCGCCGACTTCAACCGGTCGTCGCTGGTCACCACGGAAGGACACGGCCCGTACCGGGGGACCGACGAACGCCATGTGGTGGCACCGAAGGCGTCGCTGCGGTGCGTCGAGTGGCACGGGCTGCTGGACGAGGCCATCGGATCCAGGGATCAGGACGTGCAGGACGCGGTCTACGATCTGGCCACACGGGAGAGCGGCTCGTTGAGCGACACCTCCCCGGCCCAGCCGGACGTCCAAGTGGAGCCGATCAAGTCGCCGGCGGCGGACCCCGACAACCCGGTGAACACCGTTCTGCACACCGGCGAGCAGGTCGAACTTCCTTACCTCCCCGACCCGTTGTCCACGGGAGCCGTCTTCCTGGACCTGCCGGGGATGCCCGCCGGGGAGCCGTTCCCGGTCCCCTGGGACGGCGAGGTCTGGCATCGGCCCCGGTCCCTGAGGCTGCGGCTGGCCGAAGGCACCGGGCGGCCGCGCTTCGACGAGGCGTCCCGAGTGCTGACCGTATCGCTGCCGAAGGGTGTCGTGGCGACCGTCCGGGTGTGCTCCAGGATCGACTTCGACGAGAACCTCATGGGCGTGGCCGGGTGGTGCCGGGAAGAGCAGGAATCGGTGGCACCGAGGCGCGCGACGGAGACCGAGGGGGACGTGGCGGCGAGGAGAGCGGCGGAGGTCCGGAGGACCGATGACACGCTGGCTCTGGCCGCGGCCAGCCGGCACTGGATGTTCACCCCCTGGCAGGAACTGACACTCGTCCACGCGGTACAACGGCCGCTGAAATCACCGGTGTTGAACCTACCGCCGGCGTCGATCCCCCGTGACCCCGGCGCGACCGCCGAGCACCTCGCCGGCTCCGTCACGCTGGACGAGGCCACTACGGACCGGATCGACCTGATCGCCCAGTGGACCGAGGTGACGGACGCCGGCCGAGACGGCCGCATGGAGCGCGAGATGACCGCCCCGGTGTTCGATGTCCTGACGGCGTGGGCGGCGGGCCAGAAGGACGTTCCGGGCGCCGAACCCGCCCTCCTCCGGGACGGTGTCCTGACCTTCAACACCCGGGCGGCGGAGGACAAGGCGAAGGCGGATGCCGCGGACGCGGTGGCGCACCCGGATCAGCACCCCACCCCGCCCGGGCCGCCCAAGCCCGCCAAGCACGAGTTCGGCGACACCAAACACCGGACGGTGCACTACCACCCGGTGGCCGGCAGCAAGTTCGCCGACTACTTCCCGGCACAGTTCGCCGCGCCCGGTGAGAACAAGCTGACCGTGGAGGGAGCGGCGCAGGAATACCCGGTGCCGAGCAGCAAGCCCCCCGCGGCGCCACGGCTGCTGTACTGCGTGCCCACGCTCACCCTGGAGCACGTCGGCGGGCCGCCCGGTCCCATCGTCCACCAACGGCGCGGTCGCGGAATCCGCGTGTACGTGGACCGCCCCTGGTTCTCGTCCGGAGACGGCGAACTGCTCGGCGTCGTGATCGGCGAACCGCCGGGAGGCGACCCCAGGTCCGTACGGGACTCCGTGGTCACCCTCATGGGCCGTGACCCCATCCACCGCTCCGCGTCGGTCGTCGCCCCGACCCCGGAGATGTTCACCAACGCGGTGCGACAGTCCCCTCCGCTCTCCCTCCCCACGCCGTCGGGCGATGTCCCGGTCAGGGTCGTCGGCTTCAGCCCGCAGTTCGAAGCGGTCACTCCGAAGCCCGGAGAGGACGAGAACAAGGTCGGCCGCTGGTTCTTCGACCTGGATCTGGACACCGGGGACGCCTGCCTGCCCTTCGTTCGGCTCGCCCTGGTCCGCTACCAACCGGATTCCGTCCAAGGAGCCGAGATCTCCACGGTCGTCCTCGCCGACCTGGTGCGTACCCTGCCCGACCGCGAACTGAGGGTCATTCGCGACGATCCGCTGTCGATCAGCCTCACCGGCCCCTCCTGGGACCCCACCGACTCCCCGCCGCCGCGGATCACCGCCACGCTGCAACGCCGGAACAGCCTGGTCGACGACGATGACCTCGGCTGGGTGACCCTCGAAGACACCACCGTCCAACTCACCTCCGTCGACGCGGAGTCCTCCCGAACGCCCTTCTACACGGGCCAGATCCCGATACCGCGCGGGCATCGCGGCGGGCCGTTGCGCCTGGTGGTCCTCGAAACCGAGGGCATCCGCCCCGACGCCACCACTGCCCCGCCCACCACACCCGGGCCGGTCATCTACTGCGACACCGTCACCTTCGCGCGACGGCCGGGCAGCCCGGACGGCGACCATGACGGGCACGACGACCACGACGGCCATGACCACGACGGTCACGATCATGACGGTCACGATCACGACGGCCATGACCATGACGGTCACGATCACGACGGCCACGACCATGGCGGGTTCGGTGGTGGGTTCGGTGGCGGAGGCGGCGGGTTCCGTGACCGCTGACCTGCGCTGACGCGACAAAACCAACTTGGTGGATCCCGGACCGGCGGTGATACTCCCGGCATGAGCAGAATCGCCGAAGTCATCGTGCTGGCACAGGACGCGGACGAGGTCATGGAGCCGCTGACGCGGTACGACGACTCGCGTACCTGGAAGGGCATCTTCTACGCGATGTCCCCGGGCGGCAACTACGGCTTCGGCTGGGGCGCGGAGTTCGTGCGGGTGAGCAGCAGATCGGGGTTGCTGAGACATCTGGAGTCCTTGCCGTGGCCCCGGCCGGAGACGGTGCAGATCTTGATACACGACGAGGAGGACGACTGCTTCGGGTTGTGGATGATCCATGACGGGAAGCTGGTCGAGATCTCCCTTCCGCGTACCCGGCGGGGCTTCTGGCCCGGGCCCTACGACGACGCGTCCGCACCGGACCCCGGAGTCCTCTACCGCACGGACTGCCGTCCCCTCGAGTGGCCGGAGGAGAGCGAGGCCGGCGACCGGTCCCGGCCGCCGGCCTGGTGAGGCCGAGCCCGTAGTGGAAAAGCTCCCATCCAAGATCGCCATCGCTGTACCCGTTGGTGTCACGGTCCGTGTCGGTGCGGGGAGAGACTTGTCAAAGGTGCACAAGGCGCGCCGGCCGAGGCCGGCGTCGCACCTTCACGTCCGAATGACCTAAGGACTGACTGATCGTGATCGAACGCGTCATCACCCCACGTCATCGTGGTTTTCTCTTCCTCGACTCCCACCCGGCCGGCTGCCGGCGCCTGGTCGAGGACATGTGGCAGGCGGCGGGGCCCGGACCCGCCGCGGATCCGACCGGGGACGGCCCGGTGGCCCTGGTCATCGGTTCGTCCGCCGGATACGGGCTCGCCGCCACCATCGCCGGCCTCCGGCGGGCCGCGATCCGCGGCATCGGCGTCTGCTTCGAGAAGGGCCCGACCGAACGGCGTACCGCGACGGCCGGCTGGTACCGCACCGCCGCGACCGCCGAACTCGCCACCCAGACGGGGAGCGACATGGTCTTCCTCAACGGCGACGCCTTCGCCGACGAGATGAAGGACCAGGTCGCGGACCTCCTCAAGCGGCGGTTCGGCGGCCGCCTGGACCACCTGATCTACTCCGTCGCCGCGCCCCGCCGCACCGACCCCGACACCGGAACGCTCTACGCCTCCGTACTCAAGCCCATTGGCCAGGCCCACCGCACCAAGACGCTGGTCTTCGACGACCAGGGCGCGGGCGAGGTCAAGGAGGTCGAGACCCAGCCCGCCGCGGGCGACGACATCGAGCAGACCGTCGCGGTGATGGGCGGTGCGGACTGGGAGCGGTGGATCGACCACCTCGCGGACCGCGGGCTGCTCGCGGACGGGTTCACCACCGCGGCCCTGTCCTACATCGGCTCCCCACTGACGGCCGCGATCTACCGCGACGGCACCATCGGCGCCGCCAAGGCCCACCTGGAAGGTACCGCCCGCACCCTGAGCGAGCGCCTGGAAAGGCTCGTCGGCGGTCGCGCGGTGACCTCCGTCAACGGTGCCGCCGTCACCCAGTCCTCCACCGCCATTCCCGGTATCGCCCTGTACGTCGGGCTGCTGCGCGGCGTCCTCGGCGAGGGAGTGGTGCCGCCGCTCGCCCAGCTGACCGACCTGTGGGACCAGCTCACCGGCGCCCGCCCGCTGGACCTGGACGACGACGGCCGGGTACGCCTCGACACCTGGGAGCTGGCCCCCGACGTCCAGACCGCGGTCGCCGAACGCTGGCAGGCCGCCACCACCGACAACATCGCCGAACTCGCCGACCTCGACTGGTTCCACGGCGAGGTCCAGCGCCTCTACGGTTTCGCCGTGCCGGGCGTCGACTACACCGCTCCCGTCGCCACCGATGTTCCCTGGCCCCGCCACGGGGCCTGACCCGACCCCATCAGCTCAGCCCCGACAGGCCGGTGCCCGCGTCCACCTCTAACTCGGTGTCGGGGTCGGTGTCGGTCTTGGTGGCGGGGTCGTCGCGGCGATCAGGTGGTCGACGACATCGGACAGGCTGTGGCGGCGCTGACCGGCGGTGCGTTGACGGTCGGCGCCATTGCCCACGGCCTGCAGTCGGGCCCAGCCGGAGCGCACCCGTTCGAGGTCGCCGTAGGCCCGCAGCGCGGGCCGGATCCACGCCAGGAGCCGGTCCACCCGAGCCACCGCCGGGACGAGGCGGCTGCTGGGCAGCGCGACGCTCTGCCCGGACAGGCCGTCGCGGGCGGCACGCCAGCAGGCCGCCCGCAGGAGCTCCGGCCGCGGACGCGGAGCCGGCTCTCCTGCGTCGATGGCCTTCAGTGAGGTGGCGACCATGGCCCTGACGATGGCCGAGAACAGCACGGTCTCGTCAGCGGTGGCAGCGGCGTCGGCCACCCGGATCTCCAGGGTCGGCACATGGCCGGAGGGCCTGATGTCCCAGTAGAGGCCGCCCCGGTCCATGACCGCCCCGGTCTCGATGACACGGCCGACGAGGTCGTCGAAATGGGCCGGAGACGCGAAGTACGGCGGAGGACCGGCGATCGGCCAGCGCGCCAAGGTCATCACGCGCCAACTGGCGTAACCGGTCTCCCGACCGCACCAGTACGGCGAGTTGGCCATCAGGGAGATGAGGGTGGGGAGCCACGGCCGCAGGTGGTTGCTGACCTGGAGCGCCCGGCCCAGGTCCGCGATGCCCACGTGGATGTGGCAGGCACAGGCGGTCTGCTCGTCGTCCAGGGCGCGGAAGGTCGCGACGCTCCGTGCGTACCGAGGTCCTTCCGAGATGGGCGGCGGAGCCGACTGCCCGAGAACGGGCGAACCGCTGGAAACCAGGCGTAAACCTTGGCGTTCGGCGGCATCGGCGACAAGGGCGCGCATCGACCGGATCTGCTCCCCGAGTTCCCCCACGAGGGTGTGCGGTTCGGTGCGCGCCTCGACCTGATAACACGTCAATTCGGTGCCGACCCGGTTCCCGAGTCCGGAAGCGGATGCCTGGGCCACCACCTTCTGCCCCTGAGGGCTGACTTCCCGGGTCACCGGGTCGACCAGCAGGTACTCCTCTTCCACCCCCAGTGTCAGCGGGGCTTCGGTCGCCGCTGCGGTGGTGGTGGGAAGGCGGCGGTTCGCGTTCGCAGGGCGGTCAGCTTCGCTCTCCACGCGACCATAGTGCACGAGGGATGACGCAACTCGGCACGGAGCGACGGGAGTTGGCCACCGCCGTTCAACGTCAGGGGTGAGGTGTCCTGACAGGGGCTGCCCGACCTCACCGCCCCGAGGCAGGGCGAGGATGATGAGTCCCGGCGGTGGACGGCGAGGATGATGAGCCGCGGCGGTGGACCGTGATCCGACTCTCCCTTACTGGAAGGTGGCCCAACGATGTCCGTGCCCAGTCTGCTCGGGGTCTTTGCCCATCCTGACGACGAGTCGCTGGCGGCGGGCGGAGTGCTCGCCCGGCACGTGGCGGCGGGAGCGCGTACGGGCGTCGTCACGGCCACCTGGGCCGCGGGTACGCAGCGTGCCGGGGAGCTGGCCGAGGCGTTGCGGGTCCTCGGTGCCGGTGAGCCGCGGCTGCTCGGCTACGCCGATGCCCGGGTACCGCAGTCGGCGCCGGGCAGGGTGCCGTTCGTCGAGGCGCCGCTCGACGACGCCGTGCGGCGGCTGGTGGCGCACCTCAGGGAGTTCCGCCCGGAGGTGGTGGTCACCCATGACGGCTACGGCGGGCTGCCCGGCCACCCGGACCATGTGCACACCCACCGGGTGACCGTGCTCGCCGTCCAGGCGGCCGGGCTCGACCAGCTCTACCCGGACGCCGGCGACCCCTGGCGGCCGAGCGCGCTCTACCTGGCCACCCACCCGCGCTCGGTGGTGCGGGCGCTGGCGGAGGTGGTCGGTGCCCGCAAGGCGGTCTACAGCGTGCCGGACGAACAGGTCACCGCCGCCGTCGACGTCGGTCCCTGGCTGGAGCAGAAGGTCGCCGCCGTGCTGGCCCATCGCACCGAGGTGGAGCGGGGAGCCCTGCCGGGTGTGATCGCCGGCCTTCCGTGGGACGCCAGGAAGCGGCTGTTGTCCACCGAGTGGTACATCCGCCACGACCCCGCGCCTGTAGGGGCGGCTCAGGGCGTGGGCAGCCCGGGCCCCGCGCAGTGGACGTTCTTGTCCGGCACGGTGCCGTCGACGAGGTAGTCGGCCGCCGTACCGGCCACGCACGGGTTGCCACGGCTGGCGAAGACGCGGGGACCCTGGACGTACAGGTCGTGGCCGTCGACGGTGAGGAGCCGGCAATGGGAGTTCACAGGCGCGGTGCCTCTCCGTAGCCCAAAAAGCAGGTGAACGACCAGCGGTGACTGGTTACCGTGCACGTGCCCCATCCAAGGAACACCATGAACACCATGAAGACCATAGAGAAGGCTTGAGAGAATGAGGACGCGCACCCTGAGGTTCGGCTTGTACGCGGACGAGCAGGGGCTGGCATGGGTCAGGGGACTCATCGACCAGGCCGTGGATTCCCGGAGCGCCCGGATCATCGGGGAGGCCGTCCTCCACACCCTTCCCGGGAGCAATCTGACGACCGCCGACATGTATGACCTTCTGGCGGACCAGTGGGCCTGGGAAAACCCCGGTCAGCACAGCGGTACGCGGGAATTGGTCGAGCTGCGCGTCCAGTTGGCGTGCTCCTTGCGGACCTGGCGAGCAATCCGCAAAACGGTGATCAAGACCATGTGCCCGGAGGACATGGCACCGCACACCTGCCGCGTTCCGTGGTTCGCCGCGTGACGCTCATTCTCGAATTGGCTTGAGGATTCAACTTCGGTCGGAAGCGCCGTCAGCCTTCCGGGATTTCTTCCACCCAGGCCACCTGCTCGGCTGTCTCGGGACGGTCGATATCGCCGAAGCGGACCTCCACGCGGTGCGCCGAACGCGGCATGGTGAACAGCACGGCGCGCCAGTCGGAGGGTGCCTCCGGGCCGCTGTGGGGGATGCTCTGGACGGCCGCGGTCTCCGGCACGTACAGGAAGTAACTCCCTTCCCCAGCACGTGCGGTGGCCGATGTCAGACGGAACAGCGCACGCCCGTCCCAGGTGTCGGAGAAGTTGCGTTCGGCGTTGCACAGCAGGAAGGGGCCTGCCGTCGACGGCGAGCAGGAGAGGGGCTGACGGACCGGGTCGGCGGCCACGGCGGGTTCGGCAGCCGCTGACACGGTCAGCAGGACGGCGAAACCAGCCGCTACCAGCGACGCGCTACGGTGAAAGGCACTCATGAACGTCTCCTTCCTCGGGATGCGGAACATCAGCATGCGGTCATGATCAGCGGTCATGAATAGCGGCCATGAGCAGCGGTCATGAACGGCGGCCATGAGCATGCGGACCCCAGCCTAGGGGCGTCGGTTTAAGGGGTCATTCAATTCGGGCCAGCGTGCCCTCATGCGCCGGCGCGAGAATGGCCGACGCGTTATCACGTTCGCATCGAACCGTTGATGTCTCGTTAAATTCTCCGGCATAGAGTCACCGTGCGTGCGTAGGGCGCGCAAGGGACTGGTGGGTCCCTCAAGCCGTTCTGGGTGGGTGCTCGCACTCTCCCACCCAGAACGGTCGGACAGCGGCGCCCAGATGCTGACCGCTCTGGCCGCATGAGGTCCGCTAACCGGCATGCCGAAACCGATTGCGGTACTCCGTCGGCGTCGTATTGAGCTGGCGGCGGAATGCCCGGATGAGGGTGTCGGTGGTGTGGAAACCGCAGGCCGATGCGATGCGTTCGAGGGTGTCATCCGTTGACTCAAGTTGATTTCGGGCCACCTCGACGCGGGCCGATTCGAGGTAGGCGGCCGGGGTCGTGCCCAGTTCCGTTTTGAAGATCCGGGTCAGCTGTCGTTCGCTCACATGGGCATGGTCGGCGAGATCGGCGACGGTGAGGCGTTCGGTGATGTTCCGCGTGATGAAGTGGCGGAGATCGTCCATTCGCCTCGTCGTCGAGACCGGTTCGATCGGAACGCTGAACTGGCTCTGACCGCTCGGCCGTTTCAGGTACATCACGAGCTGCCGGGCGACGCGCAGCGCAACGGCCTCGCCGAAGTCCTCGGCAACGAGGGCGAGCGAGAGATCGAGGCAGGCGGTGATGCCGGCGCCGGTCCACACCTGCTGATCGCGGATGAAGATCGGGTCCGCGTCGACCTCGACCGACGGGAAATCGGCGGCGAGTTGCTGCGCGGTCGACCAATGGGTCGTGGCGCGCTTCCCGTCCAACAGCCCGGCGGCTGCGAGGAGATGCGCTCCCACGCACACGGAGGCGATACGCCGCGTCCGTCCGGCGAGCGTCTTCACCCACTGCACCACCGCGGGGTCGGTGAGCGCGCGCACGCGGCGCTGGTCGTCGACCTCGACCGAACCGGGAACCATCAGCGTGTCGATCTTCCTCGCCGATGCCTCCTGGAAGGTGATGTCCGGGAGGACCCGCACCCCGGCCGAGGTGGTGACCGGGTCCATGGTTTCGGCGGCCAGTACGACGTGGTAGCCCGTCGCATCGCCCGTCTCCCGTTGCAGGAGGGAGAAGACCTCCGGGGGACCGGTGACGTCCAACAGGTCGACGCCGTCGAAGAGGAGGACGACGAGGAGTCGTTTGACGCTGCTGATGCTCGAGCTGGTCGAGCTGGTCGAACTGGTCGAACTGCTCAAGGGGGGCTCCGGCCGGGCGGGAAGGGCGAGGCGATGCGGTGCGATGCGGTGCGATGCGGCGCGATGCGATGCGATCGGGATGAGGTGAGGCGAGGGAGTCGATGTCTGTATCTGCAAGTTACCTGACATTGCCGCCATGCAGTGCGGATTCGTAGCGTGGACCTTGCCTTCGCGCGGCGGCCCGAACCTTTCGCACCCAGCCCGAGAAAGAGCAGCAATGTCCACGACATCTACGAGACCCACGACATCTACGACAGCTACGAGATCTGCGACAACTCTGCGGGATCTCAACGGATTTGATCAGACCCCGGCAGCCCTGTCCGAGGCGACGCTGATCCTGATCGACTACCAGAACACCTACACCCGCGGTGCGATGGAGCTGGCCGGGTGGCAGGATGCCCTCGACGCCGGGGCCGCACTGCTGGCCCGAGCCCGGGACGCGGGCGCAAAGATCATCCACATCATCAACGACGGTGGCGAGGGAACTCCCTACGACATCCGCGTGGACATCGGCCGGATCCACCCCTGGGTGGCACCGGTCGAGGGCGAGTCCGTCGTCGTCAAGACCACGCCCAACGCGTTCCACGACACCGACCTGGGGGACCACGTGGACGCCGCCGGGAACAAGGACGTCATCATCGCCGGGTTCATGACCCACATGTGCGTGGCCTTCACGGCCGCCGGCGCGTTCCTGCGCGGCAACCGCCCCACCGTCGTCGCCGACGCCTGCGCGACGCGGCCCCTGCAGACGGCGGTGGCCGACGTGTCCGCCGAGCAGCTCCACCACGGCGCGCTCGCGACGATCGCCGACCTGTACGGCGCCGTCGTCCCGTCCGGTTCGTCGCTGACCTGACCGGACCTGAGCAGACCTGAGCAGACCTGAGCTGGTCTGGGCTGCCCTGAGCAGAGACGGGGGAGGAGCCGGCAGTCGCTCCCCCCCCGGTGGCCCGTCGCCCACATGGGCGGCGGGCCCCTCCACGGCCGCACACATGCTGCCGCGGCGCCAGTGGCGTCAGGGGCTCGGTGAGGGCGAGGGGTGGATCTGCAGTCGCCAGATGACATCAATGCCTGTCTCGTGCGGGGTGTCGGGCCCGTCCGGCAGGCGTACGTGCCCGACTTCGGTGAATCCGAGGCGCCGGGCGACGGCCCCGCTCGCGGGGTTGGCCTCGTCGTGATGGATCTCGATGCGATCGATGCCGGGCAGCCGGCGTCCCGCATCGACGAGGGCGGCAGCAGCCATGGTGGCCAACCCCTTCCCCGTCCACGCGGGGTGGAGCCAGTAGCCGATGTCCAGTCCGCCCGGACCGATCCGGCGCATCAGACTGCAGCTGCCGACCTCCGCACCGCCCGAGGTGATCGCGTAGGAGTACGCCTGCCCCGCCGCCCACTCCTCCTCCCACCGGGCCAGGCACTCCTCGCCCTGCTTCCGGTCGTGGCTGGCCGCAAAGGGCATCCAGGGGAGCAAGTGGTCGCGTGACTCGATGACCAACCGGTCCAGGATCTCGATGTCTTGGGTACGCCAACGTCGCAGCTCGACCAGGTCCGAGCGGAGGATGGCAGCGGGTTGCTCCATGGCCGAGATCTTGACGGAACCACGTCACCTCGACAACGCAATTACCAGTGGTCGAGGAGCTGCCGAGGAGAGCGAGGACCAGGTGCCTGCCAGCCATGGTCCCCGTGTTCCGAACGAGCACCAGCCGGACGAGGCGGCCACGCCCGCGTCAAGAGTGGAGAACCGGCTGGGGAAGGCCGCCACGCGGGCGGGGAAGATCGAGCTGGCGAGGCGGGCGCCACGGTCAGGCAGCGGTGAGAGAGGATGGTCATGACATACCGACCCGACGAGCAGGGGGGATACCCCTTGGAGACCAAGGGGCGCACGGAGGAGACCCGCGAGCGCATCCTGTCCGCCGCGTGCCAGGCCATCGCCGAGATCGGCTTCGAAAAGATCAGGATGCGGATGGTCGCGGAACGCGCGGGGGTGTCCACCGCCCTGTTGCACTACCACTTCGACACCCGCGAGAAGCTCTTCACCGAGGCGATGACCCATTCCTTCGCCCACTCCGCCGTCGATCTGGAACGCGACGCGGCGAACGCGCCCGCCGCGGTCATCCTCGCCCGCATCGTCCGCAGCCTGCTGCCGACCGACCCCGAACTGCAGCAGGACTGGCGACTGTGGCAGGAACTGTGGGTACGCGCACTCCGCGACGAGGCCACCCGAACCTTCGCCGTCGACCTGTACGCCCAGCTCCACCAATGGGTCGCGGGAGCAGTACAACGGGGCATCGAATCAAGTGAGTTCACCCCGACCGACGTGGACGAGCTCAGCACGCTCGTACTCGCCCTGAGCGACGGCTACGGCATCCGCCTGATGATGGACGACCCCACCGTCTGCCTGGACACCGCCCTGACATCCATCTGGCGCCAGATCTCCGCCGCCCTCGGCCTGCCGCCGGAGTTCCCCCGCACCTGACCCACCGCCCGGTCATGCCGCCTGGGCCCCGCCGCGCTCGGACCAGTCAGTAGGGTTCGTCGGCAGGGGGCGGCGTCGTGCCATGCCAGAGGTGAGCCGAACGACGGACGAACGGGAGACCTGAGCGCGTCTCGTTGTCCGGCACCAACGCGGCATTACAGGATGGCGCCGAGGAAAACCTGCCCGCAGCGGTCCGGTGCATCCGTGGATCTACGAGGTTCGACCGGCATGAAGAGCACGAAGGACAACAGCACGCCGGACGGTGAGGCGATCCTCCGCGGCGTCCTCGACCGGTGGAAGGCGGCTGTCGACACACACGACCCCCAGCGCGTCGCCTCCCTCTTCACCGAGGACGCGATCTTCCAGGGGCTCCGCCCCTACAGCGTCGGCCGACAGGGCGTCGCCGACTACTACGCTTCCCAGCCGCTCGGTATGACGGCCGCGTACCGCATTCTCGAAACCAGGCGGTTCGCCGATGACGACCTCGCCGATGACGACCTCGCCGATCACGACCTCGTGCTCGGCTACTCGGCCGTCGACTTCTCGTTCACCGACCGCCCGACGGTCAGCGTCTTCCTCAGCACGCTGGTGAGGCACACGTCCCACGGCTGGAACATCTGCCACTACCAGGTGTCCCGCCTCGGCTGAACGCGGCGAGCAGCGCCCAGAGACGTTCAGCGCCCGGAGCCGTTCCGTGCCTGGAGCCGTTCCGTGCCTGGAAGCGGTGGGTGTTCAGAGGGTGTCCAGCCACGCGATCAAGCGGTCGCCTTCCTGCACCATGATCTGTGGGTCCCGCAGTGCGTTGGTCAGCAGGGACATTCCTTGGTACGCGCCCACCAGGGTCACTGCGAGCCCATCGGGGTCGGGCAGGCCCATCTCCCGGAACTGGCCCGCCACCCAGTCCAGCAGCAGGCGGATGACCTTGCCGGCCTCTCTGTCCAGGCCGCCCTCCGCGCGCTTGTCCAGCTCGATGGCGAGCGTCCCCGTGGGACAGCCGTAGCGTGCCGCGAGGTCACGCTGCTCGACCCAGCCCCGTACGAGAGCCTTGAGCCGCTCGCGCGGATCGGGCAGCCGGTCCAGCTCGCCGGTGATGGTCTCCAGCTGGCGGGCGTGTTCGGTGAGCGCCGCGGCGACCAGTTCGTCCTTGGTCTTGAAGTAGTAGTAGACGTTCCCCACTTGAACGTCGGCGGCGCGCGCGATGTCGGCGATGGTGGTGCGCTCGATGCCCTGCTGATGCACCACTTGGGCGGCGGCGGCCATCAGGCGCTGCCGCTTGGCACCGGCGTTCTTCGCTCTCGCACTCTGTGAGTTGGTCACCCGACTAACTATAAGCCGGGAGGTGTGCTACCTTTCCATTCAGTAAGTCAGTCAACTAACTAACTCGCTTGATTACTCACCTATGGGGGGTCGTCGTGATCGTCGTTACGGGCGCCACGGGCAATGTCGGACGGACGCTGGTGCGGATGCTGGTCGGGGCGGGTGAACAGGTCACCGCCGTGGCCCGCCGCATCACCGAGACTGACGTACCTCCAGGCGTGCGCGTAGTCGCAGCCGACCTGGGGGACGTCGAGAGCTTGCGGCCCGCCCTTGAGGGGGCAAAGGCGGTGTTCCTGCTGGTGGCCGGGGAGGATCCGCAGGGGGTTGTGGGAGCGGCCAAGTCCGCGGGGGTCCGCAGGCTCGTTCTGCTGTCCAGCCAGGGCGCGGGGACCCGGCCGCAGGTCTACGCGCATGCGGGCAGGTTCGAGGCGGCGGTGCGCGGATCGGGGCTGGAATGGACCATCCTGCGCTCCGGAGGTATGGCGTCGAACGCCCTTGCCTGGGCGGAGCCGGTACGCCTCCATCGCACGGCCGCCGCTCCGTTCGGTGACGTAGGCCTGCCCTTCGTCGACCCGGACGACGTCGCCGCGGTCGGCGCCGCCGTGCTGCGTGAGCAGGGGCATGAGGATGCGACGTACACCCTCACCGGGCCGGCACCGGTCACCCCGCGCGAACGGGCGGCGGCACTCGCCGAGGCGCTGGCGGAACCGGTCCACTTCGTGGAACAGACCCGCGAGGAGGCTCATGCGGAGATGGCGCGCTTCATGCCACTGCCGGTCGTCGAGGGCACGCTGGCGATTCTGGGCGATCCGACCGAGGAGGAGCGGCGCGTCAGCCCCGATGTCGAGCGGATCCTGGGACGTACCCCGCACGGTTTCGACGTGTGGGCGACGCGAAACGCCGCCGCCTTCCGGTGAAAGCGGCCCACGGCACCAACGAGTATGGTTCCTAGGTGAGTTGAAGCCAAGGTGAAGCTACGTTGAAGCTACTCGGGCGTCGTGATTCCGAGATCAATACGCATGACGTGGCGCATCCGCCAGAGGAAGTCCCATAACCGCTCCATGTCCGCTCTGGCGGTCTCGACGCTCTCTCCCGGTGCCGGACTGCCCGTGTCGAGCCGCTTGAGCAGACCATAGAGATCGCCCAGGTTGCGGTTCACCTCACTGGCTGCCGCCAGAACGGTGTCGGGCAGCATCATTTGCGCTTCGGCGTGACGGGAACGGTGGGCCCGGCGTGCCTGGTCCAGATCCTCACGGAGTGCGTCAGTGACTTTGTCCGCCTCCAGGGCGTGACAGAAGTTCGTCATGACGGTGGTGTAGTCGCGGGCACCGGCGTTGAGGGAGGCGTAACACGTGCGCCGCGCCTCTAGTTGAGCCCGGCGGGTGGCGTATTCGCGTTCCTCATCGCTGAGTTGCTTGGCGTGTTCCAGCTCGCGCACTCTGGTGCGGTGCGCGCTGCGCTGCGTGAGAAGGGCCGATGCGAGCGTGCCCCCGATGCCCAAAACTGCGACCGCCATTTCGCTGAGTGAGCTACTCATACCGCCCCCCCCCGGGTCCGATCAGCTCATCGGAACTGTAGCGGGTAGGGGAGGAAGGGGGGTTGTGCACTTCGCGTCGTACCGGCTGCTCCGGTACGACGCGAAGTGATGACGCGTACCGGAGTGGCCGACCTCTGCTGCTCTGACGCAATGGTCAGATGCTGCCGCTTCCCGCCGTGAAATCGACGCGGCTTCCGGTCGTGAAACGGCTTTCAGTGCCTGTGCCTGTGCCAGCGCCAGTGCGGTCGCGGTCGCCCCATGCCTCCAGGTAGTGCGGGTTGTGCATGATGCCGAGGATATTGCCGAACGGGTCGAGTACGGCGCCGGCCCGGAAGTCGCCGTAGTCGCGCAATGGCTCATGTTCCTTGGCGCCGAGCTTCAGCAATCGTGCCCTCGTCGCGTCGACGTCGTCCACGTGCCAGTACGCGACCACCCCGGCCGGGGCGGAGGGAGTACGAGAGATGCCGAGTTCCTGTAGATGGTCACCGAGCCGGAACTCGATGTATTCCTCGCGTGCGAAGTACGGTTCCACGCCCAGGACTTTGGTGTACCAGGCACGGGCGGCGGCAAGATCGTCGGCGTGGTAACGGATGGTTGCGAGGCCACGGAATGTCGTCATGGAGGCCAGTCTGGCGTACCTCTAGGACAGGACCTGTCCTACAGCCATACAGTCTGCTCTGGTTTCTGCGTGGGTTCTGTCTTGGATTCTCTTCTGGATTCCGTCCTGGGTTCGTTGAGATCTGCTTGGTTGGCTGCCCGATTCAGGCAACCGGGCACCCGGTCCGGAAAGCCTTAGGGTGAGCGGATGGTCGAACGTGAAGTGACGAAGACGCAGGTAGCGCTGCCTGCCCAGGTGATCGAGGTCGGGACCGAGCCGTTGGATCGACCGGCCCGCAACTCGGTGGGTGGCTGGCCCTTCCTCGACGACGGCCAGGTGTGGCCCGAGTGCTTTTGCGGCGAGCGGCTGGCCCTGTTCTTCCAGCTTGACCTCCCCTCCGAACCTACAACCTGTTCCTCGGCAACGAGGTCTACCTCCTGGCGTGCCCGGCCCACTGCGATCCGGCGGCGGTCTGGCCGGTCAACCAGCACTGAAGACGTGGGCTCCCACTGCGCAACGCACGACAGCACACCGCGCGCGACCTTCTGCCCTCCACGCCACCGATCAGTTGGGCTTCCGTAGCGCCTGCCGAAGCCTTTCGCATGCGGTGGGCTGCGGTCGTCCTGGCAAGAAGTCGCGGATACGACGGGCGCATTCCTCGGGGGAAAGGAGGTTGGTGTCCACGTCGAGATCGTGGAGTTCGTGGGAGTGCACCTGGTCGTACTGCATGGCGGCCAGTCCCAGCTGTCGGTCGCCGCGCTCACGTTCGCGGCGCTCCAACTCGGGCAGCGGACAGCGCACTGCGATCAGGACGGTGTCCTCGGGCACGAGCACATCGAGAAGGTCCAGCAGCCGCCAGCGACGGCTGAGTGGATAGTCGACGATGAGGTTGTTGCCGCCGGCAGCCATGCCGGCGACCGCACGGTGAAAGCCCTTGCAGGTGCGGTCGATCTCGGCCTGGAGGTCCTCATCGGATATCGGCCCCTTGCTGCGCATGGCATGAAAGGCGTCAACGGGCATGTGGAACCAGGCGCCGTCGAGCATGTCGAGAAGTGCCTGAGCGATGCTTGACTTGCCGGAACTGGACGTGCCGTTGAGCAGGATGACTGTGCCGCCGGCCGGAGTGTCGGGAATGCGGGCGTGGGCCGGGTCGGCCGGGCCCGGAACTGCCGTTGTCTCACGAACGGCGGTTGCCGCGTTGTCGTCTGTCATGTGTACATGTGATCACGGCATGCCACGCACGCCACCGAGACCTCCGACCATGGCATGCCACTCACGCCACCGAGAGCTCTGACCATGGCATGCCGCTCGCGCCACCGAGACTTCTTCCTCTTTCGGTGCGGATGATGGAGAGGGGCAATCTCGGGCCGCTCGCGCGGCGTTGGTCCGTGCACGCGTTCCCATGCTGCTCTCCGCGTTCGCCCCTCCATCCTGGCCGGATCCGGTGGGCGCTCTGGCATATCTGCGGCCGAGCCGGGATCGTTGTGACATGAACGATGAATGCCCCGATACGGACGAGCTGCGGGACGCGGTTCGCGAACTGGCCGAGGCGTTGGAGACGATGCTGAATCTCCTCAAGGCCGACGCGGTCCCCAGGACCCCCGAGGCACAGCGTCTGATCAAGCAGGCCCTCCCCACGCTCGAATCGGACGACCTGCTCACGCATCCGCTCCCGGCCGGTGAGCTTCTCGCCCAGGCCATCGCCATCAACAAGATGACCGCCGCTGCGCGGGAGCAGATCCTCGACGACGAGGTCGCTGCCTCTCCCGTGCCGGACCATCCGCCGCTCTAGCGGATGCAGCGCCCGTCGGGGTGGTCGTATGCGGCAGGCTCTGCCGCATACGACCGCCCCGGCTCGGAGAGCGACGCGTACCAATACCCCTGCTCGGAGAGCGAAGAGCCTCGCGGCCCCCGGTTTCCGCCAGGGGCCGGGGGCGTGGACACCGACGTGGGCGGGATCGTCACGCGGGATGATCACCGTGATCGTGAGGGGTCAGCGACCTGTGCAGGATCGTGCTCACTTCAGGACCACCTCGATGCCACGCTCCTCGAAGATTTCCAAGAGAAGTTCGAAGAGGGTGGCCGTGTCATCCTGAACCGCGGGATGGTTCACCAGTCGGGTCCGGGAGGCAGCGGAGTGCTGCCATTCCAGGGTGAACGGAGGGGTGGCGCCCCAACGTCCTCTGAGGCAATCGTCCAAGGCATCGAGATTCCACCCGAAATACCCACCGGGGCCGTTGATCGCCTCACCGAGCGCACAGTAGAAGGCGTCCTTGTCCACGATGTGCCGGCCGTCCAACGTGAATACCTTCCCCGCCAAGGCGTCCGGTTTTCCGCGGCGTTGATAGCGGTGTGACCACAAAGCAACCGACAGCCATGCGCGTCGACCAGCGGCATCGAGTTGCTGCCACCGGCCCGTACGGTTGAGCCGACCCGTGCGGAGCAACTCCCAGACCCACCCGGAACCGGGCATGGCCTCCTCGCACCACATATCCACCATGACGTCGACCAGATCCGTCCCCAGACAAGAAGGCTGGGCGGCTGTCACGGTGACGTCGTTCACGAAGTAGGAGCCCATGCTGACACCGTCGGCATCAAGCACATCCACATACGCGTTCCCCGCCACCGCACGACGCCCGCCGATACGCCCCAGTGCGGCCAATAGCCCGCCCCGCGGCGCGCACCCCACGAATTCGACCTGACGCCGGCCCTCTTCCTCCTCCTCCAACGGAGAAAACAACCCCCTGGCGTCCTGCGCAAAGCCCCAGAAGTCGTTCTCGTCATCGTCACTCGTGAGGGAGTAATTCTTCTCTTGCGCCAACTGGTCTGCCCACCACCCCATCTATGGCCTGTCCCACTCACGGAACCCATCCCAACAACCGGTCGATCCTACAAAGCACGTCTCGTGACCCGCGGCCCGACCGTTGCCGTACAACGGGCTTGCCCTACGCACCCTCCGCACGCACCCCATCTGCGGAGGTGCGCTGTGCGTCGGGGTGGTGCCCGGGAGGGGTGGGGGAAGTGCTGGGGGCGGCGGGTGGGGTGGTCAGCGCGCCGAGGACGAGCGCGGCATCCCGCCGGGCGGTGGCGATGAGGACGGTGTGGTCACCGTCCCGGCAAGCGATGACGACCGCGTCGTACTTGAAGGCCTGCTTCCAGAACGGCGGATCGTCGACCCGAAGCGCCCGGACGCTCTGCACGACCAGCGTCTCCGGAAGCGGCCTTCGGGCGACCCGACCATCGGGGTCCGGAGTGGTCGCCGGCCGCCCGTCGCCCACCACCAGGTGGTTGAAGCCGTCCACGCGGTAGGGAACGTCTCCGTGTACGGCCGCGCGCACGCACTGTTTGTCCGTAGGAGGAACCGGAACGATGCTGCTGACGGTCGCGGCAGCCTGGTTCGTACGTCGCCGCTGCCACCAGGCGCACAGCCCGCCCAGACCCGCGGCCGGCAGCACACCGACTGCCGTGATCAGCAACACCTCCGGCACGCCGCGGGCGACCATGCTCACGAGAAAGCCGAAGCAACTCACGACGGCCCCGGTCACCGCGGCGAAGGTGACCTGCCAGAGGCTGTTGTGCGTCGCGGCGGGGTAGCGATAACGGTGCCACCAGATGAGCCACCACACCAGGAGCCCGAAGAACAACAGGAAGAGGCCGAAGCCCAGCCGGAAGCGCCAGTTGTCATTCGGAGACTCCGAGGTTTCCTGAGCGGCGGCGCCCCGCCGCACGGTGCGGATCTCACCCCGCCAGTACGTCAGCTTCACCTCGTCACCGGGGCGCACGGCGTCGTAGACCGGCTCCGACCCGGCCATCCGCACACGCCGCACGGTGTCCGTGCCCCGTTCGGTCACGAGGAGCCAGTAGCGGACGCTCTTGCCGTTGGGCTCGTCCTCCGTGCCCTTGACGATCGCCGGAACCGTCGTCGTGCACGCATCCGACCGTGAGCCGGCCGGACAGGCGGGCGCCGCGGCGTACGCGTCCCGCTCCGCCAACTCACCTGGCACGCTGGCCAACAGCACTGCCGACAACAGGAGGAGCACCACCCCGAAGCCAACGGACAGCAGAAACCGCCACCCACCCGAAGCCCCTGCCTCCCCTGCTTTCCCCGCTTTCCCTGCACCCCGTGATCTACCTGATTCCCGTGATCTATCCGATTCCCCTGATCCCTGGGATATCCGGTCTGCCATCCCCCACTGCCCTTCTCGCCGCTTCCGGCCGCGTCCCCCGCGCCCTCAACCGGGCGCCTTCCTTCACATTTTGCTCCGGCAGTCTTCACCTGGATGTCCCGGGTGGCGTTCAAGAGGTGGTGGGGTGGCGGGGGTGCGGGGGGAGGAGGAGAGAAGGGACGCAGAGGGCCGTGCACTGCGCTGCTCACTTCCTGCGGCTCGGACTCCACTCATAGGACGAGGGAGCCGTCTCGATGACCTCACTCGGCCAGATCTGCCGAACGCGGGCCAGTCGGGCTCGGTGGTCCTGGATCCAGTCGTCCTGTGGCCGGATCCAGTAGAACGTGGACAGTCGGTCGGGGTCGTGGATCGTCACGCACAGCGACTGATCCTCATTGAGTCGTATGCCGAGTTCCAGGCCACGACCGTTACCCAGTCCCGCGTTGCCGCCCGGAACGAGCCCTTCGAGTTCCTTTTCCCAAGCGGCGAGATCGCGCTGGGAGAGATAGAGCTCAAGGCGGGCATCGAGGAAGCTGGTGGATACCAGGACATCGGCGCGCAGAGTGTCATGGCCGGTCAGAACCCCGGGCTGATGACGTCCGGTCACGCGCACGACGCACCGGTCGCCGTCCGCGTCTGCCAGGTGAATCAGATCGACCGGCTCCGGCTCTACCAGCTCTCCCATCGTGCGCCTCCGCATGGCCGTGGCTCGTACAAGTCGGGTGCATCCTCTCCCACCGGGCGCGTACGGACCGAGGCGCCCCCCAACGACCGTTGGATGCGCGTGACGTCTGCTCGATATGCCACACGACGGCCCTCGAATACCTCTGCCGCCCCGCGAGAACGTGATGGGCCCAGTACTGGGACAGCGCCTGGTCTGGTTGGGGGCCGGGGGCGCTTTCACGATGGCATGAAGGCGAGGCAGTGATGCGCGCCGCAGTTCTCAAGGAGTTCGGGTCGTCGTCGGCGATCGAGAGGGTGGGGCGCCGAACAGTTCGCGCTCGGCCTGCAGGGCAGCAGACCGCAGGGCGTAGGGCGCACACCCACGACTCAGAGTTCACGACTCACGACTCACGACTCACGATTCAGGGCTCTGGGCTCTGGCTTGGTGTTTTGAGTGTGTCCGGTGGTGGGTTGTGCCGCCCACGTGATCGGTCCATCTCGCGCCACTCCGGTCGTAGTGCGGTGAGGTTCGTCGTCAGGAAGTAGATCGTCCCGCCGGTCACCAGTACTGGTACGAGCCCGAAGGAGGCCGCTGCCGCGCCGGCGATGAGTCCGCCGAGGGGGACACCCGCCCAGGCCAGCGAGTCGCGGAGCGCGTTGACCCGGCCGAGGAGGTGACGGGGAACCCGTTCGAAGGAGATGGCGCCCAGGATGGGGTTGAGGAAGCCCGACCCGAATCCGCCGATGGCGAAGACGGTCAGGACCACCCACATCGGTGCGTGGGAGGCCAGGACAAGGAAGCGCGGCGGGCCGGCGAGCAGGAACCCGGCGAAGAAGACGAGCCGGCGCCGCATTCTGTGTGCAATCGCCGCGGCCACCAGGCTCCCGATGATTGCGGCGGCTCCTCCGACGCTGCTGTTCAGACCGATGACCGCCGGGCCGTTGCCGGACTCTTTTGCCCACACCGGTAGGAGGACCGTGGTGAACGCCGAGTCCAGCAGGTTGGTGATCGCGATCATGATGATGATGGTCAGGAGCAGCGGCTGGCTGCGAAGGAAGGCGAAGCCTTCACCGAACCGCCGCCAGTAGCCGGCCTCGGAGGCCTGGGAATGTGAGTTTTCGGCCGCCGACTCCCCGTGAGCCGACGGGCCTCTCTCGACCGCGCACCCCATGCCATGGGGCAGCGCGAGGG
Organism: Streptomyces sp. NPDC059649; assembly: GCF_042734445.1. Lineage (NCBI taxonomy): Bacteria > Bacillati > Actinomycetota > Actinomycetes > Kitasatosporales > Streptomycetaceae > Streptomyces > Streptomyces sp. NPDC059649. Next base: position 466,057 of record NZ_JBHWDV010000002.1, read on the forward strand.
CGATGATCACAGATCCGAGCGCGAAGCAGACGGCGTTGAGGACGAGGCCCGTCAGGGGGCTGAGCAGTGCAACGAGGGACCCGCCGGCGGCGGGACCTATGGTGGTGGCGAGCCGCTCGGTCACGCCGGTCAGGCCGGTGGCCCGCTCCAGAGGAATCCGGCTCCGCTCGGCCGCCTGCGGAACCATCACCTCCTTGGCCAGGTCACCGGGGCCGCGCGCGGCGCCGATCAACGCGACGAGACCCAGCAGCAACGGGAGCGAGAGCAGCCCCAGGGCGTGCAGGAGCGGTACGGCAGCCGCGGCGGTCGCGCTTGCCAGGTCGGTGGTCCAGGAGATGGTCCGCGGCCCGGCCCGGTCCACCAGTGGACCGGCCAGCGCCTTGACCAGGACGTAGGGGGTCATCTCGCAGAAGGCCACCAGTCCGGTCTGGGTGGCGCTGCCGGTGGTGACGAGTACGAACCAGGGCAGCGCGATGGCGGATATCCGGGTTCCGGTCAACGACACCGCCATCGCCGCGAGAAGCCCGCCCAGCGGCCGTAAGTTCCGCTTGCCTATGCCCTCGGGTCGTCTGTGTAAGTCGCCGTGGCTGCCGGGGAGTTCGCCGGCGCTCAGGGTTTCTTCCGTCATGGCGTCTCCGCTCCCGTTGGCCTCTCGGGGCCGGGGGTGCCTGCTGGGGTGGCGGGCCCGTCCAACTCGGGGAGGAGGTGCAGGATGACGGAGACCCGCTCGGCGCCCTCGGGAGCCCGGGCCGATTCTTGTCCATGCGGCGCATCCCGCCGGTATCGACTGACGACCGCCCGCAGCTCTTCGTGCAGAGCCGCAGCCTCCGCGGGAGTGAGCCGCAGGGGCCAGTCACTCATGTCGAATATTTCCTGCCAGGTGCGGGGCATGGTCTGCAGCTCATTGAGCGCTCGCCGAGCGCGTTGGGCGTACGTGGCGGCCACGGACTGCAGATAGGCCATCGCCGCCTCGGGCTCCCGGACGGCCAGTTCCGGGTCGTTGAACCAAGTCGACTGGTGGACCGAACGCCACCATCGCTCCCGTGCGTTCCCGCGCTCCGTGTCTTCCTCGACGAACCCCGCCGCAGCAAGCTGGCGCAGGTGATAGCTGGCCGTGCCGGAGTTGACGCCCAGCCGCTCGGCGAGCCGAGTGGCCGTCGACGGGCCGTTCTTGCGCAACAGCCCCACCAACTGCACACGCACCGGGTGCGCCAGTGCGCGCAGCCCTTTCGCATCGAGGACGACCGCGTCCGCTGCAGCCTCAGAAGGAGGAACGCACGGGTCGTTGCCCGAACTTGGATCCGAAGGTGAACTTGAGCCTGAGTCAGTCATGTTGGGCACCGTAGACCGCCAACAGTCGTTTGCAAAGACCTCTTTGCGAAGGAATGTTGGCAGCTTGGGGAATTCGGCTACGCCAAGCGAAGGTGTCCTGCGACGCCGTGCACGGCCACGGCCACGCCACGGTCATGGTCACGACGCCGGTCCGAGGCCGGGTGCCTCGGTGCGGACGCCGAGCGCGCCGTGAGCTCCGTCTCGTTATGGCCGTAACGGAGGAAGAGTCCTTGTCGGCCAGGGAGTAGTCGAGTACTCGGCCACGCCGAAGCCGGACACCCGGAGCCGATGGCTGACATGGCTGACATGGCTGGCCCCGCTGTCGTCCGGGCCGCGTGCCCCTACCAGCGGACCGCGGTGAAGTCGATGGGTTGGGGGTGGAGGAGGCGGGTGCGTTGTGTCAGTGCTTGTAGGCGTTGGGACATTTCGTCGGCGGGTAGGTGGTGGCGGTCGCCGTGGCCCGGCAGGACCCATTCGAAGCGTAGGTGTGGGGCCGTTCTGGCGAGGGAGTCGGCCAATTCTTCGATGGAATACCAGGTCACGCTTTCGGCGACCTCCAGATCGTCGGTGGTGCGGGACCAGTAGAAGCTGTCTCCGCTGAAGCAGTAGCGGTCGTCGGCGAGGTAGAGCACGCTGCCTCGGGTGTGGCCGGGCAGGGGATGGGCGGTGACTCGCTCGCCGATGTCGACGGGGTCGAGGCCGCGGATCACCTGGTCGGCGTCCGGTGCTGCGTCGAGGTCGCCCTCGTGGATCCACAGTCGGGCGCCGAAGTGGTCCGCGTAGCGGCGGCCGTGTGCGACGTGGTCACGGTGGGTGAGCAGTACGTCGGTTACGGGGCCCAATTCCGTGTACCGGGCGGCGAGTTGGCGGCTCCAGCGGGGGGTGTCGATCATCATGACCGAGCCGGAGGGTCGTAGGAGGAGGTAGGAGTTGGCGCCTGCGGTGTGCAGGGAGTTGTGCCCGCAGATCAGGACGCCGTCGTCCAGGGGCATCGGGAAGGGGTCGAGGGTCTGGTCGGGCTGCCCGGAGAACGGGCGGATCGAGCGGGTGGGGCAGGCGAAGACGGCGGCGTGTAAGCGCCGGCTCTCCGCCTCGTCGCGCGGCTGGCGCATGATCTGCGACTTACCGTCGGCTTCGGTGATCAGGTCGGGTGCGAACTGTCGGGCGACGTCGCAGTTGGTGCAGCGGTCGTCGACGTACCAGTTGTCCATGGCGGGGGTCCTTCCCATTCAAGGGGGCGGTCCTGGACGGGGCCGCCCCTTCAGGGATACCCCTCGTGTAGCCGGTATCGGTAGCCCCTGCCGATCTTGTACTTCCCTGGCCGAGCCGCTCTCACGACCGTCGACTGGCGGGTTATTTGGGGTATTTGTGAGTTTCCGTGTGGTCGGGTGTGGTGGGATCTCGCCGTTCGGTACCCATGTCAGTGAATTTCTGGAATTTGCCGGGGTGTGGGGGAACCCTGCGCTGCCGGTTGCGACTCCTCTCCCTCAGAGGCGCATAGCTGATGCGTCCGCGTTCGATGTGGGGGCGAGACATGACACGTACAGCGCGACGGTCCGTAGGAGCGCGGCGGGCCGCAGTCGGTACGACGGTGGCGGCTGCGGCCGGACTGGCCCTGGTGGTCGGGGCGGCGGCCCCCGGGCAGGCGACGCCCGTGCAGACGGCCGCCGGAGCACGGACCACGTCGGCGGCGAGCTGCGGCGCCGCGGCGACGGCAACCAAGAGCGATGCGGTGACGGCAACCAAGGCCCGTGCGGTGACGGCGACCAAGGCTGATGCGGCGCGGAGGGTGTCGGCGGGGCCGGCGGAGGCGGCTGCTCCGGTCGCCGGGGTCACCGGTAGCGCGGCGGACAAGATCTCCTACCGCCTCGCCTCGGAGGCGCCGGTCGGCTTGTGGACCTCCTCCGGCGTGACCCTGCGCACGCCGGTGTCCAGGGGCACGGTCCGGCTGGACGTCACCACGCACGGCTTCAGCGCCGCCTCGCTCATGATCCAGCGCTATGTGCCCAAGACGCACCGCTGGGTCGACCTGGACCAGCGGCCGGTCGGCAGCGACCATCCGGAGAAGGGGACGTTCACCTTCCCAATCTCGGTGGCGGCGAGCGCCGGCCACCCCGCCACGGTGGCCCTGCGCCTGCAGGACATCGACCGTCCCGGCCGGCTGACCGTGGCCGCCTCGGTCAACGACGGACACGGCCACACCTACCGCGCGCCGGCCCGTAGTGCCGTCGTCGACCGGCCGACGACCACGGTCACGGGCTGGCCGCGTGGCACCGCCCTGGTGCGCGGGGGCGCGGCGAAGGAGTTCACGCTCACGGTGAAGAACACCACGAGGCGGAACTACCCGGCTTTGAACGCCGGTTACTTCGCCTACGGCCAGGGCAACGGGCGTGCCGTGGAGCCGAAGGACCTGGTGCTCCAGCAGTACGTGCCCGGGCGCGGCTGGCAGCACGTCCCGCTGGTGCCCAGTGGCTGCGACCCCGGCATGAGCGCGCAGCTCGTTCCGACCGCCAAGTCGCCGCTGGCGCCGGGTGCCACCGCCGTCTACCGCCTGCGTCTGGCGGTCGCGGGGTCGGCTCCCGTGGTCAACGTCGATGCGGGGGTGACGGTGGGCACTGGTGACACGTCGTTCTTCTACCGGACGCTGCCGTTCGCGATCCGCGCACAGTGATCGACGTGATCAACATGATCAGAGAGATCAGACGTGATCAGCGTGCCAGCGTGATCAAGGCCTCCGGTTGACGTACCGCGGGAGTTCCGGGAATCCCAGGAGCCACGGGAGCCACGGGAGCCGCGGCAGGGACGGGAGTCACGGGAAGGACGGGAGTCACGGGAAGGACGGGAGCCACGGAAAGGACGCGAGAGAACGTCTCCGTTCGCCGTGGCTCCCGTCACCGTCGGCTCGGCCAACGCCCGTCTGTCTCCGGCCGAACGGAAGCGGAAAGGGCCGGACGGCCCCTGGCCGGGAGGCCCGGTGCTTCGGAGGCTGGAGGTGCCGTGGCCGTCAGGGGTCGTCGGTCCGGCAACCGAGGAGGGATCATGCTGAACGCTCCGCACCTCGTCCGTGACGTGATGACCGAGACCGTGGCCGCGGTCGACCGCCAGGCACGGTTCAAGGAGATCGTGGAGACCATGGAGCGGTGGAAGGTCAGCGCGCTTCCTGTCCTTGCGGGGGAGGGGCGGGTGATCGGGGTGGTCTCCGAGGCCGATCTGCTGCCGAAGGAGGGGTTCCGGGAGGCGGATCCGGAGCGTCTGCAGCTGCTGCGTCGGGTCGACGACGTCCGGCGGGCGGATGCGATGACGGCCGGGGAGCTGATGAGCAGCCCCGCGCTGACCGTTTCGGTCAACGCCACCTTGTCCCAGGCCGCGCGGATCATGGCGCGTGGGTCCGTCAAACGGCTTCCGGTGGTGGACGGACACGGCGTGCTGCGCGGCATCGTCAGCCGCGCCGACCTGCTGAAGGTCTTTCTGCGTTCGGATGCGGACCTGGCGGAGGAGGTCCGCCGGAACGTCCTGAGCGAGCTGTTCGCGCCGCCGGCCCATGACTTGCAGGTCGAGGTCGCCGACGGAGTCGTCACCCTCAGCGGGCGGGTCCGGGACACCTCCCTCATCCCGGTGATCGCGCGCCTGGTGCGGTCGGTCGAAGGGGTGGTGGACGTGGCGTTCGACGTGACCGGGCCGGCGTCCGTACGGCCCGATGCGCCGGCGGTGGGACGACGGATCTGACCGTGCGGGACATCCGCAGCCTCCCACGGGCAGTGCGTCCGTAGCCCTAGCCCTAGCCCTAGCCCTAGCCCTAGCCCGTTCCCTAGCTGTAGCTGGAGCCGTGCCGTAGCCGTGTCCGCAGTCGTCACTCCAGACCGGCGGCGTGGTCGGGGACGTAATTCTGCAGGTCACGGGAGGGCCGTTGATAGCCGGTGGTCGGCGGCCGGGGTGGTAGGTCGAGCTCCGGCAGGGAGATGTGGTGGTAGGGCACCGTGGACAGCAGGTGGGCGATCATGTTCAGCCGGGCCCGGTGTTTGTCGTCGCTCTCGACGACGTACCACGGCGCCTCGGGGATGTCCGTGTGGACGAACATCTCGTCCTTGGCCCGTGAGTAGTCCTCCCAGCGGGTCAGCGATTCGAGGTCCATGGCCGACAGCTTCCAGCGCCGCGCGGGGTCCTTGAGCCGCCGCCGGAACCGTTGCTCCTGGACCTCGTCGCTGACCGAGAACCAGTACTTCCGCAGCAGGATCCCGTCCTCCACCAGCATGCGCTCGAAGACCGGGCACTGCCGGAGGAACCGCTGGTGCTCGGCGGGCGTGCAGAACCCCATGACCCGCTCGACGCCGGCCCGGTTGTACCAGCTGCGGTCGAACAGCACGATCTCGCCGGCGGCCGGCAGGTGCTCCGTATAGCGCTGGAAGTACCACTGGGTGCGTTCCCGTTCGGTGGGCCGGGGCAGTGCCACGATCCGTGCGACCCGCGGGTTGAGGTACTGCGTGACCCGCTTGATGGCGCTTCCCTTGCCGGCCGCGTCGCGCCCCTCGAAGACCACGACGAGGCGGGCACCTTCGTGACGCACCCACTCCTGCAGCGCCACCAGCTCGGTCTGCAGGCGGTACAGCTCCTGCTCGTAGACCGACCGCGACAGTTTGGCGCGGCCGTCGTCACCTCGCTGTTTCGCCATGAGACGACGGTACGGGGAAACGTCGGTCTCCGGCTCGGCCGAGTGGCCTGAACGGAGCCCGGGTGTCCGGCTCGTGCGCGGCACGGGGGACAGGTGGCGCGGTGGCGCGTCCGCGGCCGGTGCCGGACGGCACGGTGAGGGGGCCGGACGGCCCCTGCCCGGCGAGGGCGGACCGCAGCAGGCTGGAGGTGTCCCAACGGCCGTGCCCCTGTGGTCCGCTTCGAGGAGGCGTCATGGAGCACTCTCCGCACACCGTTAGCGACGTCATGACCCGGACCGTGGTGGCCGTCGGACAGGAGGCACGGTTCAAGGAAATCGTCGAGACCATGGAGCAGTACAAGGTCAGTGCGCTGCCCGTGCTGGCCGGGGAAGGGCGGGTGATCGGCGTCGTCTCCGAGGCCGACCTGTTGCCGAAGGAGGAGTTCCGGGGCAGCGAGCTCAGCCGCCTGGAACAGGCCCGGCGGTTGGACGATGTGCGCAAGGCCGGTGGGGTGACGGCCCGGGAGCTGATGAGTGCTCCGGCCCTGACGGTGCACCCCGGCGACACCCTCGCCCAGGCCGCGCGGACGATGGCGCACACGTCGGTGAAGCGGCTTCCCGTGGTCGATGACGAGGGGTTGCTGCGGGGGATCGTGAGCCGCTCCGACCTGCTGAAGGTCTTTCTGCGTTCGGACGAGGAGCTGGCGGCGGAGGTGCGTTCCGACGTCCTCGACCGGCTGTTCGCGGGCTCCGCGGGAGAGGTGGAAGCCGTGGTCACCGACGGTGTGGTCACGCTCAGGGGAAGCTTTCCCACGGCCGCGCAGCTGCCCGTCGCGGCCCGCTTGGTGCGGGCGGTGGAAGGCGTGGTGGACGTGCGGCTCGACGTCGCGGGCACGACGCCGGCGCCGACGGAGCCGGGGTCGGTTGCGGGGCCGAGATGAAGCGCCGACGGGTCGGCAGCGTGATGTCGGACGAGGTCGTCAGTGCGCGGCGGGACACCTCGACCGAGGACATCGCGCGGTGGCTGGCGGAGTACGACATCAATGGACTGCCCGTGGTGGACGCCGAGGACCGGGTGATCGGCGTCATCTCCGTGACGGACCTCCAGCGCGGGCGGGGTGCGGCTGCCGGCCCCGGCCTGCGCACCGCCGGCGCGGTGATGTCGGCTCCCGCTCATACGGTCCGCGCCGACGACTCCGTCGTCCGAGCGGCCCGCCTCATGTGTGTGAGCGGTATCGAACGGCTCCCCGTGGTGGACGAGGAGGCCCGTCTGGTCGGCATGGTCACCCGGCGGGACGTGCTGCAGATCTTCGCCCGGCCGGATGTGGACATCCGCCAGGAGGTGATCGACCAGATCGTGGTGCGGGCGCTGTGGCTGGGGCCGCAGAGCGTGGACGTCGCGGTCCACGACGGGGTGGTGACCCTCAGCGGGGAAGTGGAGAGCAGCGGCGCGGTGGCCGTTGCGGTGCAGATGACCCGGCAGGTCGACGGGGTCACAGCGGTGGTCAATCGCCTGACCTCGGCGCGGGAGGAGCCGTACCGCGGGCCCGCGTAACGCTGTCTGGGGCGGGACCGCAGGACGCCGCGGCGCGGCGCAGTGTTCAGGACTGCCGGTGCCGTCCCTGGGTGTCCGTCTCCGCCCAGTCCTTCTCCCACTGCGCGTAACGCCGACGGTTCAGCAGCACGACTCCGGCCTTGTCCGCGCCGATCAGCAGCAATCCGGTGGTGGAGGCGGCCACGACGCCGACCGCGACGCTCTCGACGACGGCGTCTTCGGGAGTGACCGGGTCCCGCAGCAGGGAGCCGTGCCGGTCGACCCGTGCGGTGGTCCGGTCGCCGGCCCGCAGGCCGGGTTTCACGGCCGTCACTCCGGTCCGCACCGTGCCGTCCGAGGCCGTCCAGCGCACCGTGGCATGGACCCGGCCGGCGGTGCCGCCCGGGGAGTCCACGCCGATGGCGGTCGGGGCGTCTTCCGTGAGGACGGCGGAGACCGGTACCGACGCACGGCTCCGCTGCTCGGCCGCGTGGCTGACGACATCGGCGGCCGTCACGCCGGCGGCCGGGACCAGCACCGCGATCAGCGCTGCCGTGACCAGGAGCAGCCAGGACTCCGCCACGTCCGTACCGCGCTTGAGCGGGTTACGCAGCCACAACCAACGGATCTTCGTCAGAGGCATGGCAGACCTCTTTCGCCTTGCCTTCCGAGAGTGGCACACCCGGTGGGCGCGGGCGAGAGCCGAACGGCCTCATCGGGAGACACATGCGTCATCGGGAGACAGGTGCGTCATCGGGAGAGCGCGGGGATACCGGCGGGCGGCAGGGGCGTCCGGATCTGGCGCGACCCTCGGGGGTGCTTCAGGATGGGGGTAGGCGGCGTCGGCTCGTACCACCAGCCCGGAGGACGCCATGAGCGAGTCAGAGGGTTTCTCACCGCAGCGGCCGATCCGTGTGTTCCTCGTGGACGACCATGAGGTGGTCCGTCGTGGTGTCGAGGACCTGCTGGATGCCGAACCGGACATCGAGGTGGTGGGCGACGCGGGGACGGCGGGCCATGCGCTGGCCCGCGGCCCCGCGCTGCGACCGGACGTGGCGGTGCTCGACGTACGGCTGCCGGACGGTGACGGGGTGTCCGTCTGCCGGGAGCTGCGCTCGCGGATGCCGGGTCTGGCCTGTCTGATGCTCACCTCGTTCGACGACGACGAGGCGCTGCTGGACGCGATCATGGCCGGTGCGGCCGGCTATGTCCTGAAGGAGATCAAAGGCGCGGATCTGGTCGCCGCGGTACGCACGATCGCCTCCGGACGCTCGATGCTCGACCCGGCGACGACCACGCGGCTGATGAGCACGCTGCGGGGGGAGGGCGCCGAGGAGGAGCCCGAGGCCAGTGCGCTGTCGAGCCTTTCGCCGCGGGAGACGGAGATCCTCGGCCTGATCGGCGAAGGACTGACGAACCGTCAGATCGGCAAGCGGCTCTACCTTTCGGAGAAGACCGTCAAGAACCACATCTCCCGCATGCTGGCCAAGCTCGGGGTGGAGCGGCGCATCCAGGCGGCCGTGCTCGCCACCCAGGTGCCGCCCGCCGCGGACACGGTGACCGGCCGGCAGCACGGTTGAGGCGGTACGGCCGAGGCAGGCGATACGGCCGAGGCGCCCGGGGCCGCGTCACCCCGTGGGCGTCGGCACCTTCCACACCAGCCGGGCGCCACCGTCCGCCGGTGTCTCGACGGTCATCGCGCCACCCAGGCTCGCGGCCCGCTCGGCCAGGTTGCGCAATCCGCTGCGCCGGCCGTCCGCCGGGATGCCCACACCGTTGTCCTGGACGGTCAGGGTCAGCGTCCGGTCATGGAGCACCAGAGAGACGGTCGCGGTACTGGCGTGGGCATGCCGCGCGGTATTGCTCAGCGCCTCGTCGAGCACGGCCAGTACCTGCTCGGAGATCTCCGCGGGCACCTCGGTGTCCAGGAGCCCCTCCATACGGAGCGCGGGGGCGAAGCCCAGGGTGTCCGCGGCCCGTTCCACGGCGCTGACGGTGCGGGCCCGCAGACCGTGGGAGACGCGGGCGGACTCATGGGCGCGGAGCCCGAAGATGGTGGAACGAATGATCTTGATCGTCTCGTCCAGGTCGTCCACCGCCCGCAACAGCCGCTCACGGGCCTCCGGATGATCGACGAAACGCAAGGAACTCTGCAGCGTCATACCCGTGGCGAAGAGGCGCTGAATGGCCAGATCGTGCAGGTCGCGCGCGATGCGTTCATGGTCCTTCAGCAGGGCCAGCTGTTCGGCGGCCCGGCGCTGGTCGGCCATCTCCATGGCGAGGGCCGCCTGGCCCGCGAACGTCACGAGCGGCGCGGTCTCCGGCTCGGTGAACGGATCGCGGCCGCGGAGCCGGGCCAGCAGCAGCGCGCCCCGCACCCGGTCGCCGGCGATCATCGGGACGGCGACCGCGGGCCCCAGACCGCTCCAGCGGGGCGGACCGGCCGTGATCCGCGGGTCGTGCTCGACATCGAGGCTGGTCAGCGGCTGTCCGGTGTGCAGCGCCGTACCGACGAAGGAGCCGTCGAGCGGGAGGACCAGGCCGCGATGGGCGTCGGCCTGCACCCCGACGGCGAGCGCGACACTCACATGGGTGTCGTCGACCGGCAGCGCGAGCGCGCCGAGATCCGCCGCGAGAATGCGCACGGCGTGGCCGAGGATCTTCTCGATCACGTCGTTCTCACCCGGCCCGGGCAGCAGGCCGGCGACGATCTCGCTGTTGGCCTCCAGCCACTGCCCCCGGTAGCGGACCTCGTCGAACAGCCGGGCGTGCTCGATGGCGACACCCGCCGCCACGGCCAGCGTCGCGAGCACCGTCTCGTCCGCGGCGTCGAAGGGCCGGCCGCCGCGCTTCTCGGTGAGGTAGAGATTGCCGAACACCTCGTCGCCGACCCGGATCGGCACCCCGAGGAAGGAATGCATCGGCGGATGGCCCGGCGGGAATCCGTACGACGCCGGATGGTCGCCGATCTCCGTCAGGCGCAACGGCGTGGGGTGCCGGATCAGCTCCCCCAGAATTCCGTGTCCCTCCGGGAAATGACCGATGGCCTCGGCCTGCGCCTCGGGGATCCCGACCGTCAGGAACTGGGAGATCCGGGCGTCATCGCCGATCACCCCGAGCGCCCCGTACTCGGCGTCCACGAGGACCACCGCCACCTCGATGATGCGGCGCAGCACCTGCGACAGCTCCAGCCGGTCGCCCACGGACATGACCGCTTCCAGCAGCAGATGCGGCGATCTGGCCGTGCTGGGTTCGACGGCCCGGAGCCGCTCCTGCAGATCGTCCGGCAACGCGCCCAGGCTCGGTTGCGCCCCGTCGGCCCGGTCAGGCCTCTCGCTGCCCACGATGTCCTCCGTAGCCGCCCACGATGTCCTCCGCAGTGGTCGTCCGGGCGTCCATGGCCACCCTTCTACGGTAGTGACCGCGGCGGCCGGAGCACGTTCTGCCGGGCCTGCGCGGTGCCGGACGGGTGGACGGCGCGGCGGTGGGCCGTTCGGGCCCCCTGACGGCACCCTTCGGCTCATTGCCGGCCGGACGGGCATGCAGCAGGCTCGACACGTGGGACAGGTGCTTCGCGACCCGTATCCCTCTCCGCCCTGGAAGAAGGACAGCCATGGAGCCGGAAGTGATCACCGTGGGGCTCGACGGCTCCGTGGAGAGTCTGGCAGCGGCACGGTGGGCAGCCGACGAAGCGGACCGGCGGGGCTGGGTGCTGCGACTCCTGCACGCCTGGGTCCTGCTGGCCGCGGAGGCACCCGACACACCCCCCGACCGCGACCAGAACGCCGGTGCCCGGGAGATCGTGCGCCGGGCCCGGGAAGAGGTGTGTGACCGCCATCCCCGGGTGCGGATCATCGAGGACCTGGTCGGTTCCGAGGCCTTGCCGGCGCTGCTGTACGCGGCGAACGATTCGCGGATGGTCGTGCTCGGGACCCGTGCGCTGACGGCATGGGAGAGCTATGTGCTGGGCGATGTCAGCCTCGACGTCGTGGGCCAGGCCGAGCGGCCGGTCGTGCTGGTCCGCGGTGGCTGGTCCGCGGAGGCAGCAGGAGCCGCCGCCGAGGTCGCGGAGCCGCGCATCGTCGTCGGGATGAGCCTGCACGGCCCCTGCGACCCCCTCCTCGACTTCGCCTTCGACATCGCGGCCAGCCGGGGCCTGCCGCTGCAGGCCGTGCACGGACGTGCCCTTCCGGCGGCCGCCTATGTGCCGTGGGGGATCGAAACGGACGTCGCGGAGGAGATCACCAAGGAGGCGGACGGCGAGCTGAGGGAGGCGATCCGCCCCTGGCGGGAGCGCTTCCCCGACGTACCGGTGCGACTGACCGTGCTGCCGGAGAGCCCGACCCGGGCCATGGTGCAGACCGTCCCGGGCGCCGAACTCCTGGTCGTCGGCCGTAGGCGGCACCATCCGTTCCTCGCACCCCGGGTCGGGCCGGTCGCGCACGCCGCGATGCACCATGCCACCTGCCCGGTGGCAGTGGTGCCCCACGACTGAGCCCCACGACTGAGGAGCCTTTGGCCCCGCCCGTGGGGGCGCGTCCGGCGACCGTTCAGATCCGCGGCACGACCGCCACCGGGCAGCGGGAATGGTGCAGCACGGCGAAGACGACCGGGCCGAGCAGCATCGGCGTGCGCTGCATCCGCCGCCCCACGACCAGCAGACTCGCCCGGGAGCAGGACTCCAGCAGGACCGGTGCGATCCGGCCTTGCTGCAGGTGGTCCACGACCTCGACGCCGGGGAACTTCGTCCGCCAGGGCGCCAGAACGGCGGCGAGCTTCCGCTCCTCCTCGGCCGCGAGCTCTTCTTCGTCCGGCGGAGCCACGGTGGTCGGCACACACTCCACCACGGGCGGCTCCCAGGCCCGTACGGCACGCAGACGCCTGTGGTGGGCCTCGGCGGCGGCGAACGCGAACTCCAGCACCGCCTCACCCCGCGAACCGGCTTCCTGGACGCCGACCACGACTTCGGGCCGCCCGTAGGCGGCGGTCTCCTCCTCGCGCACGGTCACCACCGGGCACTCCGCGCGGCCGAGGACGTGCAGGCTGACCGAGCCCAGCAGGAAGCCGGCGATCGCGCCGTGCCCGCGCGAGCCGAGCACCATCATCGTGGCCAGACCACTGCGGTCCACCAACGCGTCGACCGCTTGCTCCGCGACCTGCTCGGTCGTGACCGGGACGTCCGGATGCAGGGTGTGCGCCATGGCTTCGGCCGCTCCGAGCACCTCGTCCCCGTAGCGCTTCCGGTCCGTGGCTCCCCTGGCGCCCGGGAGGTTCAGCGGCTGCGAGACCCAGGCATGGAGGAGATGCAGCGGCAGGCCGCGGGCCGCAGCCTCCGCCGCGCCCCAGCGCACCGCCGGCACGCTGTTCACGGTGCCGTCCAGACCTACGACAACAGACCCGCCCATGACGTACCTCCGCGCGGCCAGGGCTCGGATACCGGCTTCCTGATTCCAGCATCGCCGCGGCCCGGAACGGAGCCCATGGGCCGAGTGGGCCCCGGCGGGGGCCGGTCGGCGGGCCGGCGTCGCTCCAGGTACGGACGCTGAAGGCGGACCGGACGCCCGGCCGGCCCGCCGCGCGCGGACCACGAGCCACGAGTTGATCACGACGTGGTCGTCGAGGGCGTACGTGCCCCCGTGACGCGGATGCGCCGTCCGGTGATCCGGATCGGGTGGATCGCGATCCAGAAGTGGCGCCCGTCGCCGATCCAGGGGCCGGTGTGCGCGTGCTCGTCCAGCCGGCGGCACTCGGCGACGTTCGTCACCGCATGGGCGGGCCCGACGACCAGGACGCTCCACCCCTGGCTGAAGGCCTCATCGATGTGGTCGGCCTCCAGCGCGACTTCCTTGCCGGCCGCGGCAGCCGGGCCGGCGTCCGGGGCGGTGCGGTAGGCGATGACCTCATCGGCGACGGTGTAGTTCACGGGGAAGATCGCGGGTGTGCCGTCGACGGTCACCGCCACTCTGCCGACCCCATGGGTGGAGAGCAGGTGCCGGCACTCGTTGGAACTGAGGACCAGCACCTCCGGATGGTCTGCCGCCGTGCCGAAGCCGGCCGGCAGCTCCGCCGTTCCCCCGGCGAGCTCGGCCACCGTCGTGTCCAGCGCACCGGCGAGGCGCAGCAGGAACCCGATGCCGGGCTCGGCGGCGCTCTCCTCCACGTACCGCAGGTACCCCGGCGAGGCGGCGGCCCGCGCCGCGACCTCCTCACGGGTCAGTCCCAACTGCTGCCGGCGCAGCGCTGCGCGCCGGCCGAGGTCACTGCGGGTCCGGACCGGCTCCGACGGGGGCCCGGGCTGCTCGTTCGTCATCGTGTGCACCTCCCTTCGTGCTCCTCCAGCCTGGCCGCGGCGGACCGGACGGGGGATGAGCCGATCGGCCCCCGAGCGGCGGCCGGCAGGCCCGGAAGGCCCGGGTGGCCCACGAACAGGGCCCTACGGCCCCTGCCACGAGCCGGGCACCAGCACGATGCTGAAGAGGTTCAGCGAACCACCGCCCGCCGCCCCGGGAGGCACCCGGTGTTCACCAAGATCCTCGACGACACCCTGGTCAAGAGCCTGGTCGCCGACACGGTCTCCGCGCCGTCCATGCACAATGCCCAGCCGTGGCGTTTCGGCTACGCCCGCCACAGCCGCACCTTCACCCTGTCCGCCGATCTGGACCGCTCGATACCCGAGGCCGATCCGACGACCCGGGGCATGCACCTGGGCTGCGGAGCGGCGCTGCTGAACCTACGGGTGGCCGCGGCCCACGCCGGCCATCGCACCTGGACCACGCTCCTGCCCGACCCGCACACCCCGACACTGCTGGCGACCGTGCGCCTGGACGACCCGCACGGCCGCGCCGACGAGGCCCTCCCCGACCTCCACCCCGCGATCCGCGAACGTCACACCAGCCGCTACCCCTTCACCGAGCGGCAGATCCCGGAGAGCGTCCGCACCGCCCTGACCGAGGCCGCGGCCCGGGAAGGCGCACAGCTGAGCTTCCTCGGCGCAGCGCACCGCGAGACCGTACTGGACCTGATCAAGCACGCCGAGGGCTACAACCGCATGGACGACGCCCGGGACGCCGAACAACGCAGCTGGACCCGGGACACCGGCACCGGACCCTCCGCCGAGGACGGCATCCCGGCCTACGCCTTCGGCCCCCGCAAACGCGCCGGCTCCACGCCCGTCAGGGACTTCGCCGGCCGGCACGCCGCACCCGACCGCGATTACGCCGACTTCGAGAAGAGCCCCCAACTGGCGTCGCTCAGCACCACCGGAGACGGTCCCGCCGACTGGCTGCGCGCCGGCCAGGCACTCGAACGCGTCATGCTCGTGGCCACCTCCGAGGGAGTCGCCGGTTCGTTCGCGACCCAGCCCCTCGAATGGCCCGACCTGCGCTGGATCCTGCGCGACCCGGTCACGGGATCCGGCCACGTGCACATGCTCCTCCGCCTCGGATACGGCCCGAAGGGCCCCCACACACCGCGACGCCCGGTGGACCAGGTACTGACGATCAGGCCTTGAAGGTCATGCCCTGAACGATCACACCGTGAACGTGGGCGCACCGGGTCGGGCGGCGCCACACCCGCAGAGGGATTGTCAACCGCCAACGGTTTCGGTGAACGCCAGCCCCCGCAGGGCGAGTTGAGCCGTTTCGAAGCGGCCCTCGGTGGTGGCTTCGACGTCGAATCCGTGGGCGAACACGGGAGGGTGGCCGATGAGTTCGAGCGCCCGGCTGGGCAGCACCTGGCGGGTTGCCTCTTCCGTCTCCCACAGCAGGACGGCCCCCCACCGGTTGGTCTCGGCGTCGGAGAGCCACATCTTGAGGCGGAGCCCGGGGACCTCGGAGAAGGCGGCGACGGATTCGTCCCGCAGGTACTCCCGCATGGACTCGATGGTCTGACCGGAAGCGGACAGATCCCACCAGACGATGTCGACACGCACGGCGACCTCCCTTTCGTAGACGCGCTGTTGTGGCGGCGGACGGACGGCCCCCGCGGTGCCGAGGGCCGGACCGTGGGCGTACGCCGGGCCGGCCAGGCTGCCATATCGCGTCCCCCTGACGCCGGGTCCTGTCGTCGTCTAGCGCACGGCGGCCTGCCGGGCGAGGGCGGTGCGGATCAGGGCGTTGACGACGGCGGGCTGCTCCTGATGCGGCATGTGGGCCACCTGCTCGACCGCGTGGAACTCGCCCTTCGGGGCCAGCGCGGCCAGCGTCCGGGACACCCTCGCCGCCATCGCCACCGGCCACCCCAGCAGGACCGTCTTCTACGCCGCCCAGTCCCAGCACCTGCCGACCGGCCGTACCGTTTTCCGACCCGTCTCGCCGCCCGGCCTGGCCGCCGAGACGTTCCTGGCCGTCCACCCCGCCGACCCGTCCCGCCGCCTGGCCCCGCTTCCCGACGCCTGCCGCACCCGTGCGGCCGGAGCGGAGTAGGGACCGTGGCCGCCGCGGCTCCATGACGTGCCGTCGCGGCCGTCGTGGACGGGCCGCCACCCACGTTGCCGGTGTCTGTCACCGCGGTAGCAGTCGGATAACTTCTGCGTTCAGCGGTTTTGCCGAGGCAGGAGGCCCGGTAGGTTCAGCGCCCATGAGAGAGGACGTCGCGGACATCGACCGGCAGCAGCTGATGGCGGAGGCGCTCCAGGAATTCGCGGCGCGCAGCGACGAGCAGCTGGACTGGACCCTGGGGCTCGTCCGGCACCGCATCGGGGCCGCCCGCCGATTGGGAGTTCCGGTGCCCGAAGACCTGGCCAACAGGGTGGCGCGGCTGTGTGAGAAGCGGAACTGGCCGCTCGATGAGCAGGGGCAGCGGGACTGAGAGACCGGTGCCCATCGTCCATCGGCCATCGTCCATCGGCCGTCGCTGCGGGCGAGGGGCAGGGCGTCGCTGTGCCCGCGGCGACCGGCGGTTCTGCTGGTGAGGGGCGCCGGGGTCAGTCGCTCGTCTTCCGGCCCGCCGTGGTGAACGTGCGGGTCGTGGAGCGCGAACCTGCCCCGGGGCGGGTGGTGGCGCGCATCAGGACCAGGTAGAGCGTCGAGGCGACAGCGATGCCTACGGGGCCACGCGAACGGCGACGTCGCGCCGCCTGGGCGAGGAGCGTGCGGCCCGTGCCTGGCGCTGCCGGGACCTGACCGACGCCGGAGCCACCGTCGTCCTCGGCTCGGACTGGCCCATCGCCCCGTACCCGCCGCTGGGCGTCAGGGCGGGCGCCCGCCACCGCCGCCCCAGTCGCGACCTCAGCCGGCCCCCGCACGGCCCCTACCAGGCACTCACGCCCCTGGAGGCCCTGCGGGGGATGACCCTCAACGCCGCCCGCGCGGCGGGCGAGGAGCACCAGGCCGGCCGGCTCGCCGTCGGCCACCGCGCCGACCTCACCGTCCTCGCCGACGACCCCCTCACCACCCCCGCCACCACCCTGCCCGACCTCCCCGTCCTGCTCACCGTCCTGGACGGCCACCCGACCCACCGCGACCCGAGCCTGTGAGCCCCCAGCCACCCGCGGTGGCTCCGCCCCTCACCACCCCATCTCGCTGTAGAGCCGGCCCGCCCGAACCGAGCGGTGAGGTCTTCTCGGTCACTGGTGCACCGTCCTGGGTGGGGAGTGAGGGCCGGAGTCGGATTCGGGGTCGGGGGCGGGTGTTGTGGGGGTGGGCTGGTAGCCGGCTGCTTGGAGGGTGAACATTTCCGCGTAGTTCCCGCCCAGGGCCATCAGCTGGTGGTGGGAGCCGGACTCGGTGATCCGGCCGTCGTCGAAGACGTAGATGCGGTCGCAGTCGACGACGCTGGCCAGGCGGTGCGAGATCAGGACGGTGATGCGGTCGGCGCGGCTCTGGTCGCGCAACACCGCCTGGTAGACGGCATGTTCGGCCCGGGGGTCCATGCTCGCGGTCGGCTCGTCGAGAAGCAGTACGGGTGCGTTCTTGTAGAGGCCGCGGGCGACGGCGATCTTGGCCCACTGTCCGGCGGACAGCTCCTGGCCGTCCCGGAAGCGCTTGGACAGCACCGCGTTCCAGGTGTGCGGCAGTCCGGCGATGACCCGGTCCGCGCCGGACGCCACGGCGGCGTCCAGGGCCCGCTGGGGGTCCGCCTCGGTGAGCGTGCCACGGGAGATCGTGAGGTTCGCGAGTGCGCTGAAGGGGAAGTGCAGCGGGTCCTGGAGCACGGTGGCCACGCGGGCCTGCAGAGACTCGGCGTCGATACCCCGCACGTCCGTCCCGTCCCAGCACACCGCGCCCTCTTCCGCCTCGTACAGCCCGGCGATCAGGCGTGAGCAGGTGCTTTTCCCCGAGCCGTTGACGCCGACGAACGCCACGGTTTCGCCGGCCCGCAGCTCCATGGAGATGCCGCGCAGTGCCGGTGTCTCCTTGCCGGGGTAGGTGAAGGTGACGTCCTTCAGGGTGAGGGTGGTGACGGTCGCGGGTGCCGTGAGCTCACGACGACGGGGTTGCAGTCCGCGGCACCGTTCCTGGAACCTCAGCAGGTCGTCGACCCACATGGCGTGCTCGTAGACCAGGTGCGCGACATCCACGAAGCGGGTCAGCACGGTCTGTCCGGCCTGGATGGCCAGGACCGCGCCCGCGCCCGCGGCGAGGGGGAGCCATCCGGCGATCAGCATGGCGCCCAGCGCCACGTACGTGACGCCGGTCCCGACTCCGCCCAGCGCCCGGCCGGCCAGCGTCAGCACGGCGGAACTGGTCCCGAGTCGGGTGTCCTCCTCGGCGATGCGCTCGGTCAGCCGGTGGTGCTCGTCCAGGAGGGCGTTCTGGGCGGTGTCGGAACGGAGTTCGGCCGCGGCGTCCCGATCGAGCAGCAGCCAGGAGAAGACCCGCACCCGCCGCTGGAGGGCGTTCCACCGCCTGAAGCTGTGGAAGCGGGCCCGCGCCGTCCACACCGCCGCCGCGCCGACCGGCAGGACCGACAGCAGGAGCAGGGGCAGCAGGACCGGGTGCAGGCCGGTGAGCACCCCGGCCGTGCCGATCAGACCGAGCAGCGCGGAGGCCAGCGCGACGACCTGGCCGACGATCTGCCGGGCGTAGAACAGCCCCCGGTCGGAGGCGCGGTAGGCGTCGTCGTGCCAGTCGGCGTCGTCGACGACCTCAAGACGTACGTGTGCGGTCAGCCGCAGGAAGCTGCGCTCCAGCGCGGTACGGATCTTCGGGGTGACCCGGGCCTGCGCCAGGGCGACCCCGGCCTCAAGGAGCGCCCGGGCGGACAGGAAGCCCACCACGAGCAGGATCTGCGGGACCGCGTTCCGCACCTTCTCCGGCGTCGGCCCCTGACCGAACAGCTCCCGCAGCACGGCCACCGAAGCCACCAGCCCGAAGGCCGACATCGCCGCCGAGACCAACTGCAGCACCACGACCGCCGAGGTGGCCCACCGGTCGGCCCGCCAGGCCAGTCGCCCGATCGTCCAGACGATCCGCGGGAGCCGCACCAGGACCTCGCGGACCGTCGACCGGGCCGCGGCGCCGTCGTAGACCGACCAGTACGCCTCCTTCAGCTCGTCGGTGATGTCCCCGTCGCCCGGTCCCGGGGGCACCGCCGCCGGCGGAAGGCCCAACGGCGCGCGGCGGGGCCGGGGGAGGCCGGTCTGCCCGGTCGTCGGTGGCGGGGCCGCGTCGCCGTTCGACGCCGTCATGCCCACCACCTCGCTCCCGGTCGGGATGCGCTGCGGAGGCGGTGGATCGGGGCGTCAAGCAGCTGCCTGCGGCATGCTGCCGGCGCGGCGCCGGGTTGCCGTTGTTCGAGCCGGACGGGGCCACGGGCGAGCACGGGTACGGGGTGCACGGTCTCTCCAGAAAGGCGATCGTGGGTACAGGTGCTCTAAAGAACGGCCCTTTACCTTCCCCGTAACGGGTGACCGGGAAGCACTTCGTGGACATATGTTCTGGCGAGTGGGGGAGGGCTTGCGGGGACTCGTCTACCGGGCGCGACGGGTACTCGAACGCTTCGCGTCACTCCTTCGTGGGATTGCCCCGCCCTCGGCTTCCCGGGCCTGGACGGGCCGCGCCACGTGTGACGACGGCCGCCCCACCCGTGTCATTCCGATTTCGTCACCGTCCGGTAGGCGTGGTGGCGTACGTCAGGGTGCGGGTGTCTGCGCAGCCGGCGCAGCAGTTGCCGCCATTCCTCGGGCCAGTCGAGCCGTGTTCCCGTCCCGGCCGTCAGTTCGGCCGCCAGCAGACCGGTGACGGTGCCGCCGTCGCGGGCCAGCTCGTCGGCCGCGGCCAGCAAGGCGCTGGTGTACTGCGGATGTGCGCCGGGCGCCCAGGAGATGCGCAGCCGGCCGGCCGTTTGCTGCGCGACGGTCACTCCGGCGTCCTGGAGGGCGTCCGCCAGGTCGCGCAGGCGGCCGAGCAGCGCGGCCGGTTCCGCGGTGCGGTCGACCAGTCGCCACAGCAGCTCGGCACGTTCGGTCAACAGCAGGGGCTCCGGCGCCAGTTGATCGGCGAGCGCCTTGAGCAGCTCGGGCCGGTCGGCCTGGCCCGAGCTCGGGGGCACCAGGGTGCGCAGCCGCTGCAGGGCCGGCAGGTCGCGGTCGGGCAGGGCGTCGCAGCCGCCGTCGTACGTGTGCATCGCGGCGAGCAGCTCCGCCACCGCGGCGTGCAGCACGCTGCCCGGCTCCGCACCGCCCACCGGGTACGGGAGCCCCGACCCGGCCAGCTCGCGCAGGACCCATGCCGCGTACCGCCAGTGGGCGCGGTGGTCGAGGTCGCAGACCGTTCGGGAGAGCCGGCCGGCCACTTCGGGTGCGTAGCGGGCCCACGTGCCTATGGCGTGCAGTGTGCGGTAGCTCGCGAAGCCGTCGAGGGACGCCAGACACGCGTCGTAGGCGGCGTCGACCACGGCGGCGTACCCGGGGCGGTGGGCATGGGCCAGCTCCCACGGGGTGACCCGCACGAGGGCGTCGAGCACGGGCGGGGCGTCGTCGTGGGCGGCGTCTTCGAGGAGGCGCCAGGCCTCGGGCACGTCGAGCAGCGGCGGCAGGGCGCGGACGACGGCGGCGCGGACGTCCGGGTGGCGGTCGGGCGCGCCGAAGGCCCGCGCCAGCAGGGAAACCGCTCGCCGCGGCGGCAGGAAACGGGCCGCGAGCCGCACCGCCTCCTTGCGTGAGGTCACCTTCGCCGCCCGCTCGCCGGTCAGCAACTCGCCCAGCGCAGGGGCGAGTTGGGAAGGGGCGGTGAAGCGGGCGGCGCGGGTCGCCGCGTAAACGGCGACCCGGGCACGGTCGCTGCCGGCCTGTTCCAGCAGCACCGGCAGGGCCTCGTGCGGCCGGTCGGTCCAGGGCAGTGCGCCGAGCGCCGCCTCGGCCACGACCACGTCCCCGTCGTCGGCATGCCTCAGCGCCAGCGCGCGTCCCAGCTCGGGGATCCGGGCGGCGGCCCGGACCGCGGCGGCGCGTGCGTCGAGCGGCAGGGAGCGGTCCGCGGCCGCCTCCCCGGCGAGCCGTGCCGCGGCCCGTTGCTGACGGGGCAACCAGCGGTCGCTGTCGCCGAGATCAGGCAGCGGGCGCCGGGCACCGCGCACCAGGAATCGGCCGTAGGGCGGGGCGTCGCCGAGCAGTGCGTCGAGCAGGTCGGTGCGCCGCCGGGCCAGGACGCGGCGTACGGGTGGGAGGACCACCGCCGACGGTTCGCGCGCGACGATCCGGGCCGCCCGCTCGTCACGGGTGGCCGGTGCGGCCAGCCATCGCTCCGCGGCCGCCGCGAACGTCTCGTCGTCACCGCGTTCCAAGGCCGTGAACAGCATGTCCTGCAGCTGGGGCATCCGCCGGGCACGCGGTCCCAGCGCATCGGCCAGGCCCAACAGCACCCGGAAGTCGGCACGTTGGGCGGCTGCCGCCAGCCACGGGCGCAGCGCCTCGAAGAGCTGGTGCTCCTGGCCACGGCGCAGCACCCGGTGCAGCGGACCGAAGTCGGGGACACCGGCCCGGGCCACCAGGCGCTCCACAGTGCCCAGCGCCCAAGCGGACAGCGCCGGGTCACCCTCGGTGGCGTGCTCGACCAGTACGCGTTCGGCGAGGGCCCGCAGCGCCGCCCGGCTGTCGGCGGAGGCGTCCCGCGCCTCCAGGGCATCGACGGTGATCCCGTCCAGCCGCGTGGCGTCCTCGGGCCGGAACAGCCGCGCGGGTACGGACGCGAGTGCGTCGAGCGCGGCGGCGCGGACCGGGTCCCGCTCGTTGCGCAGCCGCCGCATCGCGGTCAGCAGGTCGGTGAGCGCCTCGCGGCCGCCGTCCCGGGCGGCGCACGCCACCCACAGCGGCCAGGCGGACGCCCGGTCGTCCGCGTCGGGCCGCCGGACCGCGGCGAGCAGCGCCGGTCGCGCCTCGTCGAACGGCCCGTGGACCAGGGTGTCCAGGTCGTCCCACCAGTCGGCACCCCCCGTGAACTCGCCCGCGGCCCGCCGTACTTCCGCCCAGCGGCGTTCGCGGGGCAGCAGATCGAGGACGGCCAGGGCCGGCTCCCCGGGTGTCCCGGCGGCGGTGACCGCATCGAGGAAGGCCGGACGCCGGCCGGGGGCCATGGCCTTGACCAGGGCGGTGAAGTGCGCGCCGCGGCCCAGCCAGTGGCGGCCGAGGGCGGGCAGCGACGCCGGCTCGGCCCGCACCAGCCGGCGCAGCACTCCCGGGGGCGGTACCGGCTCGTGGCGCGGTGCGTGCCGGTCGGGCGAGGTCAGCCAGCGGACCACTCGCTCGGCGCCGGCGTCCACCAGCGGGCCGAGGTCGGCCCACAGCGAGGACGGCAGGCTCTCCGGCCCGTACCGTTCCAGCAGCGTCAGCACCCGCTCGGGCCGGAGCGGCGCGAGCACGGCGACCGCGGTGGCGTGCAGCCGCCACCACTCCTCCCGTTGCTGTCCCCCCGCCCGCTCGGCCAGGGCGGCTTCGGCATGGTCCAGCACCGGATCGGGATGCCGCCGGGCCAGTCCCGTCCAGCCGTCGACGGCGTGCGCGAGCCCGGGCAGGTTCCGGGCGACGAACGGCGTGGAACAGGCCGGCAGCGGGCGTGCCGCCTCGGCGTCGCCCCAGTCCGCACGCAGCCGCACCACCAGCCGTTCGGCGAGCGCCGTCCGGCCGCCGGAGGCCAGCAGCCGTGCCAGTCGCTGCCGCAGGGCGGCCGGTGCGTCGTCGTACACCGACTCCACCGCCTCGTCCGGCACCGGCAGCACGCGGGTGGCACGCAGGGCGTAGCCGGCGACGACCGGGTCGGGATCGGCGAGCCGCCCGGCGAGGAATCCGGCATCCTTCCCGGCGAGGGCGGCCAGCGCCGCGAGCCGCCGCTCGTACGGCCCGCGCGCATCCAAATCGGCCAGCAGTGGGGAGAGTTGGCCCTCCTCGGCCAGCCGATGGGCGGTCCTCGCGGTAAGGGAGAGGCGGGCGGGGAACGGCAGCGGTTCGAGTGCGGAGAGCAATTGCTCCGCGGTGGTCGGCATGCGCGCATTGTGCCCGGAGTGATCCCCACGTGCGATCGAATATCCGGAGGAGGGCAGGAAGGGGAGCAGGGGGGCTGCACGGAGGGGGCTGCACCACGGACCGGGCACCTGAATCCCGGCCAGGGGACCCGTACCGCCTGACAGGAACCTGCGTCCCCGACGCTCGCGCTGCGCTCCCGCCCTGCCGTGCGTACCGTTCGTGCCGGTAGGAGCGGACCCGAACCAAACCAGGTGGCGAGCGATGAACGACCGGGACAGTCAGGCGGACGGCCTGCGCGTACGCACAGGCGCCGAACGCGCCGATGCCGTGGAGACGGCGGACACCGGTGCGCGGTCGGCCGAGTTGCGCGTGGCGCTCGACGGCATCCGGAGCATCCGCCGGCTGACCAACCCCGGTCCCGAGCCGCAGGCCCGTCCCGCCGAGTGGGAACGGCGCCGGCTGCTGCGCACGGTGAGCCTGCTCCTGGAGGCCGGAGGTATGACGCCGTCAGCCGTCGGCGAGGACGGCGAGCCGGTGCGGACCGGCTACCGCGCGAGTGCGGGGGAGCGGACGGGCCTGGTGGTGGTGCGGTGGGCCGGGCCGCGGGGGAGCGGTGCCCGCTACGAGGAACGGGAGAGCCTGCTGCGGTGCCGCGAGGTACTGCGCGAGTGGGGCTTCGACGCCCTGGAGGTCCGCGGCCCGGGCGGCCGCCGCTACCTGGAGGTCGAGGCCGGCCCCGAAGGCGTCAGTCGGCGCTGACCGGCCTTTCGAAGAAGGTCTCCAGCACGACCGTCGCCTGTGTCCCGCTCACGCCCTCGATCGCGTAGAGCCGTCGTAGGACGTCCTGCAACTGCTCCGTGGTGGCCGTGCGCACCTTGACGAGCACGGAGGCGGCGCCGGCGATGATGTGCGCCTCTTGGATCTCGGCGATGGCGGCGAAGGCGTCGGAAGCGTCCCCCATCCAGGCCGACGAGTCGACCATGACGAACGCGAGCACGCCCTGCCCGAGGGCGGCCGGGTCGACGTCCACGGTGGTGTGGCGGATGACGCCGCGCTCACGGAGTTTGCGTACGCGGTCGTGCGCCGCGCCGGCTGACAGGCCGACCGCCTTGCCGAGCGCCGCGTAGGCCTGTGTGGCGTCCCGCTGCAGCTCCGCGATCAGCGCCCGGTCGATGTCGTCCACCATCCCCTTGCTCATTCGCATACCTCCACCATATCTGGTTCGGGCATATTAGTATCACTGCGAATGAGGTTCGATGGATGAGGGAGAAGAGGCGACCATGTCTGCATCGATGCTCGACACTCCGTACGAGGTTCTGGATGAGCGCTTCCGCACCGGGAGGTGCGCCAACGGGGACGCACGGCTGGAGCGGCTGCACGCGGACTGCCGTTGGGCCGAGGGGCCGCTCTATCTGCCCGCCTGGCGGCAGCTGATCTGGAGCGACATTCCCAACGACCGGCTGTTGCGCTGGGACGAGGCGACCGGCGCGATCGGGGTGTTCCGCTCCCCGGCCGGCCACATCAACGGCAACACCCTCGACCGCGAGGGCCGGTTGGTGAGCTGCGAGCAGGGCAACCGCCGGGTCACCCGCACCGAACCCGACGGCCGCGTCACCGTGCTCGCCGACCGCTTCGAGGGCAAGCGCCTCAACAGCCCGAACGACGCCGTCGTCCGTTCCGACGGCTCGGTCTGGTTCACGGACCCGGACTTCGGGATCACGAGTGACTACGAGGGGCACCGCGCCGAGAGCGAGATCGGCAGCTGCGACGTCTACCGGATCGATCCCATGACGGGCGCGGTCCACCGGGTCGCGGACGGTTTCGACGGACCGAACGGCCTGGTCTTCTCCCCGGACGAAGGGCAGTTGTACGTCGCCGACACACGAGCCCGGCAGATCCGCGTCTTCGACGTACGCGAGGACGGCACCCTCTCGGACGGCAAGGTCTTCGCGGAGCGCACCGACGGTGGCTTCGACAACATCCGCTTCGACGACGAAGGGCGGCTGTGGGCCGCCGCGTTCGACGACGGCGTGCACTGCTACCACCCCGACGGCACCCTCATCGGAAGGCTCCGCGTGCCCGAGCCCGTCTCCAACATCGCCTTCGGCGGTCCCAAGAACAACCGGCTGTTCATCACGGCGACCACCTCGCTGTACTCGCTCGTGATGTCGGTGACCGGCCTGCCCAGGGTGCGGTGACGGCCGTACGGCCCTACGGCCTGGCCTGCGGGGGATCGCGCGTCTCCCAGGACCAGGCCGCGATGCCCACCCGGTTCCGCACCTTCAACTTGGCCTGGATATGGGCGATATGCGTCTTGGCCGTGCCCGCGGAGATGAAGAGGCGCGCGGCTATCTCGGCGTTCGTCAGACCCTCCGCCACAAGGCGGGCGATCTCCTCCTCGCGCGGAGTGAGGGGGGAGGGCCCGCGTGCTGGGGGAGGGGCGGAGGTCGCCTGGGACCGCAGGAGGCGGACGGTGAGTTGCGGGCTGATGAGGAGATCACCGGCCATGGCGGCTCGTACGCCCTCGATCAGCAGGCCGGGGCCCGAGCGTTTCAGGAGGAAGCCACAGGCGCCGTCGCGCAGGGCCGTACGGACGTAGTCGTCGTGGTCGAAGGTGGTGACCACCAGGACGCGAGGGGCACCGGGCGTGGCCGGACCGGTCAGGCGACGGGTCACCTCCAGGCCGTCGAGGACCGGCATCCGGATGTCGGCGATGACCAGGTCGGGGCGGAGCCGGTGGGCCAGGTCGATGGCCGTGGCGCCGTCCGCTGCCTCGCCGACGACGGTCATGTCCGGCTGGGAGTCGAGGATCAGCCGGAAGCCGCTGCGTACGTCCGGCTGGTCGTCGGCGAGGAGTATGCGGGTGATGTGGCCGGGAGTGGGACTGGGGGCGCCGGTGGTGGGGGTGGAGGCGGTCACTTCGGCTCCTTCGGCAGCTTCGGTTCCTTCGGCCGCTTCTTCGGCTCCTTTGTCGGGGAGGTCGACAGCGGCAGGATTGCCGTGAGGCACCAGCCGCCCTCGCCGTGCGGGCCGGCGGTGAGGGTGCCGCCCCGTGCCCGTACGTCGTCGGTGAGGGCGACGAGCCCGCGCCCGCCGCGCCGGCGCAGGGCGGTGGGGCGGCGGGGGTGACTGGAGGGTGTGTCTGGTGGCTCGTTGGTCACGCGCAGTTCCATGCCCGTGGGGCTGGGCGAGAAGCGGACCTCCGCGCGGGGCGTTCGGGGCGCATGCCGATGGATGTTGGTGAGCGCCTCGGCCACGATGCGGTAGGCCAACGCGCCTGCCTCCGGGGCGGCGAGAGTGAAGGCTTCCGCCGCGCTCGGGGGCAGGTGGAGGCGCGTTTCTGTGCCGCTGAGCGCGGTGAAGTCATCGATCAAGGTGGGGAGTTGGGCAATTCCGGGTGGCCGGTGCGACGTGCTCGCCAATTCCTGGTCGTCGTCCAGCATGTGCATCGTGCGGTCCATCGCCTCCAGGGCGTTCAGGCCCGCCTTCTCGATCCGCTCCAGGGCCAGGACCGCCTGGCCGGGATCGGTCGGGGCCAGGAAACGGGCCGCCTGGGCCTGGACGACGATGCCGCTGACGTCGTGCGCCACGAAGTCGTGGAGATCGCGGGACAGTTGGAGCCGCTGGGCGCGCCGGGCCGCTGTCACCGCGGTACGTCGGCGCTGCTCCACATGGCGCGGATAGCCGCCGATGGCCGCCGCGGCGAGCGCCGGCAGCAGCCAGAACGACGCCACCCCGGTACGTTCCAGGAAACTGCCGTTGACCAGCGGCGCGGGCCAGGCGGCTACCGCGAGGGCCGCCAGGGGGACCGCGATGCGCAGCTCCCGCAGCGGCGACCAGCGGGCGACCGCCGCGATGAGGGGCAGCAGCAGGCCCGCCTCCACGAGCTTCAGGTACGCGCCCGTATGCGGGGTGACGGCCACGGTGGTCATCAGGGACAGCAGCGCGCAGGCCGCTGTGGGGCGGGCCAGTCGGCGGTGCGCGGCAGCGCGGCGGCGGGCCAGCGCCCAGATCACGGTGACTGCTGCCACGAGCGTCGGCAGTCCGCCAAGTATTAACTCCGGCACGGCTGGTGTCGTTTCCCCCATGGTGATCAGCGTACGAGGTCGTGATCATCCGGCCGCGTTCGGCAGGTGCTCCGGCCGCCCCGGCCGGTGTTCCGCCCCCGTTCTCCTGTTGCCCCGTCTACCGAACGGCAGAGGCGCGCCGAGGACGGACTGCATTTATCCGCCGATCGGCCGATGGGCGTCGGGGGTGGGCGCGGGCGAGGCTGTTGCTGGTTCGGCAGACCGGCCGAACAGCGGTCAACCAGCAGTCCTTCCAAGGGAGTTCATCATGCGCTTTGTCGCTCTCGGTACCGTTGGCGGCGTCGCCGCGCTCGCCGTGCTCGCTGGGGTCGCCGCGATGGGGTCCGTGCCCGGCGACGCGCACGCTGCCGGGACGCCCGCGAAGCAGCCCACCAAGGTCGCCGGCGTCCACGGGGCAGGACGCATCTCGTACGTCTACTCGCCGCACGACGACATCCGCTTCACCGTCGACGCCGAGGCAGCGCCCTTCACCCGCCACCTGCCGGGCCTGCCGCTGCCCGGGCTGCCCACCGATGCCAAGGGCACCGTGACCATCAGGCACTACTCACCGGCCCACCACATCACCGGCTGGTCGAAGGCGAAGGTCGACTGCCTGGTCACCGGGGGCGGCACGGCCACGCTCACCGCGGTCGTGGCGGAGTCGAACGTCGAGAAGAGGGGCAAGCGGATCGGGCTCAGCATCCAGCAGGGGCGCGGCGACGCACCGGACCGCCTCGGCTTCGGCTGGGACATCGTGAACTTCGAACCCCGCGCCAAGGACAAGAAGGACCTGGAGTCCCCTACCGGCACCTGCATGGCTCCCGCTCCCTTCGCACCGGTGATCAAGGGCGCCTTCACCGTGCGGCACCGGGAACTGCCGCCGCTGCCTTCGACGCGGGGATGACGGCGGTGCGGATGCCGGGGCGCACACCGCAGGTCACGGTGTGCGCCCCGGCGGGTGGGCAGCCGGTCTCAGGCCGCGGCGGGTGTGTAGTGGGTGGCGTCGTCGCCTTCGATGGTGTGGCTGAGCCTGCCGTCGATGCCGGCCGGGACATCGCCGGCGACGGTCACCCGGTGGAGGAGACGCGGCAGGTCGCCGTAGTCGTCGGGGGCGTAGTGCTGGGTGCTGCGGTTGTCGAAGAGGACCAGGTCACCGGGGCTCCAGGCCACCCGCACGATGTTCTCGGGACGGGTGACGTACGACTGGAACAGGCGCAGCAGATCGCGCGAATCGGACGGGCCCAGGCCGACGATGCTCTGTGCGAAACCGCCGATGAACAGCCCCCGCTCCCCGGACTCTGGGTGCACACGGACCAGCGGGTGTGCGGTGCGGTACTTCCGTGAGACGAACTGCCGGCGGTGTTCGGCGGCGTGCTCGTTCTTCGGGGCGGCGTAGTCGTAGTCGTTGGTGTGGACCGCCCACAGCTTGTCGGCCAGCTCGCGCAGGGGATCGGGCAGATCACGGTAGGCGGCGGCCGTATTGGCGATGAGTGTGTTGCCACCGTAGGGCGGGACCACGATGCTGCGCAGCGTGGACGCCTTCGGGGGCGTACGGACGAAGGTCACATCGGTGTGCCACCGGTTGGCGCGGATGCCCTCGTCGCCGTTGACGGGCAGGATGTTCGGTTGCCCGTCGACGGAGGGGACGGTGGGATGCGCGGTGGTGAGCTCGCCGAAGAGCGAGGCGAAGCGGAGCTGGCCGGCGTCGTCGAGCTGCTGGTCGCGGAAGACCAGGGCCTTGTGTTCCAGGAGCGCGGAGTTGATCTCGGTCACGAGGGCTGGGTCGAGGTCTGTGCTGAGGTCCACGCCGGTGATCTCGGCCCCGATACGACCCCCGATCCTGCGGATGTCGAATGTGGTGCTGGTGCTGTTGCCGTCGCTCTTGTCGTTGCTGTCGTTGCTGTCGTTGGTGTGGGAGGTCATGCGGTTTCTCCGTTCAGGAGGGTGGTGGGTTCGGCCAGCCGGTTGGTGGGGCGGGGCAGGCCGTAGTGCTCGCGCAGGGTGCGTCCGGTGTACTCGGTACGGAACAGACCGCGCCGTTGGAGGACGGGGACGACATGGTCGACGAAGTCCTCCAGGCCGCCCGGAAGATGGGGCGGCATGATGTTGAAGCCGTCGGCAGCGCCGTGGGTGAACCACTCCTGGAGCTGGTCGGCGATCTGCTCCGGCGTGCCCACGACGACCCGATGGCCGCGTCCTCCGCCGAGGCGGGCGATGAGTTCACGCAGGGTGAGGCCGTCGCGGCGGGCGAGTTCGGCGACGAGCGTGAAACGGCTCTTGTTCCCGTTGATGTCCCGCTCCTCGGGCAGTTCGGGCAGCGGCCCGTCCAGCGGCAGCCCGGTCAGATCGGTGCCGAGCATCCCGGAGAGCTGGGCGAGCCCGTACTCAGGTACCTGAAGCTCCGTCAGCTCACGGTCGAGGGCCCGTGCCTCGGCCTCGGTCGAGCCGATGACCGGGCAGATGCCGGGCAGTACCTTCAGCTCGTCCTCGGCCCGGCCGTGGCGCGCCAGCCGGGACTTGAGGTCCTTGTAGAACGCTTGGGCGTCGGCGAGGGTCTGCTGGGCGGTGAACACGGCCTCGGCGTACTCGGCGGCGAACTCCCTGCCGTCCTCCGACGAACCGGCCTGCACCAGCAGCGGGTGGCCCTGGGGGCTGCGCGGTACGTTCAGCGGGCCCTGCACCCCGAAGTACGCCCCGCGGTGGTTGATCTCCCGCACCCGGTCGGTGTCGGCGTAGACGCCGCGCGCACGGTCGAGCAGGATCGCCCCGTCCTCCCAGCTGTCCCACAGCTTCGTCGCGACCTCGACGAACTCCCGCGCCCGCTCGTAACGCAGCCGGTGTGCCAGGTGCTCGTCCTGCCCGAAGTTGCGGGCCTCGTTCACGGTGCCCGAGGTGACGATGTTCCAGCCGGCCCGGCCGCCGCTGAGGTGGTCCAGGGAGGCGAACTTGCGGGCGGTGTGGAACGGCTCGTTGAAGGTGGTCGATACGGTGGCGATCAGCCCGATGTGCTCGGTGACCGCGGC
The DNA here is from genome assembly GCF_042734445.1 of Streptomyces sp. NPDC059649. Taxonomy (NCBI): domain Bacteria; kingdom Bacillati; phylum Actinomycetota; class Actinomycetes; order Kitasatosporales; family Streptomycetaceae; genus Streptomyces; species Streptomyces sp. NPDC059649. The sequence goes on from NZ_JBHWDV010000002.1 coordinate 496,061, forward strand.
CAGCGCGGACAGCAGGGTGAGCGGTTCGAAGCCGCCGAGGGCGTTGTGGCGGACCTTCCCCCACAGGGCGAGGCCATCGGCGAAGAAGATCGAGTCGAGCCGGCCGCGCTCGGCGGTCTGCGCGAGCTGCTGGAAGTAGCGCAGGTCGGTGACGCGTTCCGGCTGGGTACGCGGGTGCCGCCAGGCGGCGTCGTGGTGGCCGGCGTTCATCAGGAAGGCGTTGAGATGCAGGGGGCGTTGGGGGCCGGGATGAGCGGCGGGAGGCATAGCGGCTCCTCGGAGCGGGATGGGTGCCGGAAGGGGGGGCCGGGTCAGCCGGCGGCGGGCACGCGCCAGGAGCTGAGCCGCCGCTCCACGGTCACCAGGACCTGGTTGAAGGCCACGCCGATGGCGGAGATGGTGAGGATGCCCGCGTACATCTGCGGGATCGCGAAGTTGTACTGCGAGGAATTGATCAGATAGCCCAGACCGGCCTTGGCACCGATCATTTCTGCGGCGACCAGCACCAGGATCGACGCCGCTCCGGCCAGCCGGATCCCGGTGAACATGACCGGTACCGAGGACGGCAGGATGACCTTCTGGAACAGCCGTGGCGCGGACAGGTCCATCGATTTGGCCAGCCGCAGCAGCGTGGGGTCGACGTTGCCCACGGCGCTTATGGTGTTGAGCAGGACCGGCCAGGTGCAGGCGTACACCACGATGGAGATCTTCGAGGTCTCGCCGATCCCCAGCAGCAGGACGAACACCGGCAGCAGGGCCAGCGCGGCCGTGTTGCGGAACACCTCCAGGAGCGGACCGAGCAGATCGGCGACCGGCCGGTACCAGCCGATCAGCAGACCAAGCGGCACGGCGACGGCCACCGCCAGACCGAAGCCGCTGAACGACCGGGCCAGACTGGCGCCCGTGTGATCGGCCAGCTGGCCGTCGGCCGCCAGCTCCCACCAGGCCCCGGCGACCTCGCTGAACGGCGGCAGGAACGTCCGGTCGACCAGATCGAGTCGCGGCGCGACCTCCCACAGGAGCAGCAGGGCGACGACCGCCACGGATTTGGCGGCGCCCTTGAGAAGCAGGGACGGCAGCCGGCGGCCCGCCCGGCGGAGGAGCGCTGTCGAGCGGGCACGGCGGGGTACGCCGGACGCCGGGGCAAGGGGTGACGCGGGTGCGGGGAGGGCGGGGGCCCGCGTGCTCGTAGTGGTCGTGCCGGTTACGGAGCTCATACCGAGACCTCCTCCTTCTCCAACTGCTGGGCCCTGGCCACCTCGTCGTGCAGCAGCGACCAGATCTCGTGCCGGTACCGTGCGAACTCGGGACTGGACCGCGGGTCGTCCGTTTCCGTGCGCGAGTCCAGGGCGATCGGCACGACCTGCTTGATCCGGCCGGGCCGGGAGGTCATCACGGCGACCCGCTGCCCCAGATAGACGGCTTCCTCGATCCCGTGTGTGATGAAGACGACCGTCTTTCCGGTGCGCTCCCAGATCCGCAGCAATTCGTCCTGCAGCGACTCCCTGGTCTGGGCGTCCAGCGCGGCGAACGGCTCGTCCATCAGCAGCACATCGGGGTCGTAGGCGAGACTGCGGGCGATCGCGACCCGCTGCCGCATCCCGCCCGACAGCTCGTGCGGATGGCGGTTCTCGAAGCCGGACAGACCCACCAGGTCCAGGAACTCCTGGGCACGTGCGGCGCGTTGGCGCCGTGGCACTCCGGTGGCCTCCAGGCCGAACTCGACATTGCCCTGTGCCGTGCGCCAGGGCAGCAGCGCGTACTGCTGGAAGACGATGCCGCGGTCCAGGCCCGGACCGGTGACGGGCCGGCCGTCCAGCAGGATCCGCCCGCCGGTGGGTCGGGTGAGACCGCCGAGCAGATCCAGCAGGGTCGACTTCCCGCAGCCGCTGGGCCCGACCAGGACCACGAACTCGCCGGCCGCTATCTCCAGGTCGATCCCGTCGAGGGCGGTGAACCGGGTCGCCCGCCCTGCCCCTGCGCGGTCGTCGCCCGCCCGGCCCTTCCGCGCCCGGCCCTTGACGGTGAAATCCTTCCGTACGCCCTCGAATGCGATCTTGGGTGCGATGAATTCCGTCATCGGTCAACTCCCGTTCTTCGAAGGAGCGGAAGACGGCGAAGCGGACGCAGCGCCGCCGGCCTTATTGCCGTTGAACTCATTGGTGTAGAGCTCGGACAGCGTCACCTGGTCCTTCTGGATGTCGCCGCGCTTGGCCAGCCAATCGACCCAGAGCTGGAGTTCCTTGCCGGTGATGAGGCCGGCCGTCTCCGCGACGCCCCACGACTTCCAGTACTGCAGGGGCGCGACCTCTTCATTGCGCCCCCGCTTCTTCACGATGTCCGTCATACGGGCGACGACTTCCTTGCGCGGGGTGGAACGGGACCACTCGATGGCCCGTCCCACCCCGGTGACGAAGATCCGGGCCGTATCAGGGTTCTGCTTCAAGAAACGGTCCGTCATCACGTACGTGCCGGCACTGAAAGCGCCGAGCAGCCCGTAGTCGCTGAACAGTGGGCGGATTCCGCCCTTCGCCAGGGCCTTGTCCCGCAGAATGCCGCCGAGCACGGCCACCTCGATCTGGCGCTGGCGCAGGCTCTGTTCGATGTTGACGGGCGGCACCACCAGCGGTTCGACCGTGCCCGCCTGTTTCCGGGACAGACCGCCCCGCTCCAGATAGATGTCGAGCAACGCCTCGGCATGGGCACCGAGAGTGTTCATCCCGACCTTCTTGCCCATCAGATCCCGGGCCGAATGGATCGGACTGTCCTGCCGCACGTAGTACCCGTTGTACGCCTCCTTGTCGGCGCCGTAATAGCTGATCACGGCCTTGATGGGAGCCTTGTTCGCGGCCAGTTTGACGACCGCGCCGTTGAACGCCCCGCCGAAGTCGATCTGGCCGGTGGCCGCGGACTGGATGTCCTGCGGGCCGCTGGTCGTATTGCCGATCCACTTCAGCTTGACGTCCTCCAGATACCCGAGATCCGCGGCCAACTCGGGCAAGGTGACCTGGCCCGCCCAGCCCTGGTACCGGAGCGTCCTGGTCTGCCCCCGCCCGGAAGACGCACCGGTCGCCGTCGTACCGCAACTCACCGCGGCCGCCGATATTCCGAGCAGGGTGAGGAATTGTCGTCGGGACGATGCGTTCAGCGTGGTCATGGGAAAGGTCCTGTTCAGGAGGGGAAGAATCGCCTTGAGCGGGCCGGTGTGCGCGAGCGCGCAGCACAAACACCGGCCGGTGGAAAGGAAACCTCGTCACGAATTACCTGCATCGAGTACGACACGGCCGGTACGCCCGGTACGGCAGGTCACGGCACGGCCTGGCGTGCCTCGTGGAACGAGTCAGCAGATGGCCCGATGGCTCAAGCCAGCAGGGCTAGCGAGCAGCGGCACAGATGGCGCTGGCCTGACGTCGCAGATCGACGTGCAAGCGCGCGGCGAATTCCTCGGACTGGCTCACACCCGAGAGGCTGACAGCGAAAACCAGCCACGTCAACGACTCTTCCGCAGGCGTCTCACATACCGAATTCCCTGTCACGCGCGCGAAGCACGGCGTTCACAACGGCGCTTGCGCTCTGGCCCGTGTGTCCTCGAAGGGGTCGACGCGGGTGGCGGCTCACGGCACGATGGAGGCGGCACAGGTGACCGACAGGCGGTGCGCCATGCGAGGAGGGGGCAGTGTGATGCGCGCCCGAGTGAGCAGGGGTGTTCAGTTATCAGCGGTGGTACTGGCGGCGGTGGCCGCGGTGCCGTTCGCGTTCCAGGCACGGGGAGAAGACGGCCCAGAAGTGACGGTGCATCAGGTGAAGCCGTCGAAGCCGGAGGATGCGACGCGGTTTCACGACGCCTTGCGACACCATGAGAAAACGGGAAAGTGGCCTTGCCCGGAAGGCGGAGTGCCACCGAAAAGCGACGGCTCCGCGGCTGCGGCGGGTAGGGGAACCCTTGTGCACGAGGCCGGCCCTGATGAATACGACTGTCCGAAGCGCTAGATCCCCGGTACAAGGGAAGGACCCCGGCTGGCCGAAGCCAGCCGGGGTCCTGTCACGTGCGTCGGTTCACAGGGACTTGTACACGCTCACGGCGTAGGCGCCGTGCTCGGACGAATACAGGTGGTTGTCGGTCCAGTTGCCGTGACTGTCCCCGTTCCGGTGGCTGTTCACGCCGACGATCCGGGCGCCGTGGGTGAGGTTTTTGACCATGGGCCCTCCGCTGGCCCCGTGGCCCATCTCGCAGTCCATCTCCAGCCGCTGGTCCAGCGGGTTCCCGTTCGATGCGTCCACCGTGTTGCCGTAGCAGTACCGCATGTAGGCACCGCCGGAGTAGAAGGAATCGGGCCGGTGGTATCCATCGGCGGGGTACCCAAGAGAGGCGACGTTGTCGTTCTCGGGGGAGTTGGACCGGAACTCATACCCGTATGCGCCGACCGTGTTCTGGATGGAGCGGCCCTTGCGGGGCTGGAGGACCATGCCACCCATGTCGGAGTAGCGGAAGTCGCCTTTGCTGATGTAGACGGAGGGGACGATGACGCGTTTGACGTCCCAGTAGCCGTAGGGCGCCGTCTTGGCGAATCCGGGCGCGAAGGCGAAGTTCTTGTACCAGCGCTTCTTGGCCCAGTCATAAAGGCAATGCGCTGCCGTCCAGAGGGAGGACTTGTTGGAGTGCGTGATGACGGAGGCGGTGCAGTGGCCGTAGCGGCCTGCGGCCGTCTCGAAGAACAGGATTCCGGTGGCGGCCCACGGCCACTTCTTGGGTTCGGGTGCGCGCAGCGAACGCGTGGCCTCTTGCGCCTGTGCGGCGCTGGTTCTCGCCTCGCCAGGAGCGGAAGCTAAGGAGCGCTTCGGCGGTACGGCGTTTGCGGAGAGTGCGACGTCGGGCAGGGCGGACTGTTTCAGCGGGCGGCTCATGGGAGGGGTGCGAGGTCCCTCGGGCGCCACCGGGTTGGCAAGCGCACGCCTGACGCGCTCGGATGTCCAGAATTTGTCGGCGCTGCCGGGCGCCGAGCTCTGCTTCTTGACGGAACTGGCTGGCAGACCGGACTGCGGCAGCGCTCCGGACCGGGCGCCGCGGGAGAGGACCGACGTCGTCACCGTCGGCGACGCAGCTGAGTGGTGGTTGGCGTACGCCGTGCCGGTCAGGGTGCTGATCCCCAGAGTGGCGGTGGCGGCGATGGCTATTGCCGTATGCCGGAACTGCAAAATGCCCCCCATTTTCGAGCCGTTGGCTTACGTGACTGCGCTGCTGGTCACCGCACAGCCACCAGGGGAGTTAAGCCAGGTTTGATAAACGCACGGTCAACGTTGCGCGTTAAACAGATGGGGGCCCGTCCTTCGTCGAGCCGTCACAAGGGAGCCCCCCCGAAATACGGAACGTCCGGGCCGGCCCCGCGGGCCGGCCCGGACGTCGTCTCAGGTCACTCGATGCGTGCTCAGGCCAGATCGAACCGGTCCAGGTTCGACACCTTGACCCATGCCGCGACGAAGTCGTTCACGAACTTCTCCTTCGCGTCGTCGCTCGCGTAGACCTCGGCGAGCGCGCGCAGCTCGGAGTTCGAGCCGAAGACCAGGTCGGCACGGGTGCCGGTCCACTTGACGTCGCCGGTGGCGTCGTCGCGGCCCTCGAAGGTGGTCTGGTCCTCGGAGGTCGCCTTCCACGTCGTACCCAGGTCCAGCAGGTTGACGAAGAAGTCGTTCGTCAGCCGGCCCGGGGTGTCGGTGAAGACGCCGTGCGAGGTCTGCTGGTGGTTCGCGCCCAGGACGCGCAGGCCGCCGACGAGGACGGTCAGCTCGGGGGCGCTCAGGCCCAGCAGGTTCGCCCTGTCGAGCAGCAGGTACTCGGCCGGCAGGCGGTTGCCCTTGCCCAGGTAGTTGCGGAAGCCGTCGGCGGTGGGCTCCAGCGCGGCGAAGGACTCCGCATCGGTGTGCTCCTCCGTCGCGTCCACCCGGCCCGGCGCGAAGGGCACCTCGACGTCGTAACCGGCGTCCTTGGCGGCCTTCTCCACGGCGGCGGCGCCACCGAGGACGATCAGGTCGGCCAGGGAGACCCGCTTGGCGCCGGAGTTGGCGTTGAAGTCCTGCTGGATGCCCTCAAGGGTGCGCAGCACCAGCGCCAGCTGGTCGGGGTCGTTGGCCTCCCAGCTGCGCTGCGGCTCCAGGCGGATCCGGGCACCGTTGGCGCCGCCGCGCTTGTCGCTCGTACGGAAGGTGGAGGCCGACGCCCACGCGGTGGACACCAACTGCGCGACGGTCAGCCCCGAGTCGAGGAGCTTGGCCTTGAGGGCCGCGATGTCCTCGGCGTCGATGACCTCGCCCTCGGCCTCCGGCAGCGGGTCCTGCCACAGCAGGGTCTCCTCCGGGACCTCCGGGCCGAGGTACAGCGACTTCGGGCCGAGGTCGCGGTGGGTCAGCTTGTACCAGGCACGGGCGAAGGCGTCCGCGAACTCCTCGGGGTTCTCGTAGAAGCGACGCGAGATCGGCTCGTACACCGGGTCGAAGCGCAGCGACAGGTCGGTGGTGAGCATCGTCGGGAGCTTCTTCTTCGACGGGTCGTGCGCGTCGGGGATGATCGCCTCGGCGTTCTTCGCCACCCACTGGTGGGCGCCGGCCGGGCTCTGCGTGAGCTCGTACTCGTACTCGAAGAGGTTCTTGAAGAAGCCGTTGCTCCACTCGGTCGGCGTGGCGGTCCAGGTGACCTCCAGGCCACTGGTGATCGCGTCACCGCCCTTGCCGGTGCCGTAGGTGCTCTTCCAGCCGAGGCCCTGCTGCTCGATGGGGGAGGCCTCGGGGTCGGGGCCGACGTGGTCCGCCGGGCCGGCGCCGTGGGTCTTGCCGAAGGTGTGACCACCGGCGATCAGCGCGACGGTCTCCTCGTCGTTCATCGCCATCCGGCGGAACGTCTCACGGATGTCGCGGGCCGCGGCGATCGGGTCCGGAGTGCCGTTCGGGCCCTCCGGGTTGACGTAGATCAGACCCATCTGGACCGCGCCGAGCGGGTTCTCCAACTCACGGTCACCGGTGTACCGCTGGTCGTCGAGCCAGACCTTCTCGGGACCCCAGTACACGTCCTCCTCGGACTCCCACACGTCCTCGCGGCCGCCGGCGAAGCCGAAGGTCGTGAAGCCCATGGACTCCAGCGCCACGTTGCCCGCGAGGATCATGAGGTCGGCCCAGGACAGGCTCTTGCCGTACTTCTTCTTCACCGGCCACAGCAGACGGCGGGCCTTGTCGAGGTTGCCGTTGTCCGGCCAGCTGTTGAGCGGGGCGAAGCGCTGCTGGCCGGCGCCGGCGCCGCCGCGGCCGTCGCTGATGCGGTAGGTGCCCGCGCTGTGCCAGGCCATACGGATCATGAACGGGCCGTAGTGACCGAAGTCGGCCGGCCACCAGTCCTTGGAGTCCGTCAGCACCTCGGCGATGTCCCGTTTCACCGCCGGGAGGTCGAGGCTCTTGAACGCCTCGGCGTAGTCGAAGTCCTCACCGAGCGGGTTGGCCACGGCGGGGTTCTTGGCGAGGATCTTCAGATTGAGCCGCTCCGGCCACCACTGGGCGTTGCCGCCGCCCTGGGTCGGGTGCAGGGCGCGCCCGTGCGCGACCGGGCAGCCGCCTGCCTCCTCGGGCTTCGGGTCCGTGACGATCGCGTCGTGGTTCTCAGACATGGGAATCCTTCCGAACTGGCAGATCACGGTGCTCAGAAACTTCAGAAACTACGGACGGGAAAACGAGCGGGGCCTGTGGGCCCCTGCAGATGAGCCCGGCCTGGACGAGCGAGCGGCCGCGGCCGTCGGACGCGGTCAGCCACCACGCCATACCGACCGCGGCGGGGGCATCAACGACGACACCGCACGACCGGCACCCGCCATGACGGCGGCCGTCGCGCACGCGAAGGGCGCACTCCCGCTCGAAGGGGGCGACCTGCGTCGGCAGGACCTGCTCCTCGACCAGCACCGGGCCGCCGGCACCCGCCTGCCCGCTGACCTGGCCGTCCGCGGCCAGGGCACCGGATGCGGTGAGCGGACCCGTCCCATCAACCGTCACGGGCTTTCCCTGCTGTTGTCCTGTCCCTTGGCTGTCGCCAGAACCGATCCTACGATGGACGAAGTCCAAGTCAATACAACAGCCAGACCCGTACGAATTCATTCGCCGGACCACGCACAGCCTGGAACGGGAAGACGCACAGTCCGGATCCGGAACACGCACAGTCCGGAACTGGAAGATGCACACTTCGGTTCCAGCACACGCACGGTCCGGGGCCGGAACACGCACGGTCCGGAACGGGAATACGCACTGTCCGGAACCGGACCATCCACAGTCCGGGACCGGAATACGCACTGTCCGGAACACGCACAGTAAGGCTGGTGGTCATGAGCGACCTGCTGGACCGGCTCCGCCGACGCGGCTGGCGGATGACTGCCCAGCGCCGGGTAGTCGCCGAGGTACTCGACGGCGAGCACGTCCACCTCACCGCGGACGAGGTGCTCGCCCGCGCCGCTGCCCGGCTGCCGGAGATCTCCCGCGCAACCGTCTACAACACCCTCGGCGAGCTCGTCTCGCTCGGTGAGGTGACCGAAGTGGCCACCGACGGCCGCGCCAAGCGCTACGACCCCAACGCCCACCGCCCCCACCAGCACCTGATCTGCTCGACCTGCGGCACCATCCGCGACGTCCACCCCACCGGCGACCCGCTGGCCGCCCTACCCGCCTCCGAACGCTTCGGCTTCACCGTCTCCGAGGTCGAGATGACCTATCGGGGGCTGTGCCCTGACTGCGGCCAGGCCTGAGCGGGGCGAGGGAGGGGTCCCGCGGCTGCGGCCGCGCGCACGTCGTTGATGTCGGTCGACTGCGTGTCATGATCGCGACGTATGTCAGCCGATGTCAGCCGAGCAACTGGAAGGTTCTCATGCCTGCTTATGTCATAGGTCATCTCCAGGAGGCCGTACCGCACCCGGAGATCGCTGAGTACATCGAGCGGATCTCTGCGACGTTCGAGCCGTACGGCGGTCGTTTCCTCGTGCATGCGGCCCAGCACGAGGTGAAGGAGGGCAGCTGGCCCGGGCACGTGGTGGTGATCGGCTTTCCCAGCGTGGCCGAGGCTCAGGCCTGGTGGGATTCGCCCGCCTACCAGGAGATCGCGCCGCTGCGTTCGCGGCACATCGAGGGCGACATCATCCTGGTCGAGGGCGTGCCCGAGGGCTACGACCCCCGCGCGACCGCGAAGGCCCTGCGCGAGTCGATTCCGGCTGACTGACGGATGCCTGATCGATGAGTGAGCGATGAACAGCCGTTGAGTGAACCCGCCGCGGGCCATGAGCCGCCGCCGGCCCGCGGCACCCACGGCCGCTCTCGGCCACCTCCTCGTCGAGGCCGATCACTTCAGCCTCCCCTTGGTGACAGTCACCGGACCCCCGCTGTCACATTCGACGGACCGGCGGTGTCTTCATGGCGTACCGGCAGACATACACACCCACAGGGAGAACACCATGTCGCTACGCGTTCCGAAGGCCGAGCTTCCCGCCGAGCTCCGCGAGAACATGACCAAGCAGCTCGGTGCCGTGCCCGAGCCCGTCGAGGTGGTGTGGCACAGCCCCGATGTCGCCACGTCCAACCTGGAGTTCTCGGCCAAGCTGGCCGAGTGGGACACGGCCGACGCGGGCCTCAAGTCGTTCGCGCATATGGCCGTTGCGGCGCTGGTCGGCTGCGGCTGGTGCCTCGACGTCGGCTACTTCCAGGCACTGAACCAGAACCTGGACCTGACCAAGGCGAGCCAGGTGCCGCGCTGGCGGGAGTCGGACGTGTTCACGCCGCTGGAGCGGGACGTCCTTGAGTACGCCGAGGCGATGACGAACACGCCGCCGACCGTCACCGATGAGATGTATGCCGGTCTGCTGGACCGGCTCGGCGCGGCGGCGATGGTTGAGCTCACCGCGTACATCGCCTTCGTCAACATGGCTACCAGGAACAACAATGCCCATGGGGTCGCCTCGCAGGGCTTCTCCGAGGTCTGCGGGATTCCGCTGGCCGAGCGCACGGTGACCTCCGGCGCGGCCTCGACGGCATGACCGAGGACCCGTTCGTCGCCCACCGCACCCTGCTCTTCACGGTCGCCTACGAGATGCTCGGGTCAGCGGCCGATGCGGAGGACGTGCTGCAGGATTCCTGGCTGCGGTGGGCCGACGTCGACCAGGCACAGGTGAGTGAGCCGCGGGCGTACCTCGTCCGGGTCGTCACCCGGCAGGCGCTCAACCGCCTGCGGACGTTGTCCCGCCGTCGCGAGGAATACGTCGGCGAGTGGCTGCCGGAACCGCTGCTGACCAGCCCTGATGTCGCCGAGGACGTCGAACTCGCGGAGAGCGTCTCGATCGCGATGCTGACCGTGCTGGAAACGCTCGGGCCGGCGGAGCGGGCGGTGTTCGTGCTGCGGGAGGTCTTCGACGTGCCGTACGGCGAGATCGCCGAGGCCGTCGGGAAGTCCGCGGCCGCGGTGCGGCAGATCGCGCGGCGGGCCCGTGAGCATGTGGCGGCCCGGCGGCCGCGGGTGGCGGTGAGCCGGTCGGAGCAGCAGGCCGTGGTGGAGCGGTTCCTGGCCGCGTTGCGCACCGGGCAGGTCCAGGAGCTCCTGGAGGTCATGGCGCCGGACGTGGTCCTGGTCACCGACGGTGGTGGGCTCGCGGCCGCCGCGCGGGCTCCGATCCATGGGGCCGAGCTGGTGGCGCAGTTGCTCGCGCGCCCCGGTCGTGCGGTGTCGGCGGTGTGGCTGAACGGCGCGCCCGCGGGCCGGATAGAGCTCGACGGCCGGCTGGCGGCGGTGAGCCTCGTGGTGGAGGACGGGCGGGTCACCCGGATCCACGCGGTGGCCAACCCGCAGAAACTGACACGGTTGGACGAGCCGGCCGAACTCGCCAGGTAGGCCCCGTTGTTGCACTGACACGTGGGTGTCCCGGGCGGTGAGAACTGCTTGGGACACCCACGAACACCACGAATACGAGGAACGCCCATGGGCCCCGGAACCTCCTGGGCCCTTGGAACCCCCGGCCCCCCCGGGCCCCCGGGACCCTCTGGAATCCCGCGGCCCGAGACCGTCCTGACATGCTGGGGGTATGGCGCATCTCGACGGAAAGCCCGTGACCACCGATGACGTGCTCCCTCTGGCGTTGACGGGCTACGGACACTTCACCACCATGCGGGCCGACGCCGAACACCGGATCCGTGGGCTGTCGCTGCACCTGGACCGCCTCGTACGGGACTGCGGGACCGTCTGGGGCGCCGATCTGGACACCGGCCGCGTCCGGCAGTTCGTCCGGCAGGCGCTGGAGGGGCGGCGCGGTCCGTGCGTGGTCCGCGTGACCGTCTACGATCCCGCGGTCGAGGTCGGCCACCCTGCCGACGCCGATCAGCCCCAGGTACTGGTCACCGTACGTCCGGCCGGGGCGATGCCCCCGCCGCCGCTGCGCGCGATGAGCGCTCCCTATGAGCGCGATCTGCCCGAGGTCAAGCACTGCGGCCTGTTCGGGGCTCTGCACGTGCGGCGCGCGGCACAGCGCGCCGGCTTCGACGACGCTCTGCTCGTCGGGCCCGACGGGTACGTCAGCGAAGGGCCGACCTGGAACGTCGGTTTCATCGACGGCGCGGGCACCGTGGTGTGGCCCCAGGCCCCGGTGCTGCCGGGCGTCACCATGAGGCTGTTGCAGCAACAGGTGGAGCACCGGATCGCGCCCCTCACCCTGGACCGGGCCAAGAGCATGCGGGCGGCGTTCGCCACCAACACGAGCATCGGCGTCCGGGCGTTGACGGCGATCGATGATGCCTCGCTGACCGTCGACGACCCGGTGCTGAGCACTCTGCGCGAGGCGTACCTGTCGATTCCCGGTGAGGAGGTGTAGGGGGCGATCATGGGGAGGCCGAGGATTCCCCCGGCACCGACGACGATCCAGGAGCGCACCTCATGTCCGACCTCACCCCGCGGCCCCCGTACCCCGACGCGTTCCGCCCGGACGAAGTGCCCGCGCCCCACGCCCTGGTCGCGCCGCTGATCGGGCTGCTGGGCAGGTGGGTCGGCCGGGGGCGTGGCGGGTATCCGACCCTCGCCGAGGAGTTCGCGTACGCGCAGGAGGTCACCTTCAGCCACGACGGGCGCCCCTTCCTCCGCTACGAGGCACGTGCCTGGCTCCTCGACCCGGACGACACCCCGCTGCGGCCGGCCGCGCGCGAGAGCGGCTGGTGGCGGCTGCAGCCGGAGGGGCATGTGGAGGCACTGATCACCCAGCCCACCGGCGTCGCGGAGATCCTGGTCGGCCGGGCGGAGGACGGGACGGTCGACCTGACGACCCATCAGGTGGCGCTCACTCCCACCGCCAAGGAGGTCAATGCCTCTCGCCGCCGCTACGACCTGGCGGACCAGGACACGCTCACCTTCGTCCATGACCTCGCGGCGGTCGGTCAGCCGTTGCAACACCACCTCGCGGCGGAGCTTCGGCGCGCCGGCGACAGCTAGACCTCCCTGGTCCCTCGACAGGTGCCTCAGGAGTGTGTGCGAGATGCCCGTTACGTAGGCATGTCCCTTACTACACATGCCCCTTACGACGCATGTCCCCTACGTACGCATGGCCCTTACTCCTAAAAGATCTGCCCCTGAGGCAGACAACCAACATCGCCGTGCCGGCATCTCTCCCTCTGACCGACCGACTGGGGGAGACGATGAACTGGTCCAGGCTGATGGGCGTGATCGCGGCCGGCCTTGTGCTGGGCGGGTGCGGCGCCACTTCGGCGAACCCGACCAAGGCGGCGCAGAGCCCCGGGGCGTCCGCGCACCACGCGCACAGCACCGCGGAGCACCCCCACGGCAAGAGCGGGCGCACGCCCACCGCCACGTCCGGTAAGCCCACCTTGACCCTGGACGGCAATCTGGAGGCCCGCCCCGGGCAACTGCTCACCATGGACCTCGACGGCGTCAGCTGTGACGCGGGGGACGCCCCGGTGGTGGCCCGGTCGTCCGCGTTCAGCGGGCCCGTACGGCTGCGCCGGCAGGACGGCTCGTGCCGGGCCACGACCGCCCTCGCGATGACGGCCAAGCCCCGCTGGCACCCGGTGTCGGTCACCGTCGCAGGCCGCACCGTCGCCCGCGACAAGATCCAGGTCCTGCGGTCGCAACGCCCGTCGTTCACCTTCACCCCCGCGTCGGAAGTTGCCCGCCCCGGGGCGCCGGTGTGGCTGTACTTCGACGACCTGTACCCCGGTGAGCGGGGCACCCACTTCACCGTACGGTCCGCAGCCCTGTCGCGGCCCGTACGTCTGGTCCACGACAAGGCGGACTTCTACAACCCCCGGACGTTCCAGGCCCGTCCGGAGCTCAAGCCCGGTCTGGCGGACGGCAGGTACACCTTCGAACTGCTCGGCCCACACGGCCGGCACATCATGAAGAAGCGCCTGACGGTCCGCGCGTCCCGCCCCGGCGACCCGGACTACCTCGGCAAGGCGTACGGCCCCGAACTGTACGCCCCGGGCAACTACGCCGACAGCCCACACCGGCACAGCATCCGGGTCGTCCGAGGAGGAAAGGTCGGGGTCATGTGGCACGACGTGACCCCGGACCCGGGCGAGGAGACGCGTCTGACCGCCACCTCCCCGGCGTTCACCCACGTACTCCACCTCCGCGCCGACGACAGCAAGGCCTCCGACGGCGACGACCCGCGCTTCCTCGGCACGGCCACCATCCGCACCGACATCAAGCCGGGCCGCTACCCGGTGACGGTCGTCGCCCACCACGGCCGTGTGAAGAAGGTCGGCTATGTGACGGTGACGGCGGGGTAGGGGCGGCCCCGAGGGGAGGGGATGGTGGTGGCCCGGAGACGGGAAGGTGGTGGCCCGGCGGCGAGCGCGGCGGGCCACCTGCCGGTCAACTCCCGGTCATGAAGCGGTACATGCCCACCGAGCCGTGCGCGGCGGTGTCGGCGAAGCCGAACTTCTCGTAGAGGAAGCGCGCGGGACCGTCCGCGATCAGAGAGACGTACGCGGTGGCGGGCGCCCGGTTTTCCAGCTCCTCTGTGAGCGCGGCCATGATGCGCTTACCGAGACCTCGCCCCTGGTGCGCGGGGTGCACGCAGATGTCGACGATCTGGAACGCGGTGCCCCCGTCCCCGATGATCCGCCCCATGCCGATGGGCTCGCCCTGGTGGTGAAGCACGACGCCGTGCCAGGTATGGGGCAGGGCGAGCGCGACGGCTTCGGGGGCTCTGTCGGAGAGGCCGGCATCGGTCCGCAGGCGGCGGAAGACCTCGACGGAGGGCACACCCACGCGCAGCTCGTAAGGCCCACTTATGCTATCCATGCCTTACATGGTGCCTTACGTGGTAGAGGTCGCGCGTAGCGGGTCATCAGCCCTGCTCGTCCAGCAGGAAAGTTCCGTATTCGGGGGTGCCCGCGCGTTCGTAGGCGCAGTACTGCACGCCCGCGCTGGTGGTGCGGGATTCCATGAGCGTCCAGGCGACCGGGGTGGCGCCCTCCGCGAAGAGCCGCTTGCCGGTGCCGAGGATCAGGGGGTTGATGAGCAGCCGGTACTCGTCGACGAGATCGTGTTGCTGCAGGGTCTGGATCAGGTTGCTGCTGCCCTGCGTCATGATCACGCCGTCGAGCTGTGCCTTGAGCTGTGCGACGGACTGCGCGGCCTCACCCTTCAGCAGATGGGAGTTGTGCCACTCCAGGCTGTCGCGGGTGCGTGAGGCGACGTACTTGGGCATGGAGTTGAGCTTCACGGCGATCGGGTCGTTCTGGTCGGTGACGCGCGGCCAGTGTGCGGCGAAGATGTCGTAGGTCTTCCGGCCGAGCAGGAGATGGTCGGCGGTCCGTTCGAAGATCCCCAGGATGAGGTCCATGAAGTCCTCGTCGACGTACGGGACCTGCCAGCCGCCGTGCTGGAAGCCTCCGTCGACGTCCTCGTCCGGGCCGCCGGGGGCCTGCATCACGCCGTCCAGGGTGACGAACGCGGTGACGATCAGTCTGCTCATGGTGCCGCCTTTCCCGCAGGTGGAGTGTCGTGTCACCTACCACCTTGACCGCCTCTGGGCGATATGGCCGCTTCGGGCCGGCAGACTATGCGCTGAGCAGCGGAACCAGTCATGCGGAAACCAGTAGCGGCCGGCTCCGCGCCATGGGCGCTGAGCCGGCCGCTTCGCTGCTGCGTCACCGGAGGGAGGGCGAGCGCACCGCTCGCCACCAGGGCTGATCAGTCCGTCGAGCCCGTTGGGTGCGTTGAGACCGTCGAGCCCGTTGGGTCCGTTGGGTCCGTTGGGTCCGTTCAGTCCGTGCCGGATTCCATCGCGGCGCGGTCCAGCAACTCGTCGGCGTCGGAGACCTCGCCGCGGGAGGCGATGGCCTCGGCGCCGCCCTCCGGCAGCGTGCCGATCAGCCCGGTCGCGGCGGCCTGTGCGGCGCCGACGGCGGGGTTGGCGGTGCCGATCAGGCCCAGCCCGGCGTACTGCTCCAGCTTGGCGCGCGAGTCGGCGATGTCGAGGTTGCGCATGGTGAGCTGGCCGATCCGGTCGACCGGGCCGAACGCCGAGTCCTCGGTGCGCTCCATGGACAGCTTGTCCGGGTGGTAGCTGAACGCCGGGCCGGTCGTGTCGATGATCGAGTAGTCCTCACCGCGCCGCAGTCGCAGCGTCACCTGACCGGTGACGGCCGCGCCGACCCAGCGCTGCAGCGACTCGCGGACCATCAGCGCCTGCGGGTCCAGCCACCGGCCCTCGTACATCAGGCGTCCGAGCCGCCGGCCCTCGTTGTGGTACTGGGCGAGGGTGTCCTCGTTGTGGATCGCGTTGACCAGGCGCTCGTACGCCGCGTGCAGCAGGGCCATGCCGGGGGCCTCGTAGATGCCGCGGCTCTTGGCCTCGATGATCCGGTTCTCGATCTGGTCGGACATGCCCATGCCGTGCCGGCCACCGATGGCGTTGGCCTCCATGACCAGGTCGACGGCGGAGGCGAACTCCTTGCCGTTGATCGTCACCGGGCGGCCCTGGTCGAAGCCGATCGTCACGTCCTCGGTGAGGATCTCGACCGACGGGTCCCAGAACCGCACGCCCATGATCGGCTCCACGGTCTCCACGCCGGTGTCGAGGTGCTCCAGCGTCTTGGCCTCGTGGGTGGCGCCCCAGATGTTGGCGTCGGTGGAGTACGCCTTCTCCGTGCTGTCCCGGTAGGGGAGGTCGTGGGCGAGCAGCCACTCCGACATCTCCTTGCGGCCGCCGAGCTCGGTCACGAAGTTCGCGTCCAGCCAGGGCTTGTAGATCCGCAGGTGGGGGTTGGCGAGCAGGCCGTACCGGTAGAACCGCTCGATGTCATTGCCCTTGAAGGTCGAGCCATCGCCCCAGATCTGTACGTCGTCCTCGAGCATCGCCCGGACCAGGAGGGTGCCGGTGACGGCGCGGCCGAGCGGCGTGGTGTTGAAGTAGGCCCGCCCGCCCGAGCGGATGTGGAACGCCCCGCAGGTCAGCGCGGCCAGGCCTTCCTCGACCAGTGCCGCGCGACAGTCGACCAGGCGCGCGATCTCGGCACCGTAGGTCTTCGCGCGGCCCGGGACCGAGGCGATGTCGGGCTCGTCGTACTGGCCGATGTCGGCCGTGTAGGTGCACGGGACGGCGCCCTTGTCACGCATCCACGCGACTGCGACGGAGGTGTCGAGGCCGCCCGAGAAGGCGATGCCGACGCGCTCGCCGGCGGGGAGGGAGGTGAGGACCTTGGACATGGAAAGAGTATGCAGCATCTCGCATGGTCATGCAAAGAGGTTCGTGGCCGGCAATGTCCTTGCATGCGCGTACGGCCTGCCTGAGCGATCACTCACCGTGCGGTCCACCGCCCCTCCCGCACCGCGGTGAGCGGTGCTGCGCTCCCTGCGCTCCCTGCGCGCGTGCTGTGGCTGTGCCTCGTGAGCTGATGGACGTTTCACCCGCGCGTGGAACCCGGTGGAACCCGGTGGAACCCGGTGTGCATTCCGTTCCGCTTGACCCCTCGCACCGCCTCGCGGGCCCCCGCGCGGGAGCGGACAATGGTGGTCGGAGCGGCAGCTCCCTGCCGGTCGCGGAGGAGGTAGCGATGCGTCTCACCCATCTGACCGGGGAGCCCGAGGCATACACGGACGCACGTGAGGAGCTGCGCCAAGCCGAGATCGAGCTGATGCGCCACCGCGAACGCGTCGCCGAGCTGCGCCGCCGACTGCCGCCGGGGCCCGTCGTCGACGACTACGCGTTCGAGGAAGGCCCCGCCGACCTGCACGCCGGCGATGCGCCCGGGCGGACCGTTCGGCTGAGCGAGCTGTTCACCCGGCCCGGGCGGGACCTCGTCATCTACCACCTCATGTACGGCAAGCGGCAGACCGAGCCGTGCCCCATGTGCACGATGTGGATCGACGGGTTCAACGGCGTCGCCCACCACATCGCGCAGAACATCGACCTCGCCGTGGTCGCCGCGGCCGACCTGCCCACCCTCCGCGCACACGCCCGCAACCGGAACTGGACGAACCTGCGGCTGCTGAGCGCCGGCTCCAGCACCTTCAAATACGACCTCGGCAGCGAGGACGCCGAGGGCAACCAGGACTCGACGGTGTCGGTCTTCACCCGCGACGGCAACGGGGCGGTGCGCCACTTCTACTCGGCGCATCCCCGGATGTCCGACGACATCGACCAGCGCGGTATCGACCTGCTCTGCCCGGTCTGGCACTTCCTCGACCTCACCCGGCACGGCCGGGACGAATGGTTCGCCGCACTCAGCTACTAGGACCTGACCTGACCCATCGGACAGGCCACAGCAGTCAGCCGAGCCGACCGCCCCACGCGGCCTCAGGTCAGGAAGCGGATGGCCCAGGCTTGGCCCTTGGCCGATCCGGAGGGTTGGGCCCCGGAATCCCTCATGATCCGGAGGCATGGGGCCCGGAATCCCTCAGTGGGCTCCGGCCGGATTGTCGCTCTCGCCGAGGTAGGTGCCGTATCCCTCGGTGACCAGCGGGCCGTCGAAGAGCAGCACCTCGTTGACCAAACCGCCTTTCTGGTTGCGGTAGTTGATGACCAGGCAGTCCACTCCGACGTAGCTGCCGACCACCTCGAACCGCAGGTCCGGAATGCGTCGCAGGCCCTCCGCCCAATAGGCGCGCAGCATGTCCTTGCCGCGGATGACCCCGTCACCGCCGAGGAGTTGCGCCGCCACCGGCGACCGAAACGTCACGTCGTCGGAGAAGTGCGTCAACAGAGCATCCACGTCGTGGGCGTTCCACGCCTTCACCCAAGAGTCGACGAATGCCCGAGCCATCGTGTGATCCATCCACGCATTATCGGAGCTTGATGGCTCCAGGAGGCAAGCGCGCGCGGGCTCTCCCGCTCTCCCGCTCTCCCGCTCTCCCGTTCTCCTGCTGTCGGTCGGTTCGGCTCGCGGCCACGGCGAGCGGCCGCACGCCACTCGAAGGGCGTGTGTGGCCATGGGTGGCCGGCGGCGCGAACCGACTACCGACTACCGACTACCGCTACTGAGCCTCCGCGGCCGGTGCGGGGGACTCGGCCGCGGACGTACGTGCGGCCACGCGGGCGAGGCTGTCCTCGATGCGTCGCAGGGCGTCCAGTGCTTCGGCCTGCTGCTCAGAGGTGAGGTCGCCGGTGGAGGCGCCTTCGAGTTCGGCCCAGATGCCTTCGACCTCCCGGCGCAGAGCTTTGCTGGCGGCAGTCGGTTCGATGATGACGGCGCGCTTGTCGTCGGGGCAGGGGCGGCGGCGGACGAAGCCGGCGTTCTCCAGGCGCTTGATGCTGCGGGTCATGGTGGCCGCGTCGGAGTCCATCAAGCGCACGAGGTCGGTCTGCCGTTGGGGGCCGAGTTCCCACAGATGCATCATGACCAGTTCCTGGCCGAGATGGAGGCCGAGCGGACGCAGGAGCTGCCCGGCGATCATGCGGTGCAGGCGGGCCACGCGGAAGATCGCGTGGCTGACCGGCCCCACGTGGGCGGTAGCGGGCACCGGCACCGAAGAGGTGGCCGGCGTCGATTGCGACGACTGGCTGTGCGCGTCCCGGCTGGTTGTCCCGCTCATCAAAATCGTCCCTTCCCGGCCGAACTTTGCCGGACAGTAATCCGACTCGTATTTCGCCGGATGCAGTCAGGATAACGACCCTCCGTGGTCCGTGGTGCACCTTGTGGAGATCCGGGGTTGTCCCACGTCAATCGAGTCCCAGTGGGGGATGGTCTGCTGGGTGATGCAGCTCACGCGTGGGGGCGGGAAGGCTGGATGATGATTTACTTGTTCGGACAGGTAATTGTGTGTCGAGCAAACACGCACGCCAATGGTGCGTCGAGCAAGCACGCATGCCGAGGAGAGCCGCCAGTCCGGGCGGCTCCCGCTCCTGACCAAGGGAATGATCATGACGACCGCGTTCGATCCGATCGAGCTGGGCGGCAAGCGTCTGGCCAACCGCATAGCGATGGCGCCGATGACCCGTAGCCGCGCCTACGGGCCGGGAGCCACCGCCACGGAACTGATGGCGACCTACTACGCCCAGCGGGCCGGCGCCGGTCTGATCATCACCGAGGGCGTCCAGCCGTCGGTGATCGGCCAGGGCTACCCCGACACCCCGGGCCTGCACTCCGCCGAGCAGGTCGCGGCCTGGCGGCAGGTGACCGACGCGGTCCACCGCGAGGGCGGAGTGATCTTCGCGCAGCTGATGCACACCGGCCGCATCGGCCACCCCAGCCTGCTGCCCGGCGGTCTGATCCCGGTGGGCCCCTCCGCCGTCGCGGCCACGGGCCAGGTGTATACCCACCAGGGCCCCCAGGACTTCGTCACGCCGAGGGAACTGGAGCACCAGGAGATCGTGCGGACGATCGCCGACTTCGTCGATGCGGCGCGCAACGCCATTGCCGCCGGCTTCGACGGGGTGGAGCTTCACGGCGCGAACGGCTACCTGATCCACCAGTTCCTCGCCCCCAACGCCAATCAGCGCACCGACGCCTGGGGAGGCGATGTCGCGGGCCGGGTGCGCTTCGCCGTCGAGGTCGCCGCGGCCGTCGCGGAGGCGATCGGCGCCCACCGGACCGGTATCCGTATCTCTCCCGGCGCCCCGTTCAACGACATCGCCGAGACGGACCCGGCGGACCTGGAGGCGACCTACACCGCCCTGGTGGCCGGTCTCGCCCCACTGGGCCTGGCCTATCTGCACGTACTCGAAGGGCCCGACCAGAGCCTGACCGCGCGCCTGCGCAAGGAGTGGCCCGGCACCTTCGTCCTCAACCCGTTCACGCACCCCGCGCCCACCGGCCAGGCCTCCCTCGGCCTGATCGAGGACGGCGCCGCGGACCTGATCGCCTTCGGCGCGCTGTTCCTGGCCAACCCCGACCTGCCCCGCCGCCTCGCGTCCGGCGGTCCGTACAACGAGCCCGACCCCGCCACCTTCTACGGCGGCGACGAGCGCGGTTACACCGACTACCCGGCCCTGCCCGCCTGACCGGGCCACCGCAACCAGCCGGGGCACGGCGGACCGAGCCCGCCCAGGGCACGCTCCCGCCGGGCCCCGGTCTGCTGGACCGGCCCGCATGCACGCCTGAAACTGCGTTACGGGCATTGCGCTACGGGCACTGTGCCCCAGGCACTTCGCTACGGGCCCTGCGCTACGGACGCTGGTTGCGAGACGGGCACGAGGCGAACCGTGCACCAGAGTTGGGATGCGACGCCTCGCGCTCGGTAGCTGTACCGACCAGGCGGGCGAGGACGAGGGAGTGCCGACCAGGTGGTTCCGGTGCCGGACTCGTCCCATGGCGCAAGCGATCCGGATCTTCGCCCCGCCGGAGCGGGAGTGCCGCAGGGCGCCCGGGCCCCGGGGCGCTCGGCCTGTAGTAGTAACGCCGGGTGCACAGCCGAGGATTCCCGTCCGCGCTGTGACATTCCCCCACCGCTCCGCACCTTTCCGCCCCGGCTGTCACCTGCGCATACTCCAGGACCGCCACGCTCCGAATCGTCGAGGGGCGAGGGCGAGGGTCGAGGGCCGATCGAATGGGAGCTGATGACACAGATGACGTTGGGTACGGTCTCCGCCGCCGCCTCAGGCACCTGGCTGCTCGGTGACCTCACGGTCAACCGGATCGGCTTCGGCGCCATGCGCCTGACCGGCAGCGCCGCCTTCCACGAGGGCACCCCCAGCGACCGCGGCCAGGCACTGGCCGTACTGCGCCGCGCGGTTGAGCTCGGCGTCAACCACATCGACACCGCGGCGTTCTACTTCTCCCGGCTGCGTTCCGCCAATGAGCTGATCAACTCCGCGTTGGCGCCGTACTCGGACGACCTCGTCATCGCCACCAAGGTCGGCCCGGCCCGGGACGCCTCCGGAAGGTGGGCCGACTCGGCGCGGCCCGACCAACTGCGCGGCCAGGTCGAGGAGAACCTGCGCCAACTCGGTCGCGACCACCTCGACGTGGTGAACCTGCGCATCATGGGCCAGGAATCCATCAGCGAGCACTTCGGGGCCCTCGCCGAGCTGCGCGACGCCGGACTCGTCCGTCACCTCGGCATCTCCAACGCCCGTCTGGAGCACCTGGACCAGGCCCAGGCAATCGCGCCGGTGGTGTGTGTGCAGAACCGCTACGGGATCGACGCACCCAACGGGGAGGCGATGCTCCGCACTTGCGCGGCACGCGGCATCGCGTTCGTGCCCTTCTTCGCCATCGCCGGAGAAGGGCGCGAGGCCGGCGCCGTCCGGGCCGAGCACGACGAGGTCTGCGCTGTCGCCCGTGCACATGGGGTCTCGCCGGCGCAGGTACGGCTCGCGTGGACCCTGCAGCAAGGCATCCACGTGCTGGCCATCCCCGGGACGGGCAACCCGGATCACCTCGTCGACAACGTGGCAGCGGGCGGACTCCGGCTGACGGAGGAAGAACTTGAGCTCCTCAGCTCGCCGGGCCACGCCACCTTGGGCCCGTAGGGGGCGGTCGAACGGATCCCGTAGGGGACGCGAAGGCCCCCTGTTGAGCCTCAACCTTGCGGAGGGGCGGGGTATTCCGGGTGGCGCCGTGGGGCGCCGGGGGTACGGGGTGGGCAGCCGGGGGAACGGGAGTGGCAGGGTGTCGGCGATGGCCTGCCCTGCCATTCCATGACCTGCCCTGCCATTCCATGCCCCGCCCCGCACCCTTCCGCTCGGAGCCGTAACGGTACGGTGTCCCGCGATGGATGACGACGTGCGGCCCTGGGACGCGGCGGCGCCGCTCGTACGGGCCGCGCAGCGCGGCGATGCCCTTGCCATGGACGACCTGCTGAAGATGGTGACGCCCTACGTCACGCGGTTGTGTACCTCGATCGCCCCGCGCGATGCAGCGGACGCGGTGCAGGAATCCCTGGTCGCGGTGTTCCGGGGGCTGCGGGGGCTGCGGGACCCGCAGGCGTTCTATGGGTGGGTGCGTGCGGTCACGGTGCGCGAGGCCGCCCGGGTGGCGCGCCGCACCGCGAGTGAGACGCCCGCCGACCCCGAGGAGATCGCCCGGTTGCGGGATCTGCTGCCTGGTGCCGGGGCCGAACTGACCACGGAGGTACGGGACTTGCTTGCTCGACTGCCCGTCCAGCACCGCACCGTGCTCGTACTGCGGGAGCTGGAAGGCTTGGATGAGCGGACGACGGCCGCACTGATCGGCGTACCCGAGGGCACCGTGAAGTCACGGCTGAGCAGGGCCCGTTCGTCCTTCCGGAAGGCGTGGACACGGTGACCGCCCCCGACCAGGTCGCCCGGCTGCGCGTACTGGCCGCCGGACTGCGCGCCCCGCTGTATGGCGAGGCTCGGATCGCGCTGCCCTTCGACCAGGTGTGGGCGGTCATCGCCGACCTGGAGGGCGAGCTGCCCCATCTGATCTCCTTCGTGCGGGAGTTCAGGGTTCCGGCCGGCGACAGCGAGCGCAAAGCCGCGCAGGCCGAGGACGTCCTCGGCCTGCGCGGCCCGTTCGATGTGCGGCTGAGCCCCGGATGGTGCCTGATGCAGTCCCGCCTGGTGACGATGGGCATCGCCGCGGAGCCGGACGGCGTCGGGACGCGGCTCGCGGTGTGCGGCGCGGCGCGTCCCGCCGCCCTGGGGCCGGTGCAGCGTGTCTACCGGACTCTGCTGGGGAAGCGCCGCACGCGTGCCTTCTTCCGTGCGGTGGAGGACCGCGCCGCCCTGCGCTGACTCATCGTCAGGTGCCAGTCACTACTGTCAACCGGCCCCTGTCATCGGGTCGTTTCGCCTGGGCTGCCTGGGCTGCCTGGACTCGCCCCGGACCAGTCGTCTGCTCCGACCAGTC
The DNA here is from genome assembly GCF_042734445.1 of Streptomyces sp. NPDC059649. Taxonomy (NCBI): domain Bacteria; kingdom Bacillati; phylum Actinomycetota; class Actinomycetes; order Kitasatosporales; family Streptomycetaceae; genus Streptomyces; species Streptomyces sp. NPDC059649. The sequence goes on from NZ_JBHWDV010000002.1 coordinate 519,332, forward strand.
GTCTGCTCCGGTCCTCACGTCCTGGCGACGAGTTCCCGTAGCGCCTCGGCCACCAGCGCGGGCCGCTCCTCGTGCAGGTGGTGTCCTGCGTCCGGCACGATCCTGACGGTCAGGTCGTCCGCGTGGGGATCGCCGCGCAGCAGGGCCGGCGGGATCACCGGGTCGTGCTCGCCGCCCAGGACGAACGTCGGGACGGTCAGCCGCCGCCGGCGGTGGGTGCCGCGAAAGCCCGCCGGAATGTCCCGTACGACGTACTGCCAGAACATCGCCTGCCCGGCGTGCGCCGAGGCCTGTGCCGCCTCGGTGAACTCCGTGAGATCCGCGTCCCGCCATGCCGCCGGGTCGGCGACCGCGCGCCGCAGCAGATATCGGGTGAAGGCGGGCCAGTGCCGCAGGACCAGCCGTCCGAGCACCGGGTACTCGAGGAAGGCGGTGTACCACATCCGCCACAGATTGGGCAGGACGTCACGGTGACGCGTCCATGGGTGTGCCATGTTCAACGCCAGGAAGGCGCGGAATCGTTCCGGGGCCCGCTGGCAGAGCCGGAAGCCCACGCCGGCACCCCAGTTGTGTCCGACCAGGGTCACCCGGTCGAGGCCCAGCTCGTCAAGGAGCGCGAGGACGTCGTCGCCGAGTCCGTCCGTGTCGTAGCCGTGCTTGGTCTGCTCCGACCAGCCGAAGCCGCGCAGATCGACGCAGATCAGCCGGTGATCGTCGGCGAGCAGCGGGACGAGCGCGCGCCAGGCGTACCAGTGCTGCGGGAAGCCGTGCAGCAGCACCACGGGCTCGCCGCTGCCGAACTCGGCGAGGTGCAGCCGGGCCCCGCGGACCGTCACCCACCGGTGCTCGGCCCCTTCGAGGGTGGGCATGGGGCGGTCGCTGCTGATCATGAGGGAATCCCTTCGCCGGATGCGAGAAGCCGCTTACACCCGGCCAGGAGGCGCCCACCCACGCAAACGTTCCCTCGTATGTGCGCGTACTCCCCAGCTCCTCCTCTACTCCCCAGCTACTTCAGCAACTCACCGTCGTCTACTCACCGTCGTCAACTCCTCGTCGTCAACGGCTCGTCGTCAACTCCCCGTCGTCAACGGCTCGTCGGACCCGTCGGACCCGTCGGGCCGTGGGACCCGTTGGGCTCGTCGGACTCCTCGGGCTCGTCGGCCGTCTTCGTTCGGCCCCCGGCCACCCGCAGCGTCACCGCGGCCGCGACTCCCGCCACCAAGCCGCAGGTCAGGGCGGCCGGGACGCCGCCGCCGAGGCCGGCGAACAGGTGCAGCAGACCCCAACGCAGGCCCATCCCGTCCGTCGCCGCCCGCAACAGCTGGCTCGCCAGCAGGCCGAGCACGGTCGCGCACACCGCACCGACCGCCATCGCCGGGACGGTGGCACGGGTGAGGAGTCCGGGCAGTCGCCGCAGCGACAACCACACCACGGCGAGCAGCAGCACGTCGGCGGCGCGGTACAGGAGCCAGTCGCCGAGGGGTGTGCCCATCGGGCCGTTCCAGGCACCGAGCAGCAGCCACTGGCGCAGGAGGTCACCCGGTTCGGAGAGCAGTCCGATGTTCGGGGAGACCGTCTGAAGGGCGGCGGCGACCGACTGGTACGAGAGGACCACCAGGGACAGGGCGATCACCGCGGTGCCGGCGGTAGCGGCCAGGCGGGCGGCGCGGGCCGGGACGGCCTCTTGCGCCAGCGGACCGGCCTCCTTGGCCGTGACCCGTGCTACGAGCACGGTCACCACCGCAGCCACCAGTGCGGTCGGTACCAGGATCTGCCGCCCGGAGCCGATCAGGCTCGCCAGCTGGGGCAGGAAGCGGAAGCTGCCGTGCCCGCCTGAGGCGATCAGCCACGGCGCGGAGACGGTCACCGCCAGGGTCCCGGCCACCAGGCCCCACGCCCACAGCGCGAGTAGTGCGGCCGCCGTCCGGCCGCGCACCGGCGGCAGTCTGCGGACCAGGAGCAGCGCCCCGAGCACGAAGAAGACGAAGACCGCGGCGAACCGGATCTGCAACGCGGTGGTGTACAGCGCGAGGTAGCTGGTGCCTGCGATCCAGGCCGTGCCCCCGACCCCACCGGGCGCCTCGGCGTCGAGCTGGGCCGAGGAAGGAGGATCGTACGACCAGGGGGCGAGCCAGTGGTCGAGCTCGACGGTGGCCGGGACGCCCATCATGGTGGTGGCGCCCGGCAGATGCAGCGCCTGCGCGCTCGTCCCCGCCCACCACAGAAGGGCAGTGAGCAGCAGCCCTCCGGCCAGTGCCGGTATCACCGCACGTCGGTATGTCATGTGGGCCCCCGTATTCGTCACGCATCCTGCGCATCCCCTGGTCAGGTGCAGATTACGGGGCGGTGATCACATACGGATCACGGGTCGTACGCGCAAGGGCGCAGACGACCTGACTACGGCGTCGCGACATGGCTCGATGCGGAGGTCACCGCGCTCGCCCTACAGTCGCGCCGCCCACAGCGCGACTCCCACCAGAAGCGCTTCGCAGCCGGTGTGGCTGTGGTTAACCACGCATCAGCGGGGGACCTTTCGTCCCGCTTCCGTAAGGGTGAGCGTCAGGCAGCCGAGCCACTCGCCGGATTCCGGGTACTCCCAGTTCGTGGTGTCAGAGAGCAGCGCAACAAGCTCCTGCTCGGGGAGGGAAGGGCCGGGCTGGAATCCTGCGGCACCGTCCGGTGCAGTCCAGGGGATGAGCCGGGAGACCTCGATCCATCCCTTGTCGACCAGCGTCAGGAGAGTCGGCATGAGGTCCGCGGCCGGCCTTGACGCCAGCGGCTCGTCCAGATCGCCCCGGACACCGGGAAGGATGTCGATTTCACTGGCATTGATCATGAATGCGCGCTCGGCGGAGGACAGCTCATTATTCGCGGGACAGCTCACCCGGAGATCCTCGCACTCACTAGCGCCTGCCTCAGCAGGAGCCGGCACCCCTGCCCCTGGCCGACCCGGCGGCCAGGGGCAATGGTGGTGACCAATGGAGAAGGGGCCGCGGCACGGCCCCGTGCAGGGGCTACATGCGCTCCGGTCAAAACGACCCCAGGTCGGCGGACACCCAGTGTTCCGGCCGCATGGAGATGACGACATGCGCACCGAGCTGGGTCTGGTCGTACTCCACGAAGGCGGCGACCTTGTCCTCGGGGAGGTACCGTGCGGCCATCTCCCAGGACCGCTCGCGGCTGTCCGGTTCCGTCCTGGTCACCGGGCCCTCCACCGATACGTAGCGCACCGTCGGCTCGGTCCGCTGCACCATCAGGCTGAAGCGCCCGGCAGCCCGAATCGCCAGCGCCTTCCGGGAGTCGGGCCCGGTGCGCACCCACAGCTCGCCGCCCGGCGTGTACTGATACCAGATGGGAATCGTCAGCGGTGCGCGGTCGGGCCGTTCGACCACTGACAGCGCACCGATGTGAGGTTCCGCCAGAAAACTCTCTCGTTCTCGGATCGAAAGGGTCATGGTGCCGACCATAGTCCCGGCCAACAGCCAGTGAGACGACAGACATGGACATGCGTGCAGGTGGTGCCCGTGGTTGCGGTCGATGGTCGATCCGTTGCTGCCGGCTTCCGCTCGGGCGTTCTCGTCGCCGGTGGGTCGCTGTGTCGTCAGTTGCCCGTGCCCGTGCCCGTGCCCGTGCCCGTGCCCGTGTCGGCGCCCCTGCCCCTGCCGCTGCCGGTGGCGCCGCGGGTGGGGAATCCGTGTGAACGGGCGGTCAGTACGACGGCGAGGACCGGGACGAGGAGGACCAGGACGGTCCAGGGGAAGGCGCCGGCCCCGACGGCCTGGAGGAGGAGGCCGCCGATGATGCCGCCGGCCGCCATGGCCACGTTCCACAGGGTCACCAGCATGGCCTGGGCGGCATCAGCCGCCTCCCCACCGGCTTGGCCCGCGGCGGTCTGCAACAGGGTGGGAACTCCGCCCCAGCCCAGCCCCCACAGGGCAACGGCGACGTACACCAGGGCGTGGCTGCTGGAGAAGGCGCCGAGAGCCGCGGCGGCGATGCCGACCAGCACGGTGCTGGCGAGGGTCAAGGTGCGCAAGTGACCGTGGATGAAGGTGCCGACGATCCAGATGCCGGCCAGCGAGGCGATGCCGAAGACCAGCAGAGCAGCGTCGGTACGGCCGCCCAGGCCGATGTGCTGGAGGAAGGTGGCGATGTAGGCGTAGAGGATGGTGTGGGCCAGGACGAAGACGAGGGTGACGAACAGCACCGCGGCCACGCCCGGAACGCGCAGGGTCCGGCGCATGGGGATCTTGCCGCCGGTCGCCTGGCCCGGATGGTCGGGCACGGTGACGACGATCCAGGCCAGCAGCACCACCGTGAGGGCCGTCATGGCGAGGAAGGCCGCCTGCCAGGAGACCACCTGGCCCAGGAAGGTACCGGCCGGGACGCCCAGGGACAGCGCGACGGGGATGCCCGCCATGGCGATCGCGAGGGCCCGGCCCGCCTGGTGGGGGGCGACCATCCGGCGGGCGTAGCCGGCCAGAAGCGCCCAGGCCAGCCCGGCGGCGACGCCGGCGACGAACCGGGCGACGAGGGTCAGCGGGTAGTCCGCCGACACTGCGGTAACGGTGTTGGCGACGGCGAAGCCGGCCATGGCCGTCAGCAGCAGGCGCTTGCGGCGCCAGCCGGCGGTGGCCGCGGAGAGCGGGATGGCCGTGAGCACCGTGCCGAGCGCGTAGATCGTCACTGTCTGGCCGGTGGCCGACTCGCTCGTGTGCAGGCTGGAACTCATTGCGGGCAGCAGTCCGGCCGGCAGGGTCTCGGTGAGACTGGTGATGAACACCGCGATGGCCAGCGCAAGAAGGGCGCCAATCGGCATCTTGTGCGGGTTGGTTGATGTCTCGTCAGGTGCGTCGAGTGAGGGTGTGGGGGTATCGGTGGGGAGCTCAGTGTTTCGCATGAGGGGATGCTCAAACCTTCCCATTAGTGTGAAGGTCAAGCCCCGCCTTGCATTGCGGTGGCGGCCGCCAGGTCATCCGGTCCGAAAGTCGGGACCGAGCGGACCGGGCGGACCGGGCGGACCGGGCGGACCGAGCAGGGCTGATCCGGCCACGAGCTTGCCGCTAACTGACCACCCTGCAGCGGCACTTGGTCCCGCCCGGCACCTCGTTCGTCAGTGCGAGAGGCGGTTACGATCTCGCTCATGACCAAGCTCTTCACGCACCGACTGCGGGTGCGCTACAGCGAGTGTGACCAGCAGAACGTCGTGTTCAACGGCCACTATCTCTTCTATTACGACGTTGCCATGACGGAGCTGTGGCGCGAAGCGACGGACTATGCCTCCATGGTCGAGGCCGGAACGGACCTGGTCGTGGCAGAGGCGCGGATTCGCTATCGCCAGGGGGCACGATTCGATGAGTTGGTCGATATCGAGATGCCCGTTACCCATCTCGGAACGACGAGCATGATCGTGCGCCCGAGATTCAAGGTCGGCGAACGGCTTATCGCAGAGGGGGAAGTGCGGCACGTGTTCACTGATGTCGTGGCCGGTGGCAAGAAAGAGATGCCCAGCGCGGTCCGGGAAGCCTTCCAGTCGTACATCTCAGCAGCGGAATAACGTCCGCCCGGTCACGGCCTGCATGCTCTGTCCAAATGTTCCACAAGAAGTTCGAGAGGTGATCGAGCCTCCTTGCGTTACCTTCCTCTCGTCGCCTGACCGCCCGCCGTTGAGGCTGCGGCTTCCTTTTCAGGCGCGAAGTCGATGGGGGGAACCATGGACATCGCACTTCCGACCGACGACACCGACGACACCGACGACACCGGCGGCCCGGCCCGCTGCTGTGTGTTTCTCTCCGACAATAGGACCGGCGGCCCCATTTCCGGGGCGTTGGCCTTTCTCGAAGCCCATCTGACCGTTTCCGAAGAAGCCTCCGGGGGCGAGGTGGGGGCTGCCGGGGCTGCCGCCCGCACCGGGAATACGGTCCGCATTCCGCTGGGGCTGCTCGGCAGTGACCACGCCGGGTACCTCTCGTGGGATTTGGCGCCGCTGTGGCGGCAGGCCCTGCAACTGGCCGAGCGGCCCGACGGCTCCACCGCCGAGGTACGGCTCGCCCATGTGTGGCTGTACCTGGGCGGTCCGCTGCAGAGCGCGGTGGACGTCCTGGCTGAGGCCGATGAGCAGGCGCAGGCACTGGTCCTGCGGCTCGGCGTGGATCACGGTGGTGTCTTCACCGGATCGACCACCGGCTTCCCCGCGATGCAGTCGCCCTCGCTCCTCGACTGGTATCTCTCGCCGGGCTCCTTCGCGTACGTACCGGCCGAACTCATCGGGCAGGACGGCTGCGAGACCCTGCTGCCGTCCAATGTGGCCACCCAGCAGTATCAGGTGCACCAGATCGTGACCGTCCCGGATCTCCTGGCGCGCCTGGACTACGGCGCGCAGTACACGACCCGGCCGGGGGAGGGCGGCACCACCTCGGACGGCTCCGGGCGCTCCAAGGGCTCCGAGGGTTCCGATGGCTCCCAGGGTTCCGACGGTTCCGAGGGTTCCGACGGCTCCCACGGCTTTGCCGGATTTCCGGTGCCCATCGCCCTGGTCATCAGCTACGAGGTCACCTGGATTCCGGTGGGACACGGGCTCGGCCAGGTCACCTACAGCCTCCCGCTGGCTCCTGGAGAGCAGGTTCAGCTCGCGGTCGTGGACTGGTCGCGTACCTCAACCGACAGCCGGCTGGAGGACATTGCGCTCACGGACGACCTTGAGCATGCCCTCACCCGTGACCGGACGGTCGACGAGGTGGTCAAGGGCGCCGTCAACGAGTGGCAGCGCGGCGGCTCGGTGATGACCGGCGCGGCGGGAGCGGCGTCGATGGGCATGTTCGGCGGTTCCGCCGCGATCGGCGGCGGCTATGCCACGACGTCCGGCGACCGCAGCGTATCGGCGGACACCGTACAGAACTTGCACGACCAGATCCGCCAGCACTCCACCTCCGTACGCGATATGCGCAGCACGGTGGTCGTGCAGTCCCGGCAGGCGGAGAACTCCACCGCGCAGACCCGGACCGTACGCAACCACAATCACGCGCATGCGATGACCCTGCTCTACTATGAGGTGTTGCGGCACTTCCGGGTGCTCGTCGAGCGCGGCCGGGTGCGCCCGGCCGTCCTGCTGCCGGCCGCGTCCCCGAACCTCGACGACGAGCTGGTCATCGTCCGCTACCGCCGCCTGCTGCAGGCCGGGCTGCTCGATCCGCAACTGGCCGGCGGATTCGACGCGGTGGAGAAGTACGCCGCCTGGCGGGAACTCCAGCCCGAGGTGCCGGTGCCGCCCGATCCGGGCAGCGTGGAGTTCATCCTGTTCCAGTTCCGCTTCACCATCGGCGATCTGTCCAACTTCCAGGACCGGGTGCCCACGACGGTCACGCTCACCCAACGAGCCTCGGACGGCGGCCAGAAGGTCACGAATCTGATCCGTCCGCAGCACAGTGACTGGGACCCGGACCCGACCCATCTGCAGAATCCCGGCGACTTCCAGCACACCCACGCGTCGGTCGACCTCGCCGGTGTTCCCCGGCCCGACGAACGCGTCAACTGGCGTGATCTGCGGACCATTTCGGTGACCCTCACCCCTCCGCACACCGAGGGCAGGAACGACGACGTCGCCGTGGAACACCTGGTCGTCACGGCCGTGGACACCGCGGGCAACACCCACCTCCTGGTCGACGAGCCCAGCGGAAAGCTGTTCCAGAAGCCGTCCACGACCTGGTCGCTGGCGGCCCGCCAGGCGCCGGAGCCCGCCCCCGCGCCGACCCCGTTCCAACGCCTCAGCGATGAGGAGAACCTGCTGCGGATCCGGCTGCGCAGACACCTGGTGCAGAACCGCGAGCACTACTACCGGCTGATCCGGCTCGGCGAGGACCCCAACGCCCGGTGGACCGAACTCGCGGGCAGCAGCCTCACCGTCGGCGGCACCACACGCCCGCTGTTCCAGGCCGTCGAGAACCGCGCCCTGGAAGTGCTCGGCGATTCCACGGCCTTCCCGCTCGACCCCGCCCTGTTCGACGACGCGGGGGAGGGGCAGCTACGGCTTCCCGAGGTGGCTCCGGCCCGCAGCGAGCAGCTGGTCAGCCTGCCCACCCGTGGGGTGTTCGCCGAGGCCAAACTCGGCCACTGCAATTCCGCGGAGGTCATCGACAACACCCGGTTCTGGGACTGGCAGAAGTCCCCCGATCCGGACAGTGCCCCGCAGATCGCTCCGGTGTCCACGGGGAGCCGGGACGTGGTGGTCTCCACGACGCCCTCGGGGCTGCCCGCGTCGGCGGTCACCATCGTCCAGCCGCCGCAGGCCCCCGATCCCGTGGGCATGGCGGCGGCCCTCCAACTCCTCGGCAAGGGCGACATCTTCCGCGACGAGTCGATGCAGAAGGAGATCGCGGCCCTGCTGACCTCACTGGCGAGCAACGCGGCCGGGCTCGCGGGCAAGAACCCCGGCACACCAGGCACCCCAGGCACGCCGGGCACCGGCCCGACGCCGGGCACGGGCACTCCCGGCACGGGAACCGGCCCCGGCACTCCGACCGGCGGCGGCACCGGGACCCCGGGCGGCGGTACGCCGGGCGGAGGCACCGGCACCGGCACCGGAGGCACCACGCCCCCGGGAACCGGTGGCACGCCCCCCACCCCGGGCGGCGGCACCCCGGGTACGCCAGGCCCCGGTACCCCACCCGGCCCCGGCGACGGCGGCTCCGGCACACCGAAGCCGCCCGCTCCGGCACCCCGTCCCACCCCGCGGCCGCCCGTCCCCATCGGCGCGGACAACCGGTCGTTCGTGTTCAGCTTCGCCCCGGTCAGTTTCGGCCCCAGCGAGGCGGACTGGGAGCGCGGCAGTTTCGCCATCGCGATCTTCCAGGACGGCAAGCCGGTGCTCAGTCAGGACAATGTGGTGCCCGCGGCGCCCAGCGTCATCCTCAACGGCAAGGTCACCCCGGACAAACCGCTGGACATCGTCGTCGACGGCTCGTCCACCCACTGGGTGACCTACCCCGCGATCTACTCCTCCGCCATGGCAGGCAACCCAGGCACCCTTGGCACGCCTCCCGGCATCCTGATCACCACCCACCTGGTCGGCAAACTGACGCTCGCCGGCCTGGACCCCCGGCAGCGCAGTTTCGTGTTCTCGATCCAACGGGACGTCAAGTTCACCTCGGTGACGTTGAGCGAGCAGCAGATCCGGCAACAGGGCCTGGAGAAGGTGGTGTCGGGGCAGATCAACGCCAGCTTCGACAAGGTCATCTCGTTCGGCGCGGGGCTCAGCTCGTCCGAGACGTCCTCGACCAGCACCGGAACGACCACCAACAAGACGGACACGGTGCCCGTCACGTTCTTCACCGGACTGATGTCCATCAACCCCGTCAAGAACTGAGTCGCGTCAACCCGGTCAGGACCGACAGCCGTGTCAGGGCCGAGGGAATGCGTCCCTCGGCCCTGCCCGGTGCTTGTCACCGGACGGAAGGAAGAGGACGCCTTCGGCCAATTCCGTGACACCCACGGGAAGATCGAGCGCGAGCGCTCGCACAAGGTCACCTTGCTCCCCCTGACGGATCAGGCCGGCCCGGTCAGCCGCAAAATCGAGGCGATCCGGGCCGAGTACACCAAGCTTTTCCGGCCGGAGTCAGTGGCCCGCATCGACGACCGCGAGCTCGTCGATTTCTGATCCCGTTTACGGCCTGCCAGTGCGGCTCAGCCCCTATGCTGTCACCTCGCGATGACTCTATGTGTTGACCATTGGGGGGACTGGGACTGTGAAGAGGGCAGCGTTAGCACTGCTTGCCTGTGGGCTCGGCTCTGTGCTGTTGGTGGGGTGTGGCGGTGACACAGAGGTAGAACAGTCGTCGGCCGATATCGCCGATGCGGTCAGGGACCTGCAAGGCGCCATGAAGAAGGAGTCGGCCGCCGCCAAAGCAGGCGACGCACGTGAGGAGACCGAGAACGTACAGCGGGTCGCGCAGACCGATCACGAGCGACTCGTGAAGCTGGCGGAGCGAGCGCCGGCGGACACGCAGAACTTCGCCGATGCCGCCGAGACCTGGGCCAAGGCCGTGCTGACAGACCGCAGCGCCGTCGTGGCGGGGGCACGCGCGAACGCCGGCAAGGCCGCGACGCTCAACATCCGGCTGGCCGCCAAGCAACTGGACTCCGAGGCGGCCCGACTGGACATCACGCCGTGGAGCAAGCTCGACCAATAGTGACCGGGACACCCGGCAGGGCGTACGGCACGGGGGCCGGCGTGGTGTGCTGCGGCGGCCGCCGGGGGTCGAAAGCCCCCGGCGGCCAGGCACTCCTGAGTTATGCGAACTGGCCCGGCTGGTAGTCGCCGGCGGGCTGTTGGACGATGACGTTCATGCGGTTGAAGGCGTTGATGAGGGCGATCGCGCACACCAGGGCGGCGAGCTGGTCCTCGTCGTAGTGCTTGGCGGCATTCGCCCACGCCTCGTCGCTGACCCCGCCGGCCGCATCGGCGATACGTGTTCCCTGCTCCGTGATCTCCAGGGCAGCACGCTCGGCCTCGGTGAACACCGTGGCCTCCCGCCAGGCCGCGACCAGGTTCAGGCGGACGGCGGTCTCCCCGGCGTGCGCGGCGTCCTTGGTGTGCATGTCGGTGCAGAACCCGCAGCCATTGATCTGACTGGCGCGCAGCTTCACCAGTTCCTGCGTCGCCGCCGGCAGTCTCGAGTCCGCGAGCACCTTGCCCGCGGCGATGATGTGCTTCCCGAACTTGGCCGCGACCGGGCTGGTGAAGAGGTTCAACCGGGCTTCCATGGTGCGCTCCTGTGTCGTGGTTGACGGTGACACCCCTTGGACGGAACAGCCCCCGCACGTTGTGACACGACGGAATGTGATGCGCATCTCCTGTCGCACCCGGTGCGGAACCGCGACGGTCGGTAGTCGCCGCCGATGGGTTCTTCTCCCAGCAACGGTGGTTCTTCCCGCATCCGCCTGTGCAGCGTCAGACCATCCCGGGCAGTCGCCTAATACACCGACAGCGCCAGCAACGTCGTGCCGTTGAGGACGAAGAGGCGGTTGCCGCTGGCGGCGGTGGAGCGGGACCGGCTACCGGCGAGGGCGTACGTCTGGGGCTGGCCCTCTCCGGAGCGGGGGAGGCCGCTCACCCCTGTCTCGTCGCTCTCCACGACCCAGACGCTGTTCCCCTGCACGACCGGTGGCCGCCATGGCGGGGCCACGCCCGCGATCATCACCGGGGAGGCTGCCTGGCTGCCGTCGGCACGCACCGAACGCAGCGCATCGCAGTCCAGTGCGTAGACCACGCCGCCGGCCACGGTGGGCGGGCCCCACCCGTAGACGCCCCGCCTGGGCGGCCGCAGCGGGTCCAGGGCCCACAGCTCGCGACCGCCGGCGGCCTCCACCGCCGCCAGGCTGCGGCCGCCGAGGTAGACGGTGGTGCCGTCGACGGCGGGCCGTAGTGGTCCTTCGGCCTGTCCCTTGCGGACCCAAGCACGGGCCCCGTCCTCCGCACGGACGGCGGCCACGTCGCCCTTCTCCGTACAGAGCACCAGTCGGCCGGCGCCGAGGGCCGCGACGGGATGGCCGCCCGGCAGCGGCAGCGGTGGCCGCCGGGTCCACCGCACCTTCCCGTCGGTCCCCACGCAGCGCAGCCGGCCGTCGGAGGTCAGCAGATAGACCGCGTGGGCGTCCGCGGCCAGCAGGGCCCCCACCTCCGCGTCCACCGTCCACCGCGGGGAACCGGTGGCGGCCACCCAGGTGCGCAGCGTCCCCTTGCGGTCGGCGGTGGCCACCAGCCGGTCCCCGATCGACAGATAACCGGCCTCCGCCTTCGCGTCGCCGATCCGCCACCGCTCCCGGCCGTCGGTGACCCGGCGCGCCGCGATGCCGCCCCCGGAGGCCGCGAAGACCACCACATCGCGTACCGGCAGCGGGGCCGGCGACCCGGCGTCGGCCACGCCCTGGAGGGGCCCCCACAGCGGCTTCGGGGTGCCCTCGGCGGAGCCGAGCGGCGCGGCCCGCACCTTCGCGGCCGGCGGGATGTCGAAGGGGTCGGACGGGGTGTCGCCCCCGTCATCACGGGTGAGCCACCAGGCCGTACCGCCGCCCGCCGCCAGCAGCGCCGCACCGCCGGCGGCCGCGACCAGCAGCCGGCGCCGGGGGAGGCCGGGGGCCCCGCCGGTGGCACCCCCGGGTTCGGTGGCCGCGATGGTCGGACGGGCCGTCAGCCGGCGTGCCGCCGCTTCCCGTTGCCGGATCTCCGAGCCCAACTGGCCCGACTTCCACAGCCGTTCCGGCTGGGGTGGGGCCGCGGCGGCCTCGGCGACCTGGGCGGGCAGCGGGCGGGCCGCCGGGTCCTTGGAGAAGCAGGGCGTGACGAGGTACCGCAAGCCCTCCGGAACGGCTGCCAGGTCGGGGTCGCCGTGCACGACCTCGTAGAGCACCGCCGTGATCTCGGCGCCGGTGTACGCCGGCCGGCCACTCGCGGCGAAGGCGAGGACGGCGCCGAGGGAGAAGACGTCGGCGGCCGGACCGACGCGCTGCCCGAGGACCTGCTCCGGCGCGCCGTAGCCGGGGGTGACCGGAATCTGCCCGGTCCGGGTGAGGGTCAGGCCGTGCTCGGGACGGGCGATACCGAAGTCGATCAGACGGGGGCCGCGCGAGGTGAGGACGACGTTGGGGGGCTTCACGTCCCGGTGGACCAGCCCCGTGGCGTGCACGTCCTGGAGCGTACGGGCCAGTGACCGCGCCAACTCCCGTACGGCGGGCTCGTCGAGCGGCCCGAAGCGCTCGACGGCGTCGTCCAGCGTCGGGCCGGCCAGGAATTCCGTGGCGATCCACGGCCTGCCGCCCTCCAGTTCGGCGGCCAGTACCCGCGCCACGCCCTCACTGGTCACCGCCTGCGCGGTCCGCGCCTCCCGGAGGAAACGGTCGGCCAGGTGCCCGTCGTGGGCGAGTTCCGGCAGCAGGACCTTGACCGCGGCGGGGCGTCCGGAGGCGTCCGCACCGAAGTACACCTTGCCCATGCCGCCCTCGCCGAGGACGCCGTGCAGGCGGTAGGGGCCCAGGCGCAGCGGATCTCCCTGGCCGAGGGGTTTCACAGGCGGTCGTCTCCTGGATCGGAACGGGCGGGGCGTCAGGCGAGCGGGAGGGCGATGGTCCGCTTCTCCTGGCGGACGTACAGGTGGCCGCCCTTGGGGTCGGCGGACAGGACGAGGGGCGTGGCCTCGTACGTCCAGACGGCCCGGCGGGTGCGCAGGTCGATGGCGCGGAGGCCCTTGTCGTCGGCGCAGTACGCGTAGCGCTTTCCGACCGCCGGGGTCACGTCCCGGTTGTTCTTCCTGCCGGACAGCCCCTTCTCCTGCCAGCTCAGCGTGCCGGAGAGGGCGTCGACGGCGATCAGTCCCTGGTCCGCCCTGGTGCAGTAGAGGACTCCGTCCTGGACGATCGGCGCGCCGTACTGCCGCTCCTGGCCCGCGCTGCCGCCGCGGTCCCGCCCGTTCTCGAAGAGCCATTCCAGACCGCCGTCGGACAGCCGGCGGGCGGTGAGGCTCTCGGCGCCCAGGTAGAGGTTCCGGTCGTCGGTGACCAGCCGGGACGGCGGGGTGGTGCCCGCGAACGTCTCGGACATCTCCCAGAGTTGACGGCCGTGACCCTTGTCGTGGGCGGAGAGGCGGATGAACTTCGAGTCCTCGCTCGGGCTGCCGCACAGCACCACCCGGGACCCCACCACGGAACCGGACAGCACCGGCGGGAATCCCTGGGACTGGGGCCCCTCCACCGGGCTGCGCCAACGTTCCTTGCCCGACTTCAGGTCGGCCGCGACCAGGTACCAGCGTCCGCCGGAAGCGGCCCGGGCCACCAGGTACGCGATGCCGTCGACCACGCACAGCAGCTGGTTGTACTGGTTCTTGCCGGTGAACGCGGAGAGCTCCACCAGGGGCTTGCCCAGTTCGCCGTTGATCTGCGAGACCTCGCACACCGCCAGCGCCGCCGCCTCCTCGGTGTGCCCCCGCAAGGCGTACAGCCTGGTTCCGTCGGTGGCCGACCGCCAGGTCTCGGCGACGTTCGACTGCCAAGTGTCCTGGCCCGACTCGGCGTTGACACCGCACAGCACGATCCCCGCGCGCATGGCGAGGTTCCGGCCCACCCGCATCACCTCGCCCCCGGAGTCGGGGCACCGGATGGTGGTGCTCCACAGCTGGGTCGGGGGCTTCGGCCGGTCGACGGCGTCCTTCTTCTTGCCGCCGCCCCCGTCGTCACCGGAGCCCGCGAGCAGGGCCCAGCCACCGCCGCCGAGGATGCCGCCGCCCAGGAGGGCGCCGCCGGCCACGGTCAGCAGCCGCCGCCGCGAGACGCCCGGTGCGGGGGCGGCCTCGGCCCGCGGCACCTCGGTGGGCACCGGCGGCGGCAAACGGTGCGGCGGCTCGCGCCACACCTCGTCGCTGCGCCGGGCGATCTCCCGCAGCACCGCGTCGGGCAGCAGGGCCGCGAAACCGCCGCGGTCGCCCGGGGCAGCCACCGCGCCGCCCAGCGCGGTGCGCAGCTCGGTGGTGGACGGGCGGTGCGCGGGATCCTTGGCCAGGCAACGGACGAGCAGCGGGCGCAGCGACTCGGGCACCCCGCCGAGGTCCGGCTCGCCGAACCGGACGCGGTACAGCAGGTCGGTCGGCGCCCCACCGCCGAACGGACCGACGCCGGTGGCGGCGAAGACCAGCACCCCGGCCAGGGCGAACACATCGCCCGCCGCGGCGTGTTCCAGGCCCGACGCCTGCTCGGGCGACATGAACGCCGGCGTTCCCACAGCACTGCCGACGCTCGTCAGGTGCTCGTCACCGAAGGCCCGGGCGATGCCGAAGTCGATGATCCGCGGGCCCTGCGCGGTCACCAGGATGTTGGACGGCTTCAGGTCGCGGTGCACCACCTCCGACCGGTGCAGCTGCTCCAACCCGTCGGCGAGGGCCGCACCGAGGGCGCGCACGGCCGGCTCGGGCAGTGGCCCGCCCGCCTCGACGGCGTCGTCCAGCGGCGGGCCGAGGACGTACTCCGTCGCCAGCCACGGAGTCGGTGCCTGGGGATCGGCGTCGACGACCGCCGCACCATGATCGGAACCGATGACGCGGGCCGCGTCCGTCTCCAGCCGGAAGCGGGTCCGCAACGTGGTGTCCGCGGAGAGACGGGCGTGCAGCGTCTTCACCGCGACCGTGCGTCCGCCCGCGGAACGGCCCAGGTAGACGGTGCCCATACCGCCTCCGCCGAGGCGGGCGAGGATCCGGAACGGCCCGACGGTGTGCGGGTCGTCATGCAGAAGGGGGGAGATCATGGCTCAGCTCCCTTGGGTGGGGAGTGCGGCGGCGAGGACCTCCGCCGACTGACGGGACAACGCCTCGACGACCCGGCCGGGCAGCGACACCGGTTCCGTGGACCCGGTCAGCGCGCCGTACGCCGCGCCCGGCAGCAACTCCGCGAGCACCCTTGCCGGTTCGGGCCGGCCGTGCGGGTCGCGTGAGCGGCAGGCCGTGATGAGGTCCCGCAGGCTCGCGGGGATCTCCTGCCGCTCCGGCACGGTGTGCCCGGTCGCCGCGTACGCCAGCACGGCACCCAGCGCGTAGACGTCAGCGGCCCGGTCCGCCGGCCCGCCCGCCGCCAGTTCGGGCGCCAGGCAGCCGGTCTCCAGTCCAATTGTCTGCGTGGGCGAGGCGGCCCCTGCCACCGGGTTCGCGCGGGTCGCACCGAAGCAGCCCAGCAGCGGCCCGCAGGCGGTCAGCAGCACGCCCGCCGGGCAGACACCGCCGTGCACGATGCCCAGGACATGGGCCGAGGCCAGGGCTTCGGCCAGCGTGCCGCCGAGCATACGGACCACCGGTTCCGGCAGCGGGCCGCCGTACGCGGCCAGGACGGCGGGCAACGGCAGCGCGGGCCGGTACGGGGAGGCGTACCACGGAAAGGCCGGCGTCCCCCCGAGCTGGCCGACCGGCCAGAACCCGGGTTGGGTCAGCCGGGCCGCCTGCTGCGCCTCGGCCGCCCACCGCGCCGGGTCACCGCCGGGCGACGGCAGACACACCAACACGGTCTGCCTGCCGTCAGCACTACGGGCCAGATAGCGGCGCTCGGGAACACCCCGGCTGCCGTCGGCGTCGAGACGCGCCAACGCCACAAATTCCCCGATCCGCGCAGGATCGTCCTGCCGCAGCCTCTCCACTCGATACTCCCCCGTCAGGCTCGTTTCGGACGTGAGCCTATATACGGCCGGGCCGGAGTCCGGAAGGGGGGCCGCCTCCGAAGCGACGGCCGCCAGGCACCGTCCGAAGTGCGCGTTTTTGCCCGGCCGCACCGGGTCGCGTCACGCCTGCCGCGCGCAGCGATCAGCAGGCCGGCCGGGGCCACCACCATCCGGGCGGCGAGACACCTGAGGGCGGCCGTCGGGGAAGCTCAGGCCACCGGTGACTGGCAGCTGCACTTGACCTGGCAGGTGAACTTCTGGGTGCCCCCGCGCCAGCAGAAGCACTTTTCGGTCTTCAGCGTGTCCCCCTGCGCGCAGTCGGCCGTGGCCTTGCAGTCCGCCTTGGCGGCCTCGCACGCCTCCTTGAGGGAGTTCCCATCGCCTTGGCCGGAGACGAGACCGGAACTGGCGTCCGCCAGCACCATCTGTCCGTCCTGGTCGCCGCCCTGGGTTGCCTGGAAGGCATTGATCGCCCCGATGGTGGCGGGCCCCACGAGGCCGTCCACGGAGATCAGCGGAAGGCCGTTGTCGGCCCGGAAGTCATTGAGGAACTCCTGGACCTCTCGGACATCATCCGGCTGATTGTCACCGTTGACGCCGACCGAACGCACGAATGCCATGGAAACTCCTGGATATACTCGGACAAAACCCTCGCCTCAGGGTAGCGAAGCCAGTCGCCTCGGTAGTCGCTCCGGCCACGTGTCTCGGAAAAGGGGAGAGCAGGCGCATTGCTCCTCTGACGGCCGTCCGGCCCCGCCGAGGCAGTGACTGAGAGTCTTCGGTGGGGGTCAGGTGCCGGTCGAGGCGCGTGCGGTGCTCCTCCGCAAGTCAGCCTCAGGTACGGCCAGTTACCGGAAGGGAGTGTTGGACGGGCACTTCCCGCCACGTACAACAGCGGGTGCCCGTACTCTCTGCGCGGCCTCGTTCCGAACCGGGGTGGACCGAGGCGCCGCCCACCGTCGAGCCGTAGCACGCTTCCAGATGGGGATGGGCTGACATGCGCCGAGCAGGGAGCGGTTGGTCGGCAGAGCGAAGGTGAGGCAACGGCGCCGCCCGTCCGCCGCGTTGGTGAGCTCTCCTCGGACCACGACATCACATGAGGTTGTGTCGGGTCGGCGGCAGGAAGGCGGAACCGGCCTGGCCTGCTGCAGGGCTTCATTACCCCAGACCGGCACCTCATCCTGATGCCACCGTGGCGTGGGCCGGGCAGCGAAACTCAGTAGCGTGCCGGGGCCGTCGCGGACGAACATGCCACGCATGAGTGACCAACCCGCGCGATGGAGCCAGGCAACCGTCTACCCCGACATGTGGTCCGATCCGGACGACGACCCCCGCAACAGCGCAGGTCCCAGTCCGGACGGCGAACGTGCGACGCTGCAGGACTTCCTGACGAACTACCGCATGACCCTGCGGATGAAGTGCGAGGGTCTGAATGCGGAGCAATTGGCCCGTCGGTCGGTTCCGCCGTCGACGATGTCGCTGCTCGGCCTGGTGCGGCACCTCGCCGAGGTGGAACGGGGCTGGCGCAATTGGATCAGCGACGCTGACCCGCTGCCGAAGCTCTACGGCGAACGGGACGCGGACTTCGACGGAGCCGTCGGCGAGCCGGCCGTGGTCGAGGCCGCGTACGCCGATCTGGAGCGTGAGCAGGCCGCGACCGACGCCGCGCTGGCAGAACACCCGGACCTGGGCGAGCGCGTGGGGAAGGACCGGACCGCCGTCCGGGAACTGATGGTGCACCGGATCGACGAGTACGCCCGTCACTGCGGGCACGCCGACCTGTTGCGCGAGCGCATCGACGGACGAGTGGGCCAGTGACCAGGAGCCTGGCCCACTCACTGCTACTGCCTCGGAGGCAAAGATGATTCTGGTGACCGGCGCGAGTGGGAATGTCGGAACGGCCCTTCTCGCTCGTCTTTCCGCCGACGGCGTGGCCGCACGTGCGGCCTACCGCGATCCCCGCGCCACGGCTCGGGTGATCAAGTCGGGCGGACAGGCAGTGACGCTCGATCTGGCCAAACCGGACACGCTCGGGCCCGCACTGGAGGGCATCGACTCCCTCTTCCTGCTCGGAGCGACGAGCCCGGACCAGACGACGCACGAACTCAACATGGTGGAAGCCGCCCGTGCGGCGGGAGTTCGGGTGGTCAAGCTGTCGGTCTGGCGGGCCGACGAAGGGCTCTCGCCGATCGCCGAGCTGCATCGGCCCGTCGAACAGGCACTGGTCGCATCCGGCCTCCCGTGGACGGTCCTGCGCCCCAACTTCTATCTGCAGAACTTCCTGAATCAGCCGTCCATCCGCGAGGCCGGCGAGTTCACCCTGCCACTGATCAACGCACCCATAAGCTTCATCGACGTCGGCGATATCGCCGCTGTCGCTGCGCGGGTACTCACCTCCGACGGCCACGACGGCTGCGTCCATGACCTCACCGGACCCGAGGCACTGACCTACGCCGAAGCCGCGGAAACGTTTTCCGAGGTCCTCGGCAAGCCGGTGCGCTATGTGGGCCTGCCCGACGACGAAGCGCGCGCGGCAATGCTGAGCCGCGGGCTGCCCGAGTTCTACGCCGATGCGCTGATCGATGTCGCCCGTTCCTACCGCAACGGCGGCGCCGAGAAGGTCACTTCAACCGTGGCGGATCTCACCGGTCGTGAGCCCCTCGGATTTGCCGACTTCGTGCGCCGGAACCGCCACTTCTTCGGTTGATCAGGTTCCCGTCGATCGGCAGCCCATTGGAGAGGCAAGGCATGCTTACGTGGATTCTGGCGATACTCATTCCGGTCGGTCTGATCGCCCTGGGTGCTGGGGCCTTCGTGCTCTGGGCGCGCGTGGGAACGGATCGGCCGGTGGAACATCACAGTTCGATGCCGAGCAAATCATCGGACGGTGACTGGGGCGGCGGTTGGTGAGAAGGGACTCGGTCGGTGAGACGGGAGTCGGTCGTGGACGCGTTTCTGTTGGGCTTCGGCTTTCTGACCGTCTTCGTCGCTGTGGTCGTGCTCATGCGTATCGCGCTGCGCCCCCATCGCGGCACGGACGCGATGGTGCGGCGGCCCGACTGGCGCACTCTCTTGCGCCCCAACCATGTATCGGCCTCCGGAATGCGGGCGTTGAGGCGTCTCGCGCGGGAGTACGAGGAGGGGACGCCGGCGCATCGCACGCTGAGGGATTTGGTTGCCCGACGTGAGTGGGCCGGTGGCCCGAGGACGGAACCCAGGCCGCGGGAAGTTGGTGCGGATGTCCGATGGGACGGCTGGATGGAAATCCTGGGGCGCAGTGACCGCCTCGCGCGGAAGTGCGTCCGGGAGGTGCAATGCTATGTCGGCAGCGGCGACTTCCCCTTCGGCGGATGGGAGACCATTCCCCCTGGCCAGAAGCAGACGGCCGAGTGGGCCAAAAAGTTGGAACCTTCCCCGCGCACGGTGGCCTTCGAGCTGATCAACCTGGGCTGGAAGCCGTGGGGAGCCAGGCGTTTCGTCGACCCGCGGACCCGTGCCCCCGTTGTTCAATACCGCAACGGTACGTTGCGGATAGCCGATGTGTGGCCGCGTCCGGAAGGGGGCGAGTCGGACCGGCAGCCTTGAGGCCGGGATGCCGCCCGGCCGTCCGGCTCAAGCTGTGGCATGCCGACCGGCGCCGGCGCGGCAGCCTCCTCTCGGCCATCCGGCACGCACCCCGCCGACCCCACCCCGCCGGCTCGGCCGCCGCCCGGCCGCCCAGGCCCCGGGCGGCGGCCCGCTGAAGCCGCCGGCGTCGCTCAGTAACCGATTCAGTAACCGATGGTGAAGCGGCGTTGGACGAAGCGGGGTAGTTCCGCCTCGTCGATGAGGGCCACGGCGGCGTCTTCCGCGGAGATGCGGCTGCGTCCGTCCGCGTCGAGGACCGGCTGGTCGCCGCCGATGCGGAACCGGCCCGTGCGCTCGCCGGGAGCGATGTTCTCCGCCGGGCTGAAGCAGGTCCACAGACGGTTGGACGTGCGTCACCGGTCTCGCCGGACTCGCGGACGCCGCCTGGCCGCACGCCGAACACCTCTATGCGGGCAGCGACTTCGACTGGGCCGACTTCGACGCAGGCCTGCTCGGCAAGGTCCGCCCGGCATACCCCGACCTCCCTCCGGCCGCCGTGGCGCTCGCCCTGCGTATCTGGGGCCGCCTGCACGGTCTGGTGTCACTGGAGGTCTACGGACATCTGCGCACCCAGACCATCAGCCCGGACAAGCTCTTCCAGGAAGAACTGGCCGCGCTGCTGCGGTCCTTGGACATGGACATCGCCGCACCCGGCAAGGTGTAGGCGCCGCCATACGTCGGCCGGGTGCCGCCGACCCGGCGTGGATGTCCCTGCAGACGGGCAGCGTGTCTGCCAACTACATTGAGTACGTGCGGAGTTGACGCGTGGGCCGTTGATCACGACGTGCGGAGGTGGCGCCGGTGAGTGGGGACGTACGGGGTGTGGTGTCCGACATCGTTGCCCAGCAGGCGCCCGAGGAGCTGCCGCTGGTCGACGGTCTGGCGCGGCTCGATCATGAGGAAGCGGTACGGCTGCTCAAGCGCCGCAACACCAGCGCGCCGCTCGGCTTCGGTCTCGCCGAGACCGCCGCGGTGATCACGCCGGTGGTGTGGCTCGCGGTGGACGAGGTCTGCCGCGCCTCCGCCAGGACGCTGGTCGGTGGCGTCCTGGCGGGGCTCGGCGCCAGGCTGCGCCGACTGCTGCGGACGCCGCCGGCGCCGCCGCCCGAAGTGCCCGCGCTCACCGCTGACCAGTTGCCCGCCGTACACCGTCGGGTGTGCGAGGGGGCGGCGCGGGCCGGGCTGGAGGAGGCTGCCGCGGAGGTGCTCGCCGACCGCGTGGTGGCGCGCCTTGCCCTTCCACAGGCCGTTACGCCGGTGGCGTCCGCCGCGGCCGGGCCGGACGGCGACGCCGGGCCGGGACCCGGGAGGGCGTCCTGAGCGCCGGCGGCGCGCCGCCCGTACCGGGCGGCGCCCCACCGGCACCGGTCGACGCCCGGCACGGTCGGATCGACCCACGGGTCCTGCCGATGGGCACCACCCTGCGCTTCGCACTCTTGGTGTTCGTGATGGTGGTGGCGACCCTCCAGATGGTCAACGGCATGTTCGCGCTGGCGCCTTGGGACGACAAGGCGATCCTGTGCAAGTTCGCGGCGGGCTTCGATCCGAACGGCCGGATGGTCGACGCGATGCGGCTCGACGTCCGAGGACTTGAGGAACTCAAGGACTGTGTGCCCGCGGGTGCCGTGGTCACCGAACTGCCTGGTGTTCTCGGCGCCGTACTGGTGCTGCTGTCAGCCGCCGTGCTGTACGTCTGGCTGCCCCGCTGGAAGGCCAGGCGCGGTCGCGTGATCACCGTCGACGAGGCGGACCCCACCGGGGAATTGCGGGCCGAGCTGATGCGACTGGTGGCCACCGCGCGGCTGCGTACCGTACCGGCCTTCGTGGTGGACCCCGCCTCCTTCGACGCCGGTGCCGAGGCGTTCGGCCGGGCCGGGCGGCACACGGTCTGTCTGCACGCCGGGCTACTGGCCGCGCGTCGCGGCAGCGCCGACGGCCGGGCCGGATTCCACGCCGTCGTGCTGCACGAGCTGGCCCACCTCCGCAACCGGGACGTGGACCTCGCCTATGCCGTCACGGCGCTGTGGCGGGTCTTCGTGGCACTGGTCGTCGTGCCGTACACGGTGCTGTACGGCGGCAGCTTCATCGCCGCGCAGTTCTTCGGCGCGTTCTACGGGGCCGACGAGGTGTTCTGGCCCGCCGGGCGGGCCGGTGTGCTGCGGTCCGTGGCCAGCGCGTTGTTCATGGTGCTCCTCGTGGTGCTGGCCCGCGCCGACACCCTGCGCCACCGTGAGCTGTACGCCGACGCGGACGCCGTCGCCCTGGGGGCCGAGCACGGGGTCTGGGAACGCGCCCGGGACCGCGGAACGCGTCTCCTGCTCCCCAAGTACGTGCAGCCGGCGTGGAGTTGGCTGACGGCCCTGTGGAGCACCCATCCTTCCTGGGCCGTGCGCAGACGGTCGCTGGCCGATCCGGCGGCGCTGTTCTCCCTGGGCGCGGAGCAGATGTTCCTGACCGGCTGGTCCGTCCTGGTCTCCGCACACACTCTGTCCGGCCTATGGGGCACCACGGCGGCGACCTGGCTAACCGCCGTGCCCGCCGGGGCACTTGTCGCCGTCGCCGCTTGGCGGTCGCTCGCCTATGCCGAGCACAGCGGTCTACCCGGGCCAGACGGGCTGCGCTCCGGCCTCGCGCTGGGGCTCGGTCTGGCCTGCGGTGAGCTGATGACCGGTATCACCAGCGGCGCCGGATGGCTGCCGGAGCACCCCGCGGTCTTCTTGGTACTGCCGGCCGGTGCCGTGCTGTTCACCCTGTGGACCGTCGCCTGCGCGCGGCTACGGCTGCGGACGCTGGGCGGAACCTCGTTGCGTACCGCGGTCTGGCTGCCCCTGCTGGCCTCCTGCCTGCTGGCCGCGGCCGGGCTGAACTGGTGGCTGCGGTTCGGCTTTCTGTACCTGGCGGGCGACATCCTCACCCACGGTGGCCTGCAGCAGGAGGTGATCCGGGCGTTTCCCGGGCCGTGGAGCGAGCACACGGCGGAGCTCGACTGGTTCACCCCCACCATGCCGCAGGCGTCGATGCTGGGCACGAACCCACTGTTCCTCGGCGCGACGACGGTCCTGTGGGCATACCCCCTGGTCCTCTGGCTGTGGCGGACCCGGGTGTACGGCCAGGCCGGCGGGCTGCGGTCGGCCGTGACGGCCGGGATCCTCGGCGGTGTCGGCTGTCTGGCGGGGGTGGCCGTGGTCATGGCCCGTATGCACACCTGGCAGCCGCCGCTCGGCGCACCCAACGGCGCGTTCTCGATCCTGTACCTGTGGTGGGCGGCCACCGCGATCTGGGCGGGGGTGGCACTGACCGGTGCGGTGGTGGCGATCACCGCCCGGCACCGGCGGCTGCTGCGTGCGCTCGTCGCGGCGGGGGTGGCCCAATCCCTCGCCGTGGTGGGACAGTTCGCGCTCGGTTCGGTGGACGGTTGTCTGGGGCCGCTGCGGACCCTGGGCCACAGCTGCCACCTGCTGCCCTCCGCGAGCTGGTTCTTCTCCCAGTCCCTGGCCGGCCTGGTGCTGTCTTCCGTGCTCGGCGCGGCTCTGCTGGCCGTGGTGGTGAGAGGCGCGGTCGGCATCCTGCACCTACGGACCGCGGCGAGCCGGCCCCGCTCGACTCCCGCCACGCCCTCGCCACCCGCGTCGCCTTCCCGTCCTCGCTCCGTGGCCGCCCTGAGCGGCCTGGCCCTGCTGATCGCCGTCGCCGCGTTCGGGCCGGTGGCGGTCGCCAGTCAGCAGTCCGCGGCAGCACAGACACCGTCCGTCATGAGCCCACCACCACCGCCCAGAGCGTCCGAACGCATCAGAGCCTTCCAACTGCTGGCCTGGTTCAAGGTGAGCGGGCAACACAGCATCCTCCAACTGACCGCGGATTACGGGAAGTTCCGCAAGCAGCTCGACGAAATGGTGGCGGTGGCGAAGTCCCGTCCCCGCGAGATGGTCCGCTTCGACTCGAAACGGCTCCGCACGACCTGTGCCGCGCTGCACAAGGACGCGACCGCCGCGCGCCGTCTTGCGATCCCGGACCTCGACCTGCAGGGCCCCTGGTCGTCCTGGCTCAAGACGACCGTCGAGGCAAGCCGGCGCTGCGTCGACCTGGTGGACAGCAACCGCAACAACGCGGGCGAGAACGACGCCATGCTCAACGGACTGTTCCAGGGCTACAGGCAGGCGACCAAGGCGGTCGGACCGGTCGTCCGCCAGGTCGAGGCCGCCGCCCGCGTCTGGCCCCAGTGGGTCCACATCAAGGGCAGCCAATGACCGCATCCGGCAGGCCCACCGGCCCACAGGCACACCGGCCCCAAGCCCACCAAGGCTCACCGGCCCACATCCCCACCGGCCCATGAGGCCCGGATACCCGCACTTCGAGGCATCCGTCCTCAGCGCGTCGAGAGGTCCATGAGGCGCTGGATCAGCTCGGGGTAGGACCAGTCGGCACCGGTCGCCGCGCGCGGCAGCAGGCTCGTCGCGGTCAGGCCCGGGAGCGCGTTCACTTCGATGCACCTCGGCTCGCCGCTCGCGTCACAGCGAAAGTCGGTACGGGAGTACGCGTCGCCGCCGAACCCCAGAGCATGATGCGCACGCAGGGCCAACTCCTGCAGACGAGCGGCGAACGCGTCCGGTACCGGTGCCGGGCACACTTCGCTGACCGCCCCCGGCTGATACTTGGACGTGTAGTCGAACACCGATGTCGTCAGCTCGATCTCGACCACGGGGAGCACCTGGTCACCGACGACGGCCACGGTGAACTCCCGCCCGGACAGGAACGGTTCCACCATCAGCTCCACCTCACCGGAGCGCATCTCGGCCGCGAGCTGGGTCAGCTGCGGGAGGGAGTCGACGTAGTGGACGGACACACTGGACCCGTCCGCAACCGGCTTGACCACCACCGGCCCGGCCGTCAGCAGCCGTCTCACGGCCTCCGGCACCCCGTTCGCGGTGGGCCCCCACAGCACCCGTTCGGCCACCGGGACGCCTGTCGCACCCAGGACCGCCTGTGCCCGCCCCTTGTGCCAGGCCGCCGCACATGCCGCGCTGCCCGCGCCGGTGAACCGCACGCCCGCCATTTCCAACAGCGCCTGCACATGCCCGTCCTCGCCCCAGCCGCCGTGCAGCGCCAGGAACACCAACTCCGCCTCGCGCAGCAGCTCCAGGACCGGACCGCCGGTCAAGGCGGCGTGCATGCGCCGCCTCAACTGCTGCCGGGCTGCCGGGGAAGGTGGTTCCTTACCCACCGCGAACCCGTCGATCGCGTCACCGGGTCGTAGCGGCCCGGCCAGGACCGGGACCGCAGCGGCCGGGTCGACCAGTACCACCTCGTGTCCCCGGTCGAGCAGGGCCCCGGCGACCGAGCGGCCCGAGGCCAGGGAGACGTCGCGCTCCGAGCTCTCCCCGCCACACAAGATCACCACACGCATGCCTGACTCATCTCCCCTCTCCGGCCCGGCTCGCCTCGCAGGCAGTCGGCCGGCTCCGTTGGATCACCTGACGCCCAGTGGGCACTGCGGCCGGTCGCTTCATGGCGCCGTGCCTGGGGTGAGGATCATCAGGTGTTCAGGGTTCGGGAGGGGTTCGAACCCGGCCTTCGCATAGACCCCGTGAGCGTCGAGGGTGGCGAGCAGGACGCGCTTGAGCCGGTACGGAGCAAGGTGGTCGCGGACCGCGCCGGCCAGCCAGGTGCCGAGCCCCTTCCCGCGGTGGGCGGGAGCGACATAGACATCGCAGAGCCAGGCGAAGGTGGCCCGGTCGGTGACGACACGTGCGTAAGCGACCTGAGGACCGGCGGTCTCGTGGACGGCGAAGTTGAGGGAGCTGCGCACCGCCTGATCGACCGTTTCCCGGCTGCGGCCCAGCGCCCAGAACGCGTCGGTCGAGAGCCAGTGGTGTACCAGGCCGACGTCGAGACGGTCGGGGTCTGTGGAGAGCTCATATCCGTCTTCCCTGTGTCTGATCACGAGAGGGAGCGTAACGGTCGTGCTTGGTTTTCCCAAGGAGTGACTTGGGTCTTCCAAGTATCGGCATGGCTCCGCGGCTCGAAAAGCGTTCGAGCGAGGGACGGTCGTGGGATATGTTTCTGCTGTTCGAAGGGGGACGAAGTGGCGAAGCTGAACCAGATCATCGCTGTCGAAAAGGGTGTCAAGAGCAAGTCGCTCCAGGACATCACCGCGGCTCACCACAAGC
Organism: Streptomyces sp. NPDC059649; assembly: GCF_042734445.1. Taxonomy (NCBI): domain Bacteria; kingdom Bacillati; phylum Actinomycetota; class Actinomycetes; order Kitasatosporales; family Streptomycetaceae; genus Streptomyces; species Streptomyces sp. NPDC059649. The sequence continues at coordinate 545,309 of NZ_JBHWDV010000002.1, forward strand.
TGCAGAAGCCCGCACAGCTGGCCGGTATCTCGCGTACGTACCAGCCGAAGGACGAAGAGGGCGAGCAGCTGCCGCCCGAGTCCACACGGGTGCAGGTCAAGGGCGAGGACATACTGCGGGAGATGTCGGCGTCGCTGACCCGGCTGTTCGACGTGACGGCCACCAAGGACTGGGCCAACTGCACGGCCCGGGCCGACGTTTCGGTCGACGGGCGGACGATCCTCGCCGAAGTTCCGGTCAGCTACCTGCTGTTCCTGGAGAAGCAGCTCACGGACCTGCACGCCTTCGTCAAGAAGCTCCCCGTGCTCGACGCCGCCGAGTCCTGGTCCCTCGACCCGTCCACGGACTGGTGGAAGACGGACCCGGTCCGCACGATCCGTACGAAGAAGGTCCCGCGCAACCACGTCAAGGCGGAGGCGACCGACAAGCACCCGGCACAGGTCGAGGTGTACTACGAGGACGTGCCGATCGGTTACTGGACGACGGTGAAGTTCTCCGGGGCACTTCCGGCGCGCCGGGTGAACGAGCTGTTGGAGCGGGTCGAGAAGCTCCAGCAGGCGGTCAAGTTCGCCCGCGAGGAGGCCAACGGCGTCGAGGTCACCGACCAGCGCATCGGCGACGCGGTGTTCGGCTACCTCTTCGGCTGACGCCGGCCGCTGCCCGTGCGGCCGGCATCGGCCGCGGGTAGCATCCATGATCGCCCCCGCGTGCGAGCGCGGGGGTGCGCAACAGGCACGGGCCGGAAATGAGGACCGGTTCGTGCGATGAGCGCAAGCTGAAACTGAAGTTCAGCCTGAAGAAGCGGTGGACAGTGAAGGTTCGAGTCCTTCTCCCGGCACCACGGGCCGGGGTAGCCCAACATGGCAGAGGCACCTCCGCATCAATCTCAGACTCTCGCTCCAGCTTCAGCATCGCCGCCGATCGCCGGAACGACCGAGGCCGGACGAACGCCGTCGGATGCGAGTTCGAATCTTGCCTGCACCTCTCCACGGTGCGGTAGTTCAAAGGAAGAACACGACGGCCTGATGACTGATCCGTCCTCTTAAACGCCGCCGGCGTGCGCAATTGGGTGGCATCCCCAGGGGCCCGGGAGCTGGATACGACTCCCGGGCTCCGCCACGCTCCGCGTCAGCGCTTGCGGGCCAGCGTGAGCCCGTCCCGTACCGGCAGCATCACCGACTCCACCCGTTCGTCGCCGACGATCACCTCGTTCAGCCGGCGCATCGCGAGGTGGTGCTCCTCCTGGTACGCGGGGTCGAAGACCCGACCGCCGAGGAAGACGTTGTCCAGCGCCACCAGGCCGCCCGGACGCAAGCGCTGGACGATCTCCTCGTAATAGGCGGGGTAGTTGGCCTTGTCCGCGTCGATGAAGGCGATGTCGATGGCGGGCTCGGCCGGCAGGGCCCGCAGGGTGTCGAGGGCCGGGCCGAGCTTCAGCTCGATCCGGTCGGCGACACCGGCCCGTTCCCAGGACGGGCGGCCGATCGAGGTCCACTCGTCGCTGATGTCGCAGGTGAGCAGGCGACCGTCGGCGGCCAGTCCCCGTGCGATGCAGACGGACGAATAGCCGGTGAACGTGCCCACCTCCACGGCGAACCGGGCGTTCACCAGGCGGGTCAGCATCGTCAGCAGCGCCCCCTCGTCGGCGGAGACCTGCATCCTTGACGCGCCCCCGGTGGCCTCACGGGTGGTGTCGGCCAGCTCCTGGAGCGCGTCGTCGGGCGGAGTGCAGTGCGCCAGCAGATAGTCGTCCACCACCGGGCCGAGGCCCGCCAGGTCTTCTCCGGCCACCGGCTCGGTCCAGTCGACGCTCAGGGCCTCCTGGGTGGCGAAGCGCACCAAGTGACGGGCGACCGCGTCCTGGACGCGGTTCAGGCCCTCGATGTCCATGGCGGTGGCGATCAGGCACAACCCCTCCGAGTCTGCGGTGAGTACGCAGGTCCCGGCGTCGAGATGGACGGTTCCCCGGCCGCTGCCGCTCAGCTGGGTGGTGGCCTTGTGGCCCAGGTGGGAGACGAGCTGCTTGAGGTAGCGGGCGGGGCGGTCGGTGGCGACCAGGGCCGTCGACAGGGGCATCGCGAGTCCTTCCGGGCAAGGAAGCGTCGAAAATCGTCGTCGCTTGGATGCGGCCGATTCTGGTGCCGCTCCGAGCCGCTTGTCAAAGCATCGAGGAATATGGACACTTGCCGGTATGCCAGACCCGCAGGCCGAGCCCCTGGTGCTCCGTTCACCCGAGCAGTTCAAGGCGCTCGGACACCCGATCCGCCACCGCATGGTGAACGTTCTGCGGCAGCGGCCGGCCACGCTCCGCCAGTTGTCCACGGCGCTGGGGATGGCCAAGGGGACGACCGGCTACCACGTGCGGGTGCTCCGCGAGGCCGGCCTGGTCCGCCTGGCGGAATCCCGACCGGTGCGCGGCGGTACGGAACAGCTCTTCGCGCTGGTCAGCCACGGTTTTACGTTCCATGAGGACGTCGAGGGCGGTCCCCAGTTCCTGATCAACGCCGCGCTGGGCGAGATGCTGCCGGCCCGCCCGGACCAGGCGGAGCACACCGTACTGCGCCACCTCTGGCTCGCCCCGGAGGAGGCCCATGCGCTGGCTGCCCGGCTACGCGAACAGGCCGCCGAGCCGCACACGGTGGACAGCTCCCGCGGCGAGCCCTACGGCCTCCTGGTCAGCCTCTTCCCGGCGGACATCCCCGCGCTGGATCGCGAGACCCCGGCGCCCGATGAGGCGGACTGACCGAAGGGCACGCCCCCGTGCATGACGTGAACCCGGCGCGGCGGCCCTCCCTCGCCCGGGCCGATGAACTCGGCATCCTCCAACTCCCAGTCTGTGAACCATAGTTGGGAGCTTCCGAACCGTGTCCGCGGCGTACCCGGCCGAGCCGGCGCACGGAGCCAGACCCGACCGGGGGCGGAGCTGGGCGGCATCGCCGGCCGGGCCGACGAGGACCGCGAGGCTTCACACGTCGCGGCGCCGCACGGCGAACACGGCGAGTGCCACCGTGAGCAGCGGCCAGAGCAGGTACACGGCCCAGGAGCCTGGGACCGTGGCGCTGTAGGCCAGGGATCCGGGATCCGGCTCCCAGGTCTGGATGAGGCGGGTCCAGGCGGCCGACACCAGCGCGTGTTTGATGTCCGCCGACCAGCGATTGCTCTCCGAGAACATGGGGGGCAGCATCAGCAGGGCAAAGACGCTGGTGACCATGGTCCCCGCGGCGTGCCGGATCAGAACGCCGAGACCCAGACCGACCAGTGCGCAGACCGGGGCCAGCAGCGCGGATGCCAGCAGCGGCCGGAGGACCCCGGGGTGGGTGATCGGAACGCCGGCGTGCTGCCCGTCCAGGAGTGCCTGGGAGACCAGGAAGGAGCCGGTGGCGGCGACCGTGCCCACCACGGTCCACAGTGCGGCGGTGACGGCCGCCTTGGCCAGTACGAGCGAGCCGCGGGCGGGGACGGCCACGGTGGTGGTGCGGATCAGGCCGCTGTGGTATTCGCTGACGACGGTCAGGGCGCCGATGCTGCTGGCGACGAGCATCAACGTCCAGTAGCCGGCGGGTGGGTAGGCGTCGAACGGCCGGAAATCAGCGGGGGCGGAGCCCGCGGCGGCGTCCGACGAGGTGGCCACGACGGTGGACCCGATGACGAACAGGACGGTGAGGGCGATCGTCCACGAGGTGGAGCGCAGGGACCACATCTTGATCCACTCGGAGGCGAGCAGATCGCGGAAGCGGGCGGTCGGTGCGGCGACGGGGGTGGTCCGGGGGACCGAGGTGAGAGTGGTCATCGGGGCTGTCCTGCCAGGTATTCGGCGCTGTCGGCGGTGAGTTCCATGAAGGCCGCCTCCAGCGAGGCGGTGCGGTTGGTCAGCTCGTCCAGCTGGATACCGTGCTCGAAGGCGAGCGCTCCGATCCGGTCCGCCGGGAGACCGGTCACGGCGAGCTTCTCGGCGCCGGTCGAGCCCTCCGGCTCGACCGAGGCGCCCGCCGCGGTCAGCACGGCCGTCAGCTCGGCGGCCTGCGGAGTCCCGACCACGACGCTGCGCCGGGTGCCGCGGGCCGCGAAGTCCCGTACCGACTCGGCGGCGATGAGGCGGCCCCGGCCGATGACGACCAGCTGGTCGGCGGTGTTCTCCATCTCCGACATCAGGTGACTGGAGAGAAAGACCGTGCGCCCCTCGGCGGCCAGGCGCCGGAAGAGCCGGCGTACCCAGAGCACGCCCTCCGGGTCCATGCCGTTGATCGGCTCGTCGAACATGAGCACGGGCGGGTCGCCGAGCAGGGCGGTGGCGATACCCAGTCGCTGCTTCATGCCGAGGGAGAATCCGCCGATGCGGCGGGTCGCCACCTCGGCCAGCCCCACCTCCTGAAGCACCTCGTCCACCCGGCGCCGCGGAAGACCGTTGCTGCGGGCCAGGGCGGCCAGGTGGGCCGCGGCGCTGCGTCCGCCGTGGACCTGGCCGGCATCCAGGAGAACGCCGACGTGCCGCAGTCCGCGCGGGTGGCGGCGGAAAGGGACGCCACTGACGGTGGCGGTGCCGGAGGTGGGCGCGTCCAGACCGAGGACCATCCGCAGGGTGGTGGTCTTACCGGCTCCGTTGGGGCCGAGGAATCCGGTGACCTGGCCCGGCCGGACGGTGGAGGACAGCTGGTCGACGGCCGTCTTGCGGCCGTAGCGCTTGGTGAGTTCGTTGACTTCGATCACGGCATCCACACTGCCGGGCGGACCCGTGTCCAGACATGGGGCCGGGGGTGGCAATCGTGCGGCCGGGTTGGCCCGTGGGCGTACGTCCCCGGGCTGATGCCGCGCGGGTGGTAGCCGGTTAATCTCGGGGCGTGAACCCCATAACGATCACTCCGTTGTCTGCGCGCGTCGCCCACCGCGCCCTTGTCCGCACGAGGGCATGCCGCCGATGACGAGAACGAAGGCCGGGGCCTGGGCGGGAGGTGCCTGCTACCTCCTCATGGTCGGACTGCTGGTGGGGGGCGCGCCGAGGGCGTCGGGGACGGTCCACGGCGTCGGGGCACTGCTGGCCGCGAGCCTGCTCGTCGGTGTGCTGCGACGGACGCCGATACCGGCGCTGGCCCTGGCACTCTTCGGATCCACTGCCGTCGTGGTGGGCACACCGCGCTCCCTGCCCGAGCACCTGGCGGTGGGGTATCAGGGCCAGTTCCTGTCGTATCTCGCGGTGGACCTCATCCTGGGCTTCATCGTCGCCCACTGCGCGCGGCGGGCCTCGATCGTCGCCGGGGCCGTGTCCTTCACCGTGCAACTCCTGGTGACCGGCCTCTTCGCGCACGGGGACAACCTGACCATCAACGTGGTGATCGCCCTCCTGGCGATGTCCGCCTCCTGCATCGCGGGTCTGCTCGGCCGCGAGCGCCGCGAGCACGCGGTGGCACTGCGTGCGCAGGAGGTGGCCGAGGCCGTGACCGCCGAACGGCTGCGGATCGCACGGGAGTTGCACGACATGGTCGCGCACAGCATCGGCATCATCGCCATCCAGGCCGGCGTGGGGAGCCGCGTCATCCAGACCCAGCCGGCCGAGGCCCGCGAGGCCCTGCGCGCCATCGAGGCCACCAGCAGGGAGACCCTGTCGGGCCTCAGGCGCACACTGGTGTCGCTCCGTCAGGCCGAACGGGATACGACCGACCCGAAGCAGTCCCCGCTCGCACCCGCGCCGGGGCTGGCGGACCTCGAACGACTGGCGGCGACGACCGCGGACGCGGGGGTACGCGTCGACGTGCGCCGCAGCGGCCACCAGCGCCCACTGCCCGCCGACATCGACCTGTCCGCCTACCGCATCGTGCAGGAGGCGCTGACCAACGTGGTCCGCCACGCCGGCACCGGGAGTTGCCGGGTGGCCATCGATTACGGGGACGAGGAGCTGTCCGTGGAGGTCGTCGACGACGGGCGCGGCGCCACCGGGGACGGCCCGGGCCACGGCTTCGGCCTCATCGGCATGCGCGAGCGGGTCGGTCTGCTGGGCGGCCACCTCAGCGCCGGCCCGCGCCCCGACGGTGGATTCCGGGTCGCGGCCCGGCTGCCGCTGCCCGTACCCGTCGAGGTCCCGGTGGAGGCCCGATGACCATCCGGATCCTGCTCGCCGACGACCAGCCGCTGGTGCGCTCCGGTCTGCGCGTGATCATGGCCGACCACCCCGACCTGGAAGTCGTCGGTGAGGCCGCCACCGGCTCCGAAGCGGTCCGACTCGTCGGCGACCTCCGCCCCGACGTCGTGGTCATGGACATCCGGATGCCCGGCATGGACGGGATCGAGGCCACCCGCCTGATCACCGCCGGTCCGGCGACGACCCGGGTCCTCGTCCTGACCACCTTCGACGAGGACGACCACGTCTACGGCGCGCTGCGGGCCGGCGCGAGCGGCTTCGTGGTCAAGGACATGGCACTGGACGACATCCTCGCGGCGCTCCGGGTGGTCGCCGCCGGCGACGCACTGATCGCACCGGGTGTGACGCGCCGGCTGATCGCGGACTTCGTCGGACGCCCCGAGGCCGCACCACCGGCGGGCCCGGAACGCTCCCCACGGCCGGTCGAGGGCATCACCGACCGGGAACGGGAAGTACTGACCCTCGTCGGACGCGGCCGGTCGAACACCGAGATCGCGGAAGACCTCTTCATCACGGTGGCCACCGCCAAATCGCACGTGTCACGGCTGCTCACCAAACTGGGCGCCCGGGACCGGGTCCAACTCGTCATCATGGCCTACGAGAGGGGACTCGTCACGGTCCCTCGTTGAGGGCCCGTGCCTGGGCCGGAGGTATGCCTTGTGAGCGCCGAAGTACGTCACATGCGCATGGAGGTGCGTACATGAGCACCGAAGTACCCCGCCAATTGGGGGAGTTGGGTTGCCCTCCAACTCCCCCCTCCTTCGCACCTTTTGCGGTAGCGGGACGGAGTCCCGTGAGGACCTTGCGCCGAGGGGAGGAGGGCGGTAGGAGTGTGGCCTTCACGCAGGTTGAGCGGTGAGGGGGACAATGCGATGCCGCAGCACTTCGGACGCACACCGAACTTATGGACCGACACCGACACCGACACCGAGACCGACACCGACACCGAGACCGACTCTGACACTGACCCCGTCACCGTCAGAGTCCGGCGCGATGAGTTCGCCCGACGCGTGGTGGGGGCACGGGCACGGGTACGGGTCGCCTCGGCGGACGAACCGGCGCTGTTGAGCCCCGGCGGGCGCGGGGCCCAGGACCCGACATCATGACCGCCTCTTCTTCCCCCTCTTCCCCTTCCTCCCCTGCACCCCGTCATGCCCCCGCGCTCGACATCGAGGCGTTTCCCTCCGATTCCTCGCTGATGCTGACCCTGCTGGTCGCCACCGTGCTGACCCAGGACCTCTTCTTCGCACTGTGGATGGCCACGCTGCAGGCACCCGTGGCCGAGCTGTGCATGGGCTCGTCCCTCAACTGTCCCAGGGATCCCAGTGCGATGGTCAGCGGCACGATCAACTACCTCTTGATGCTGCTCACGCCCGGGCTCGTGATCGGGCTGCACACCAGCCGGCGCCGCCAGCGGCGCTCCACGCCACTGGCCGAGACCCCTTTTCGCGGCGTCGCCGAGGCGGTGGAGAGCCTGGTCAGGGAAGCCCGACTGAGCCGGGAGCCGACCGTGATGGTGGACCCGCGGCTGGCGTCCGGAGCGTACGTCACCGGCCAACGAGGTCGGCCCCTCCTCATGCTCGGCCCGGAACTGCTGGTCCTCCGCGAGCAGAGCGACCACGGTCGGCGGATCTTCGAGTCCGTGGTCCGGCACGAGCTCGCGCATCTGCGTACCGGGGACCTGCAGGCGTACAACGTGCTGACGGTGTTCCGCCCCTCCAACCTGTTCGCCGGGGCCTTCATCGCCTTCGCCATGACACTGGACGTGCTCAACCGCAACTCCACGCCGGCAGCGATGGTGGTCGCCCTGGCCCGGGTCGTCCTGCTCACCCTGCTCGGTGAGCTGATCGTCCGCGCGTACCTGCGGATCCGCGAACACCATGCGGATGTGCATGCCGGGACGACCGACCCGGAGGGGCTGCTCGCCGCCCTCGGTGCCCTCGGCGCGGAGGCCGACGGCGGGGACGGCGCGGGCGCGGCGCGGCTACGGTCCTGGCTGCGCCACCACCCCATGGGCACGGACCGGCTGGGCGTCGCCAGGACCCCGGGACGGGTGCTCGCCTCCTCGCCGGGGCGGGTGTTCCTCGGTGCGACCGTCGCCGGTGTGCTGCTGCCGACGCTCCAGGACATGCTGCTGCGGTTCTACGGGCCGAGGGACAACTTCTTCACACCGACTCTCTGCGGGCTGCTCGTCGGGGTGGGGCTGACGCTGTTCGTGGGGTTCACGCTCTGGCGCCACCAGTGGTACGCGGGCGGGCCGGCCCGGCTCGGCCGGTCGGCGCTCACCGGCGTGATCGTGGCCGCCGGCGTGGTGACGGGCAGTTGGCTCGCCCTCTACACGAGGGTGTCCGGCTACGGCCTCTCCGGCATACCGCTCGCCGCGTCCTTCCTGGCAGCGCTGGCCGCAGCCGCGGTGCTGCTGTGCGGCTGGCTCACGCTGGTCGGGGCCCAGTGGTTCCGGGGCGACCCCCAGGCGCACCGCATGCCACGGTTCCTGAAGCTGGCCGTTCTTCCCGCGTGCCTGCTCGGCGGGTGGCTGACGGCCGGAATCTGGACGTGGGGAGTGGTCCTCCAGGGCGTGCTGACCGGCTGCTCGACCGAAGGGTATGCGTGCCGAACGGACTCGCCGGAGCTGGACGTTGCTCGGGGGGTGACAGGGTTCTTCGGCCCGGGGCCGGTTCTGGTGACGGTGGTTCTCATCGCCCTGGCTGTTCCGCTGGTCGCCCGTTTCACCGCACCAGTCACCGAAGGACGTTCGCGTGCCGGCCGGCCACCGTGGCGCTCTCCTTGACAGGAGGTTGATCGCGGGAGGGGCGGGTGCCTTTGGACTTCGGGCCCGGCACACCTGGAACGGCGGCCTGGTCCGCCTGTCAGTGGCTGGTGCTTGACTGGGCGTATGACTCCAGAGACCGTCCGCCCGGCCCTCCGAGACTTCTGCGCCGAACGTCTCGGCCCCGACCTCGCCGCCCGGTTCCTCCGCCTCGCCCGGCCTGGTTTCGCACTCACCGAGGCCGGTCCGGGCGAGGCCGCCGGGCACAGCCGGTTCGGCGGCCGGGCGATGCTTGAACCAGGCACACCGTGGCCGACCTGCGACGGCTTTCCGTTGACCCTGATCGCCGTCCTCGACACCGACGCCTTGGCCCCCTGGCTCGACGACGTCCTCCCGGCCGGTACGGGCCTGCTCAATTTCTTCTCCCTGGACACCGACTCCGAGCAGTGCGATCCCGCCTCCTACGAGGTGGCACTCAAATACCTCTCGTTCGACCCGCAGTTGGGGAAGGTGATCGCAGCCCGTGCCGCGCACGCCGTCGAGACGAACCCACCCGCCCGGTCGAGCGTCTTCGACCCGGTCCCCTGGGCAGCCACGCCCGGGTTCGACTTCCCCGACACCTGGGACCCGGCCTGGCACGCCCTCGACCTGGGGCCCGAGGCCGACCACCTGGCCAAGGCCATGCCTGGTCAGTACGTGGAGGAGTTGCTCACGGAGTGGTCGAGCCGGCCGGGCGCGCTCGTTGCCGAGGACATAGCCTTTGGCTGGCCGAAGTTCCCCACAGGGAGTTCGCCCATGGTGCCCTGGGGCGAAGACCCCACCACCTACCACCACCTGCTCCAACTCTCCGGACACGACGAGTGGTATCTGGGCGGCGACGGAGGCTGGATGCACTGGTCGATACCCACCGACGCACTGCGGGCCGGCGACTTCAGCCGGGCGATCCCGACGCCGGACATATGGTGACTGCCTGGTCTTGATGTGGTTCCGCGGCCGCACTGACACGTACGGCAGGAACGTCATCGCGTGACGCGTGACGCGTGACGCGTGACGCATGACGCGTGCCGACAGCCGGGGGAGGGGGAGAGACGCAGGTCACATTTCCCCATGTCACAGGTGGTCGGGCTACCCCGTCTCAGGGGGTGTAGGTACGAACAATCCCAGAGGAGCACCCCATGGACGCGCGACTGAACTACTTCGCCAGCCCGACCGCCGGCAAGGCCCTCAAGTACGTGATGTCGGCGGGCAAGGCGCTCAAGGAATCGCCGCTGCCGGCCGCGACGCAGGAGCTGGTGGCGCTGCGCGTGAGCCAGATCAACGGCTGTGCCGCCTGCATCGACATGCACACCAAGGACGCCGCCGCTGCCGGCGAGGACTCGGTGCGACTGAACCTGGTGGCGGCATGGCGGGAGGCGACGGTCTTTACCGAGGCCGAGCGTGCCGCGCTGGAGCTGGCGGAGGAGGGCACCCGGGTCGCGGATGCGGCCGGTGGGGTCAGCGATGAGGTGTGGGCGAATGCCGCGAAGCACTACGACGAGGAGCAGCTCACCGCCCTGGTGTTCACGGTCTCGTTCATGAACATGGCGAACCGGCTGAACGTCATCACCCAGCAGCCGGCCGGCAACTACCAGCCCGGGCAGTTCCACTGAACGGCATCAACGACTGGCTCGGGGCCCGGCGGAGGGCCCCGGGCCGCGGGGCGGGGAACCAGGGGAGGGGATTCGGCGTGAGCAAGGTCGAGGAGTTCGAGGAGCTGCGGCCGCTGCTGTTCTCGATCGCGTATCGGATTCTGGGCAGTGTGGGAGAGGCCGAGGACGCCGTGCAGGAGACATGGCTGCGCTTTGACGGCTCGGCGACCCGGCCCACGTCGACCAAGGCCTATCTGTCGGCCGCGGTGACGCGGATCTCGATCGATGTCCTGCGTTCCGCACGGGTCCGGCGGGAGGAGTACGTGGGCCCGTGGTTCCCCGAGCCGCTGCTGAGCGATCCGTATCAGGATCCGGCGCGCTCGGCGGAACTGGCCGACTCGGTGTCGATGGCGGCGCTGCTCCTGCTGGAGCGGCTCAGCCCGTTGGAGCGGGCGGTGTTCGTGCTGCGGGAGGTGTTCGGCTTTGGATACGACGAGGTAGCCGCGGCAGTGGGGCGGTCGGAGGCGGCGTGCCGGCAGCTACTCGCGCGGGCGCGGGGGCACATGAAAGCCGGGCGGCCGCGCTTCGAAGCGGTCCGCGAAGAGCGTGAGGAACTGGCGTCGCGGTTCTTCGACGCCCTCCGCGAAGGCGACGTCGGCGGCCTGCGGGAACTGCTCGCCGCCGATGTATCGATGGTCGGTGACGGCGGCGGGAAGGCCCCGCAGCTGTCCAGGGCCGTCGTCGGTCCCGAGAACGTGGCGCGGCTGCTCGCCTCCGTCTTCCCGCTGATGGCCCGGATCGACGTGACGTTCGAGCCGCACGAAGTCAACGGCCAGCCGGGCGCGATCTTCCGCGACCGGGACGGCAAGGTGCTGCACACCCTGGCGCTCGATGTGCTCGACGGACAGATCCAGACCATCCGCTCGGTGATCAATCCCGACAAGCTCCGCCACATCGGTCCGGTCGCCGACGCCTGGGCCATCGACCGCGAGGTGAAACGGACCCGCCGGCAGCCGAACTGACGTCGACGATGGACCACTTGCCCCTGAATGCTGCTCCATCAAGTACGGGCGTGTTGCGGTCTGCACGGGCAAGGCGAACTGGGCGCGGATGGGCGCCCTGGGGCGCGGAGGGGCCGCTTCGTGACTCGCAGACCACCCTCAACGATCAGATCAGCCGCCGATGAAGTACAGCCTCTCCATGCGGTGGGTGTAGCTCTCGGTGTGGCGGACCTTGAGTACGGAAGTCTCCAGGTGCGTCCAGGGCCACGGGTCGGCGTCCCCCAAGGCCAAGCCGACGAAGGCGGACCACTCGACTTCCTCGGGCTCGGCGTCCAGGTCGACGTCGATGTCCTCCAGCATGTCGCCGGTGATGCCGAGGGCGGCGACGACCGCGTGGGGGTCGCCAGTCAGCTCCCAGGGGTCCATCCCGGGCCAACCGGAGGCGTGGAACATGGTGCCGTCAGGAAGCCACACGATGTCCTCGGTGTGGGACTCGCCGTAGTCCACCTCCACCCGGCCGACGATCCGCGCATCCGGGTAGCGCTCGCGCAGGCGGCCCACCTCGTACAGCAGCGGGGTGTCGTTACCATCGTCACCGAGCGCGGGATCGCTGATCCCCAGTATGGGACCCCACGCCCCGGCCTGTATCTGGTCGAGGTCGGCTCGCTCGCCGAGGAACAGGGTCTGGTTCGCGGGGCGGGTCTCGATCTCTCCCAGTACCTCATCGACGGTGCCGAAGGATCCGGCGAACTCCACTGCTCGCGCCGGGTCGTTGGCCGGAAGAGTGTGGGCGGTCGCCGTGAACGGCGGCTGGAGAACGGTGATGTCGCATCTGCCCATGCCGCCACGGACCATGCGGTCCGCCGGTGTGGTCCAGAAACTGATGTTGGTCATGCACCACACGGTAGTGCCGGCCACTGACACGGCATCTGCCCTTATCCATACGGCAACGGCAACGGCAGCGGCAGCGGCAGCCGCATCCGCATGCGTTTCCGCGTCGGTATCTCTGTGTTTTTCCGTGGCCAGTGTGACGGACGTTGCGTGAGTCTAGGATTGCGGCGACTTTCAGCGATCAAGGCACGGGGGAACTGATGACTGGTCAGTGGGAGAGACTCGGCGAAGCCGGTGGCATTGAGGCGTATGTGCACCGCCCGGAGGGTGAGGTGCGCGGCGCGGTGGTGGTCTGCTCCGAGCTGTACGGAGTGAACGCCTATGTCCGCGACACCTGCGCGGAGTTGGCGGCGGCCGGGTACGTGGCGCTGGCACCGGACTACTACTGGCGCAACGCCCGTCGTACCGCGCTCGGGTACTCGGCCGAGGAGCGCGAGGACGGCTTGGTGCTGATGCGGGCGCTGGACCGGGACGAGTTGGTGGCTGACGCCTCGGCGGCTCTGACGGTGGCGCGTGCTGAAGCCGGTGAGCGGGGCGTGGCCTTCCTCGGGCTGAGCATGGGCGGGCACATCGCGGTGCGGGCGGCGACCGAGCTGCGCTTCGAGTTGGCCGCCGTCTTCTACCCGGGCTGGTTGCTGAACAGCGGCTTTCCGCTGGTCGGCCCGGTGCCGCCGTTGGAGACCAGCGAGCGGATCGCGGAGGGCGGCGCCTTTCTGCTGGGCTTCCGCGGCGAGCTGGACCACATCATCCCGGCCGACGAGTGGGAGCAGGCCGAGCAGCGCCTCATCGAGGCCAAGGTGCCGCACGAGCTGGTGACGTACCCGGGCGCCCGGCACGGCTTCGCCTGCGCAGACCGCCCGGAGGACTACGACCCGAAGGCCGGTGCGGAGGCCTGGCGGAAGGTCTACGCCGCCTTGGAATCACACCTCTAGCGATCTGAGTCGGAGCAGTCGCCGCCTGGCCAATGGGCGGTCACTCGTGCAGTGGGCGGCCACTCGTACAACGGGCGGTCATTCGGGCAATGACCGGTCGTTCGGGCAACGGTCGGTCATTCGGGCAATGGCCGGTCGTCGATGACGTTCTTCATCACGAGCGTGGAGGTCAGTCGCTGGACGCCCGGCAGCTTGGCCAGCTGCTCGTCGTAGAGCTGCTGGTAGGCGCCCAGGTCGGTGGTGGCGACGCGCAGGAGGTAGTCCGGTTCGCCGAAGAGGCGCTGGGCCTGGAGGACGTGCGGGATGGCGGTCACGGCCTCTTCGAAGGCGGTGACGGTGTCGCGGTCCTCCCAGCGCAGGGTGGCGAAGACGAGGGCCTCGAAGTTCAGGCCGATGGCGGCCGGGTCGACGACGGCGCGGTAGCCGCGGATCGCGCCCTCCCGTTCGAGGTCGCGCAGGCGGCGGTGGCAGGGCGAGACGCTCAGCTGCACGCGGGCGGCCAGCTCGGTGACGGTCAGGCGGCCGTCCAGCTGCAACTCGGTAAGAATTTTCCGGTCGAGGGCATCCATGGAGAAGATTCTCCCTCAGTGAGCGCGATCATGGGGTAAGAACAGCAACACTTTCCGGCAGGTCCAGCCTAGGTTTCCTCTCAGAGCAAGGAACGTGAGAGGAAACCATCGATGCACACGACGACGCTGGCGGCTTTTCTGGCGGTGGATCTGCTGCTGGTGTTCACACCGGGCGCGGACTGGGCCTATGCGATCTCGGCGGGGCTGCGGGACCGGTCGGTCGTCCCTGCGGTGGCCGGGCTGATAGCCGGATACGCGGGATACACGCTGCTCGCCGTGGCCGGTCTGGTGGTGATCGTGGCGAGCTCGGCGACCGTGCTCACCGTGCTGACCGTCGCCGGCGCCGCCTACCTGATGTGGCTGGGCTGGGGCGTGCTGTCGCGGCCGGCGGTCCTGGGCGCGGCCACGGAGACGACGGCGTCCTCGACGGTGGGCTCCCCAGCGGTGGCCTCCTCGACATTGGCGTCCTCGGCGGTGGGCTCCTCGGTGGTGGGCTCCTCGGTGGTGGGCTCCTCGACGGTGGCGTCCTCGGCGGTGGGCTCCTCGACGGTGGCGTCCTCGGCAATGGTGCCCACGGCAATGCCCGTTTCGCGCGGGCGGGTCATGCTCAAGGGTGCCGGGATCAGCGGCCTGAATCCCAAGGCGCTGTTGCTGTACTTCTCGCTGTTCCCGCAGTTCATCAACCCGGCCGGCGGCTGGCCCGTCGCCGCGCAGACCGGGTTGCTCGGCACGCTCCACATGACGGCCTGCGCCCTGGTCTACCTCGCCGTCGGCGTCCTGGCCCGCACCGTCCTGAGGACCCGCCCTTCGGCGGCCCGGGCGGTGACCCGGGTCTCCGGTGTCATGATGATCGTCATCGGCGCGTTCCTGCTGGTGGAACGCCTCGCCGGCTGATCGGCCCGCGTCACCCTCGTACACGCAAATTGTCGTGTCCGTCGCCACACTGTGATGTCCGTCGAAGGAGAGTACGTGGAAGATCAGACGCAGCCGGAAGAGGCGAGCCCCGAGGTGCAGAAGCGCATCCAGGACAGCTTCGACCGCCAGGGGCTGATGAGCCACCTCGGGGCCCGGATAGCCCACATCGGCCCCGGCCGGGTACGTATCGTGCTCCCCGGCCGCCCCGAAGTGACCCAGCAGCACGGCTACTTCCACGCCGGTGCCACCAGCGCCATCGCGGACAGCGCCGGTGGCTACGCCGCCTTCACGCTGTTCCCCGAGGACACCGACGTGCTCACCGTCGAGTACAAGATCAACCTCTTGGCGCCTGCGGTCGGCGCCCACATCGAGGCGGTCGGGACGGTCCTGAAGTCCGGACGCACCCTGACTGTATGCCAGTTGGAGGTGTTCGGAGTCCAGCACGACCGGCGGAACCTCGTCGCCAACGGGCAGCAGACGCTGATCCGGGTGAACCGGACCGAGCAGTGAGCCGACTGGCGGAGCGGGGCTGAGCGGTCGGGCGGCTGAGCGGCCGGGCGGCCGGGCAGTCGGAGGCTTCAGTCGGCCGGAGACTTCAGCCAACCGGGAGCTTCAGGGAGCGCCGCGGTGGCGGATCCGATGCCGCTGGTAGCGCCGTCACCAGGGTTACGCGTCCGCCCAGATCGAATCCGCCCAGGTCAGACCTGACCTGGGCAGATCTGACCAAGTCAGAGCTGCCCAGGTCGAAGGAACCCATCAGCTTGTCCTTCGCATCGCACCATGTCCCCGCCGGGAATGTCCCCCCCCGTCATCGGTGATTCCTCCGGCCGTCATGAGTCCATGGGCCGCCTGAGCATGTGGCGGGCCGGGTGAGCGATAGCCCGCGTTGGTGTGACGCCCGGATCAGTGCGGGTTGCCGCGTGCGAGGGGCTGGCCGGAGTCGATCTGTGCGGTGGTGAGGAGGTGGGTGGTGAGGAGGTGGCGCAGGCGGAGGCCGTCCGGGGCGACGGCGGTGACGAGGGTGGCGGGGCCGGCGAGGGGGGTCCGTACGGCTTGGCCGTCTTGCGGGGCGTCGCCGAGGAGCTGGACTTCGGGGGTGTCTGCCTCGAAGTCCGGGTCGACGACGAGGAGTTGGCCGGTTGCGCGGTGGCCCGCGAGGACTGCCGGGCCGTCCCAGCCGGGTTCGCCCGGCCCGTATGCGGCCTGCTGGTCCAACAGGGTGCGCCCACCTCGGCGGACAGTGAGGCGAGTCGTCAGATGGCCGGGGGACTCGCCGGTGCGTCCGAGGATCTGTTCCTCGCGAAGTACGAGCCGGGCGGTGGGGGCGAGGTCGATCGTCCAGATCTGGCGCAGATCGCTGCCGGCCGCGCAGATCAGCGGTTTGGGCAGCCAGTGGAGCTGCGCGTGCTCTCCAACGGTCAGGTGCACGTCGTAGCTGGCGGGTGCGGAGGTCGGGCCGCGGAGGGCGAGGGTCGCGGCGGCGGAGGTGAGGTGCAGTGCCGCGCCCTGTTGGACGGTGGCTTCGATCCGCAGCCGGTCGCCGCCGAGGGGGGCGCTCATGGCGCCGACGACGCACACCCGGGCCTGGGTCCCGTGGGTATTCAGGCGGCGCAGTTCGAAGGGGCCGTCTCCGTCGAGGACGGGCAGGGCGGTGGTGCCGCCCCTGACGGCGGCCAGGATGCGGGCGGTGGCGCGTACCCCCGGGGCGGACCGGTCAGGGGCAGGTGCGGTGTGTGGCCGGGTGAGGGTCATGCGGGGCCGGCACTCCAGTCGGTGAGTCGTGCGCGGACCCAGTCGGTGACGGGCTTGATGCCGTCACCGGTGGTGAGGGAGGTGAAGACGACGGGGAGTTCGCCGCGCTGGGTCTTGGCATCGCGGGCCATGGCTTCCAGGTCGGAGCCGACGTAGGGGGCGAGGTCGGTCTTGTTGATCACCAGGAGGTCGGCGGTGGTGACGCCGGGGCCGCCCTTGCGGGGAATGTCGTCGCCGCCGGCGACGTCGATGACGAAGATCTGGAAGTCGACCAGGCCCTTGGAGAAGGTCGCGGTGAGGTTGTCGCCGCCCGACTCCACCAGCACCAGATCGAGGGGTCCCGTCCCCTCGCAGGAGAACGCAGCCTCCAGATCCTCCACTGCCTCCAGGTTGGCCGAAATGTCGTCACGGATCGCCGTGTGCGGGCACGCGCCGGTCTCTACAGCGGAGATCCGCTCGGCGGGCAGTACCGCCTCGCGGAGCAGGAATGCGGCATCTTCGCGGGTGTAGATGTCGTTGGTGACGACGGCGATGGACAGCTCGTCGCGCAGCGCACGGCACAGCGCGGCCACCGTTGCGGTCTTCCCCGAGCCGACGGGTCCGCCCAGGCCGATGCGCAGGGCGCGCGGGTGCCCTCCGGGCCGTACCCGGTCGGCGGCGCTGTAGGTGTGGCGCTCGGGAAACGTCTCGTCGTGGTCACGGTGCATACAAACTCCAGTCCTGCGTGAGGTGGGGCGTTCATGGGCTCTTGAGACCTGCGTGAGGTGTGGCGTCTTCGGGTTCTTGGAGGTCAGGAGGCGAAGAGGCGTGTCGGCCAGGCGGCGTGCTGCTGCGCGGTGATGTCGAGCAGCGGCGCGGACGCGGCGGGCAGCGCATCGAGCCCCTCGGCCGGGACGCGTGCTGCAGCGGCGGCCGCCGCCGCGGCGGTCCGATCGAGGTCGGGAGCGAGTCGGGCGAGGGCCCCGGTGGCGTCGAAAGGGTCCAGGCTCAGTAGCCGGACCGCCGCGGTGGCCGGTCCGCTGAGGGCTTCGTACGCCGTCGCGTACGCGGCATCCAGCGGGGAAAGCCCGGCGGACCGCGCGGCCAGCCCCAGCACCACCGGCTGGTGCGCGCCCTGCGGCCGGGCCGCGGCCAGTGCGTCCAGCTCGGCCGAGGGCCAGGTCGCGCGGGCGGCCCGCATCATCTGTCGTCCCAGTTTGCGGGCGGTGATCCGTAGCGCCAGGACGGGTGTGCGGGCGTCGGCGGCCTCGTCGAGCGCCACCGGATCATGGCCCGCGGCGGCCGCGGCAGCAAGCGCCGCCGCGACCAGGCCCGCGGTGTGCAGGCGCCCCCGGCAGAAGTCCTCCAGCGAGTGCCTGTCGTTGACCAGGCCCGCTGCCACGGCGGGTTCGGCCCCGCCGGAGTGTGCGTGCCCTCCGGCGGGGAATCGGCCATCGGCCAGGACGAGCAGTGCGGCACGGCTCATTCTTTCGCGGGTCACCTTTCGTCACTGGTGTCAGGGCACCGGCTCCGTGCTGCGTGTGCATCGTCCGGCGCTCGGTGCCTCAGAAGAGGAAGTACCGCTGTGCCATGGGGAGTTCGCTGGGATAGCTCCGCTCGACGGTCTGGCCCTCGACGCGGGTCGTCACGTCCTCCACCTTCATGCCCCCGGCGATCACCTCGTAGGTGTCGGGATCGATCCGGACGTCGGGGGTCGCGTCGTTCTCCTTCATGTCCGCCTTGCGGATGCCACGCGTGCTGGTGATGGCCTTGAACTTCTTGCCCAGCGAGAGCCGTTCGGGCAAGCCGCTGTCGATGGCCCGTTGCGTGACGAAGTTGAACGAGGTGGAGCGAGGCGCCAGGCCGGTGGCTCCCCACACGGCGCGGGGGAGTACCGGTTGCGGGGTGGGGATGGAGGCGTTGGCGTCGCCCACCTGCGCGTACGCGATCTGCCCGCCCTTGATGACCTGATGTGGCTTGACGCCGAAGAACTTCGGCTCCCACAGCACCAGGTCGGCCAGCTTGCCGGGTTCCACGGAGCCGACCACCGCATCGATGCCCTGGGCGATCGCCGGGTTGATGGTGTACTTCGCGACGTACCGGCGGGCGCGCCTGTTGTCGGCCCCCTTTTCACCCGTCGGCCGCTCCTCCTCCGGCAGCCTGTCCTCCTCCAGGAAGCCCCGGCGGACCTTCATGACGTGCGCGGTCTGCCAGGTGCGTGTGATCATCTCGCCGATGCGGCCCATGGCCTGGGCGTCGGAGGACATGATCGAGATGGCGCCGAGGTCGTGCAGGATGTCCTCGGCGGCCATCGTGGAGGGGCGGATCCGGGAGTCCGCGAAGGCCAGATCCTCCTCGATCTTCGGGTTGAGGTGATGGCAGACCATCACCATGTCGAAGTGCTCCCTGACCGTGTTGATGGTCAGCGGCCGGGTGGGATTGGTGGAGGCGGGCAGGACATTCGGCTCCTTCACCATTTTGATCATGTCGGGGGCGTGGCCGCCGCCGGCGCCCTCGACATGGAAGACATGGAGGGAGCGAACGGGGCGGCCATCGCTGCCGTCACTGCCGTCGATCGCCGCGATGGTGTCGTCGACGAAGCCTGCTTCATTCAACGAGTCGGCGTGCAGGGCCAGTTGAACCCCGGTCTCCTCGCAGACCTCCAGACACTTCTTGAGCGCGGCCGGGGTGGCACCCCAGTCCTCGTGGATCTTGAAGCCGATGATGCCCGCATCCACCTGGTTGTACATGGACTCCTCGGACATGGTGGCACCCTTGCCGAGCAGTCCGACGTTGACCGGGAAGGCATCCAGCGCCTCGAAGGTGCGGGCGATGTGCCAGCAACCGGGCGTGACCGTGGTGGCGGTACTGCCCTCCGCCGGCCCCGTACCACCGCCGATGAGCGTGGTGACACCCGCGGAGAGCGCCTCACCGACCTGCTCGGGGCAGATGAAGTGGACGTGCGTGTCGACCCCGCCGGCGGTGAGGATCTTCCCGTTGCCCGCAATGACCTCCGTCTCCGGACCGATGACGAAATCCGTGGGTGTCGGGCCGACGTCATTGTGCTTGCCGGCCCCGTCATGGAGGCGGTCCATGGTCTCGTCGTTGTACGCCTTGCCCAGCGCGGTGATGTGACCGTCGCGGAGGCCGACATCGGCCTTGACGATGCCCCAGTGGTCCAGGATGACGGCACCGGTGATGACGGTGTCGGGAGGCTCGACGACGTCGCCGGCGTCGGCATCACCGGATTCGTCGGCCCCGACGGGCTCGTCAGCATCACGTGCGCCGCGCCGGTCGCGCGGCGCAATGGACTGCCCCATCGACTCACGGATCACCTTGCCGCCGCCGAAGACCATCTCGTTCCCGCTGCGCCCGGGACCGCCGGCCCAGTCATCCTCGATCTCGATCCGCAGCTCGGTGTCGGCGAGACGGATACGGTCGCGGGTCGTCGGTCCGAACCGGTCCGCGTACTGGACGCGGGTCAGGGGATCGGAAGGCTTGGGAGGCTCAGGGCAGCACTCAGTCATTGAGCTCACCCCCGACCTCGGCGGATGAAGCCTGCTCGGCGGATGAGCCACGCTCAGTGGATGAAGGTCGGGTGCCGATGAGGGGGCCGCCGACCTCGCCGCGAAGGCCGTGCACCTCGCGCTTGCCCTCGATGGGGACCAGTTCGACATGCTCCGGCACGTTGGGCTCGAAGCGCACGGAGCTGCCGGCCGGGATGTGCAGGCGCTTGCCCCAGGCGGCATCACGGTCGAATTCCAGGCCGGGGTTGGCTTCGGCGAAGTGGTAGTGCGAACCGACCTGGACGGGACGGTCACACGGGTTGTTGACGGGTAGGGGAGTGACCTCGCGGTCCTCGTTGAAGCGCACGAACTCGTCGCCCGGCTCCGTGGAGTAGTCCACCTTGCCCGGTGAGACCAGCGGCTCGTCGTCCTTGCCCGCTTCCGGGAAAGGATCGTGGACGGTGACCAGCTTCGTGCCGTCCGGAAACGTGGCCTCCACCTGTACGTTCTTGATCATTTCCGGGACGCCCTCCATGACCTCCTCACGGGTCAGCAGCTTCCGCCCGGAAGACATGAGGTCGGCGACGGTTCTCCCGTCGCGGGCGCCCTCGAGGACGTGGACGGTCAACAGCGCGACGGTCTCGGGGTAGTTGAGCCGGATCCCCCGGGCCCGACGCTTCTCGGCGACGTCCGCCGCCACATGGATCATCAGGCGCTCTTGTTCGTGTGGAGTCAGGTGCATAGCCCTACCCTGCGTTCGCCCTACCCAGAGCTCCTGCCCTGGACATCGGAGCCGGGACCCGGCCACGGCCTGGCCGTCGACAGCCAGGGATGGGTTCTCAAGACCTCACCCCCACGCCGCCGTCGGCGCAGCACAGCCTCCGTGGCCTCCGGCCCCAACCCTCGTGACGACGAACATGGTCACGCGGGCAGGGCCGGAAACAACTCGCAGCCGGACCACGCTCTTATGGGTGAGCGGGAAGGATTCTTCCGAAAAAGCGGGACATGGCTGAGCTATCGCCGACAACGGTGGTACGAGCGCGCCGTGCTCGGCTGGACGTCGAGTGAACCAGTGCCCGCCGGTGTTCAGCGGGAGTACGTTCGGTGCGGCGGTCCGCGCGGTGAAGGGTGGAGCGGACCCGGAGGGACCTGAACGGTGGGCTGCCGAGGCTGCTGAGACGCTGCGGGCAGGGGAAAGGTGGTCGTCGGCGCGTGCGCGGAGATCCGAGTCCGTGATCCACCGGATCCATGATCGCTCGGGTTGGTGATCACCTGGGTTCGTTCGGAGATACGGATTCGCTCGCCTATCCTCGTCCGCACGCACCAAGCCGGGGGACCGTGACGGCCCTAACCTGCGGAGATGATCAGGCGCATGTCGACGCACCCCGCCAGAAGCTTGAGCCGGGTGCTCAAGGACTTCGGCTCCACCCTCCTGGACCTGTTGCACGGCGGCGCCGAGGCGGCCGGAGAGATCGGTGGCGTCGGCATCCACGACCCGTATGACGAGCAGCACTATCCGCAGCGCGCCATCGTGCTCGGCGTCGGTGTCCATGGAGCCGAGCAGATCTCCCGGCTCCTACGGGACCTCGCCGTTCATCGGGCCGCGGCCCTGGTGGTCCGGGGCCCGGTCGAGGACGCGGGCGAGCTCGGACCGGTCGTGGCCGAGACCGGTGTGGCGCTGCTGGCCCTGACCCGGGGAGCGTCCTGGGCCCAGCTGGCTGCGATGCTGCGCACCCTGCTGTCCGAGGGGGACGTCGGCGAAGCGGGCGCACACACGCTCGGCGGCGTGCCGTCCGGTGACCTCTTCGCGCTGGCGAACGCGATCGCCACCCTGCTGGACGCCCCGATCACCATCGAGGACCGCAGCTCGCGGATCCTGGCCTTCTCCGGCCGGCAGGACGAGGCGGACACAGCCCGTGTGGAGAGCATCCTGGCCCGGCAGGTGCCCGAGCGCTATCTGCGCGCCCATGAGGAGAGCGGGGCCTTCAAGCAGCTGTACCGCAGTGACGGCCCGGTGCACATTCCCCCGCCGACCGTCGGTGACGAGGTCGCGCTGCCACGCGTGGCGATCGCGGTGCGTGCGGGGGACGAGATCCTGGGGTCGTTGTGGGCGGCGCTGCGGCAACCGCTCACACCGGAGCGCGACCAGGCGTTCCGGGAGGCGGCCAAGCTCGCGGCGCTCCACATGCTCCGGTTCCGCGCGGGCACCGACGCCGAGAACCGGCTGCGCGCCGACCTCGTCGCCACCGCGCTGGAGGGCGGGGGAGGGGCGGTCGATGCGCTCGGTCGGCTGGGGCTGGTGAACGAACCCACCCTGGTCATGGCCATGGGACTGGGCCCAGGCGCCGGCGACGATCATGCTCACCTCACCGCCGAGCGCCAGCGCCTCACGGGCGCCCTGGCCGTCCACCTCACCGCCGTCCAACCCCGTTCCGCGGTGGCGCTGCTCGGCGACGTGGCGTACGCACTGTTCCCGGTGACCGGCGATCCGGCCCACGCCCGGGAACGCGCCGTGCAGGTGGCGGCGAACTTCCTGCAGCGCACCGGTGACCGGGCCGGCGCCGTCATCGGCATCGGCTCGGTCGCCCAGGAGCCCGCCGCCCTCCCGCGCTCCCGGGCCAACGCCGACCGGGCGCTGCGCGTACTGCTGAGCGGCGAGAGCGTCCAGCGCGTCGCCTCGATCGCCGACGTATACGTCGACGCCCTCCTCCTGGAGATCCGGGACCTCGCGATCGCCAACCGCGACGAACTCTGCGGGCCGCTCGCCCGGCTGGCGGCCTACGACGCCCAGCACAACGCCCACCTCGTCGAGACCCTGCGGGCGTGGCTGGACGCCTTCGGAGACGTCATCGCCGCCTCCGCGAGCGTGTTCGTCCACCCCAACACGTTCCGCTACCGCATCCGTCGGGTGGCCGAGGTGGGACAGCTGGACCTGCAGGATCCGTCCGCCCGGTTTGCGGCGATGCTCCAACTCCGTCTGCACGGGACGTCTCCGTCCGCAACGGCCCGGTGACCGCTAGCCGAGTGGCCGAGTAGCGCAGTGGCAAGGTCAGTTGAGGCGACAGCCCGGCGGTGATGTCTCAGGCGCTGCCCTGACGTCTGCTGCGGATCATCGACATCAGAAGGTGGTGGGTTTCGCCGTCGGCAGCCGCGACGAGTCCGCGACCTGCCTGACCGATCGGGGCGCCGTCGATCCCCGTGACCACGCAGCCGGCGGCCCGGCAGAGGGCGATGCCGGCGGCAAAGTGCACGCTCCCGGACAGGTCGCCGCCGTCCGTGACGTAGGCGGCGCGCTTGCCGGCGGCGACCCAGGCCAACGCCAGCGTCGTGGAGGCGACCCGGGGGCGGAACCGTTCCCCGAATGAGGGGTGGGCCAGCAGGTCCACGGCCCGGAAACCAGGTGCGTTGGGGAACGGCGGGTCCAGATTGACGTCGACGAGTTGACTGGCGGGTGAGGGGGCCAGCCGGGCATCGGGACCGGGACCGTCATGCCGCAACCAGGCGGTTTCACCGTCGGTGAAGAAGACCTCGCCGCTGAACGGGTCGGCCACCGCGGCCGCCCCGTCGCGCAGCCCCACGTTGACGGCCACCAGCATGGTGCCGACGGCGTAATTCAGCGTGCCGCACAAGGGATCCACCAGCCACTGGCGCGCGGCCTTGGTGGCGCCCTGCTGTCCGCCCTCTTCGCCGAGGACGGCGTCGTCGGGCCGGGCGGCGCGGATGATGCTGAGGATCGCCGTCTCGGCCGTTACATCGGCGGCGGTGGCGAAGTCCCCGGCGCCCTTGTCGATACGGGTGAGCCGCTGGCCGTACATGCTGCGCACCACGTCCGCGCCGGCACGGGCCGCTGCTGTCGCAACCCCCGCATCGTCAACCCCCGCATCGTCAACCCTCGCGTCGTCAACGCCCGCATCATCAAGACCCGCATCATCAAGACCCGCATACGAGTGGGACATGCCAGGCAGGATATCGGCGACGCACGCACTCCCTCGTCTGGGGCGATGCCGACGGGCGGTGGCGATCCCCAGGCGGAGGGCGCTGGTTGGGACGGCGCTCCCAGGTTCTGCGAGAGGTGCCAGCCAGGCCATCCGATCCACCAGGCCCTCCGACCCACCAGCCACCGTCGATCTCCACGGATTCGGATCCAGGCACGAACCGGCCCCCCGGATTGTTCACCGGGCTACCAACCCGCCCCAGGTCAGCGTGCCTAGCGTTGCGGTCATCCCACCCCTGGAGGACCCACGTGCCGGTTGACCCCGTATCCCGATCCGCCCGCGCGGACCATCTGGCGAGCCTCGACGCCATGCTCGCCGACCTCGAAGAACTCGTGGTCTGCGAGTCCTACTCCGCCGACCACGCGGCCGTGGCCCGCAGCGCCCAGGTCGTCGCCGCGCAGGGCGGCCGACTGCTCGGCGCCCAGCCTCAGCTGCTGGTCGTCGACGGTGTCACCCACGTCCAGTGGACCTTCGGAACGCCGCGCGTCCTGCTCCTCGGCCACCACGACACCGTCTGGCCGATCGGATCCCTCAAGACCCACCCCTGGTCGGTGGAGCAGGGCATCGCCCGCGGCCCCGGCGTCTTCGACATGAAGGCCGGACTGGTCCAGATGTTCCACGCCCTCGCCTCGCTCCCGTCCCTGGACGGCATCTGCGTACTGGTCACCGGCGACGAAGAGGTCGGATCAGGCACCTCCCGCCGACTCATCGAAGACCTCGCGCGTCAGTGCACGGCCACCCTCGTCCTCGAACCCTCAGCCCCCGCAGGGGCGTTGAAGACCAGCCGCAAGGGCGTCTCCCTGTACGACCTCACGGTTCACGGCCGGGCCGCCCACTCCGGACTGGAACCCGAGAAGGGCGTGAACGCGGCGACCGAACTCGCCCACCAACTCCTCGCCGTGCAGCAGATCGCCGACAGCGTCACCGCGCGCACCGGGCCCGGGACGACCATCACCCCGACCGTGATGTCGGCAGGCACCGCGAGCAACACCGTGCCCGCCCGCGCCACATTGAACGTGGACGTGCGCGTTCCCACCGCCGCGGCACAGGAAGCGGTCGACCAGCTCATCCGGACCCTGCAGCCGCAGATCCGCGGCGCCCGGCTGCAGATCGACGGCGGCCCCAATCGTCCGCCGTTGGATCCCGACGCCTCCCGGGAGCTGTTCGCCCTGGCCACCGAAGAGGCCGCACAGCTCGGCCTCGGCCCGCTGCGGCAAGCGGCGGTCGGCGGCGCATCCGACGGCAACTACACCGCCGGAGCCGGCTGTCCCACCCTCGACGGACTCGGCGCCGTGGGCGACGGCGCCCACGCCGATCACGAACACGTCCTCACCGCCACCATGCCCGCCCGTGCCCGCCTCCTGGCCCACCTCGTCGGAGCACTGCAAGGAACGCACCAATGAACGCACCCGAAATCCGCGAACTCCACGCCATGGAGGAGTTCGCCACCGCCAGCCGTCTCTACGCCGGTATCTGGGGAACGGACACCGCCGGTCCGCCCGTCTCCGCCGGGGTCATGCGCGCCCTGTCGCACGCCGGCAACTACGTGGCCGGCGCCTACGAGGACGGCCGGCTGGTCGGCGCGTCCGTCGCCTTCTTCGGCGACCCCCCGGCCACCACCCTGCACTCCCACATCACCGGCGCCTCCGGAGGCCGCGGCATCGGCCTGGCCCTCAAACTGCACCAGCGCCAGTGGGCGCTCGCCCGCGGCCTGCAACGCATCACCTGGACCTACGACCCGCTCATCCGCCGCAACGCCTACTTCAACCTCGTCAAACTCGGCGCCCGCCCCGAGGAGTACCTGACCTCCTTCTACGGCGCCATGGACGACGCCATCAACGGCGGCGACGAGTCCGACCGCGTGCTGATTGCCTGGGACCTGACCGCACCGGCCGAAGCACCCGACCCGGGCACCACACCCGCCGTGCCCGCCGACGCGGCGTACGCCCTACGGAACCGCGGCGGCCGCCCCGAAACCGGACCGGCCGACGCCGACACCGTCCTCGTTGATCTGCCCGACGACATCGAGGCCCTCCGCCGGCAGGACCCCGGTGCCGCCCGTGCCTGGCGACTGGCCGTCCGGCACACCCTGGGCGGCCTGCTCGCCGAAGGCGCCCGCGTCACCGGCTTCCACGACCGACGCAGCTACCTCGTCGACCGCAATCCCACCACCGCTGCCTGAACCCCAAACCTCTAACCCACACCCCAAATCCCTAACCCCTCAGCCTCTCAACCTCCCAACACCACAACCCCTCAATCTTCCAAGACCACAACCGCACCCCCCTCAACCAGGAGTCACCTGACCATGAAGATGAAGATCTCCGGGATCGAACTGCGCCGGATCGCGATGCCGCTCGTCGCACCGTTCCGCACCTCCTTCGGCGTCCAGACCAGCCGTGACGTACTACTGGTCCGCGTCGTCACCGCCGACGGCGAGGGCTGGGCCGAATGCGCGGCCATGTCGGAACCCCGCTACTGCTCCGAATACGTCGACGGCGCACAGGACGTCCTGCGCAAGTTCCTCATTCCCGCCCTGCCGAAGGACGGCGTGGATGCTGCTGCCGTGGGGCGGATACTGGAGCCCTTCACCGGCCACCACATGGCGAAGTCCGCACTGGAGACCGCGGTCCTGGACGCCCAACTGCGCATCTCCGGCGAGTCCTTCGGCTCGTACCTCGGCGCCGCCCGGGACCGCGTCCCTTGCGGCGTCTCCGTCGGAATCATGGACTCCGTCCCGGAACTCCTCGACGCCGTCGCACGTTACGTCACCGAGGGCTACGTCCGCATCAAGCTGAAGATCGAACCCGGCTGGGACGTCGAACCGGTCCGCGCCGTCCGTGAACGTTTCGGCGACGACCTCCTCCTCCAGGTCGACGCCAACGCCGCCTACACCCTCGTGGACGCCCAACACCTCGCCAAACTCGACGACTTCGACCTGCTGCTGATCGAACAGCCCCTGGCCAACGACGACATGGTCCAGCACGCCCAGCTCGCCAAGATCCTGCGCACCCCGATCTGCCTGGACGAATCCATCGAGTCCGCCGCCGACGCCGCGGCGGCGATCTCCCTCGGCGCCTGTTCCGTCATCAACATCAAACCGGCCCGGGTCGGCGGCTACCTGGAGGCCCGCCGCATCCACGACCTCGCCCGCGCCCACGGCATCCCCGTCTGGTGCGGCGGCATGCTCGAAACCGGCATCGGCCGCGCCGCCAACATCGCCCTCGCCGCCCTGCCCGGCTTCACCCTCCCCGGCGACACTTCCGGCTCCCACCGCTACTTCGCCACCGACATCACGCCCCCGTTCGTGCTCACCGACGGCCACCTCACCGTTCCCACCGGCCCAGGCCTCGGCACCGAGCCCCTCACCGAGATCCTCGACGAGGTGACGACCACCAGGGAATGGATAGCCCGCTAGACCTCAAGCGAGAGCTGCCCTTACGCCCTGTCTGCCTGCCTGCCTGCCTGCCTGCCGCCAACCGCCAACCCAAGACATCGCTTGGGGATTTCCCAGCAAACCCATGGATTGACTTGGGTTTCCGGCAGCTTGATCATCGTTGCAGGGCTCAGGGCGGCAACCCGCTCGCTGTGCTGAAGCACGGCAGGTGCCGACCCACAACGGTCTCGTAAGGACAGGAGCACACGCATGAGCACCACCAACCTGAGGGTGGCCGTCCTCGGACCCGGCGGCGTCGGCGGTCTGATCGGCGCGCTGCTCGCCCGTGCCGGCCACCGCGCCATCTGCCTGGCCGGCGAACGGACCGCAGCCACCCTCCGCCGGGACGGCCTGCGCGTCGAGAGCGCGAAGTACGGGAACTTCACCGCAGAGGTGGCAGCCGACACCCGGCTGCGTGAGCCGGTGGACGTCGTCTTCGTGACGGTCAAGCAGACCGCCTTGGACGAGGCGCTCGAACGGGTCCCGGCCGACCTCCTCGGCGACGCGTCGGTGCTCCCGCTGCTCAACGGCCTCGACCATCTCGCGGTACTCCGCCGGCGCTATCCCTCGGCCAGGGTCGTGGCAGGGACGATCAGGGTCGAGGCCACCCGTACGGCGCCCGGCCGCATCCTCCACACCAGCCCCTTCGCCCACCTGGAACTCGCGGCACCGCTCGACGGGCTCGCCGACCGTCTGCGGGACGTCGGCCTCGGTGTGACACTGCGCACCGACGAGACCGCGGTGATGTGGGACAAGCTCGCCTTCCTCGCCCCGTTCGCTCTGCTGACGACCCGGTACCGGGCCGACCTCGGATCCGTACGAAGTGAGCGGAGGCCGGAACTGCTCGCCGTACTCGACGAGATCACCGCCGTGGCACGGGCCGCCGGCGCGCCGGTGACCACCGAGAACCTGCTGTCGTTCTTCGACGGCGCCCCGCAGTCCATGAGGTCCTCGATGCAGCGCGACGCCGAGGCCGGACGCCCACTCGAACTCGACGCCATCGGCGGAGCCGTCCTGCGGGCCGGGGCCGCCCACGGCGTGGAAACCCCGGCCACGGCCCGACTGGTGGCAGATGTGGCCCGCGCGGCGGACGAGGCGGCGGCGTAATGCAGCGGCTCGCCCCGCGCGACGACGACTCCTCGGTAAACGGAAGCAGAAGAGGGAGCGGGAGCGGCCGGGGAAGCGGCCCGGACCGTGTGACGGCGTGGCCGGACGTCGTGGATTTTCTGCGCGCCCGGGGCGCCGGCCGAATGCCCCACCCCGGTGGCACGCTCCTGGAGCACCTGCTCCGCGTCGCGCGACTGTTGGGGGAGTGGGACGCCGACCCGGCCGTGCAGGTCGCGGGGCTCTGCCACGCGGCGTACGGCACGGACGGTTTCGACCAAACCCTGTTGGACGTCGGCGAGTTGGACGTCGGCAAGTTGGACGTCGGCGGGTTGGAGGCCGGCGGGCGCGCAGTCCTGACCGAACTGATCGGTGAACGGGCGGAGGCGCTGGTCCACCTCTACGCGAGCTGTGACCGCGACGTCGTGTATCCACGGTTCGGGGGCGGGCGGCGACCAGTGGTCTTCCGCGACCGTTTCACCGGCCAGGAACACACCCCACCGGAACCGGACGTGCGCGCCTTCCTCGAGATCACCGCCGCCAACGAACTCGACGTGCTCGCGCACAACGCCGAGCTGGCCGAGCGCTACGGTCCCGCCCTGTGCCGGCTGTTCACCCGCGCCCAGGACCTGCTGTCCGCCGCGGCCCGGGACGCCTGCGAGCACCACCTCGGCCGGTATGCCGACTAATACCCTTACGGATGCGAGCAGTTGACAATCTGACGGGAGCCCTCAGCATGCCCACGGAGCTGACCACGGTCGTCATCGAGGCGTTGGACCCCAGGCGCCTGGCCCGCTTCTGGGCGCAGGCCCTGGAAGGGGAGCCCCCGGCCCCTGCCTCTGCCCCTGTACCTGCCTCTGCCCCTGCCGACGGCTCGATCGCCGACGGTACGGGTATCCGTCTGTGCGGGTCGGGCGACATCGGCCTGCTGTTCGTTCCCTCGGCGCGGCCGAAGACCGCGAAGAACCGGGTACATCTCGATCTCGCGGGCGACGTGGACGAAGTGCGGCGCCTGCTGGCCCTGGGCGCCACCCGTGTGGACATCGGACAGGGCACGGTGCCGTGGGAAGTGCTCGTCGACCCGGAGGGCAACGAATTCTGCGTCCTTCCCCGAACGCGAACGGGCTCCCACAGCGGGCTCGCCCAGATCTGCCAGGACGCCGCCGACCCGAGCACGCAGGGTCGGTTCTGGGAGGAGGCGAGCGGCTGGTCCCTCGTGGACCAGGGCGACTGGGGCGTCAGTCTCGCCTCGGCAGCTGGCGACGGACCCACCCTGGTCATGGGCCCGCCCGCGGCACCCAAGGCGAGCCGGAACCGCATCCAGCTGGCCCTCACGCCCAGCGCCGACAGCGATCCCTCGGCCGAGGTGCCTCGACTGCTGGCCGCCGGTGCCTCAACGGCGGCCCCCGGAAGGGACGAGTCACACCGACACCACCTCCTTTCGGACCGACACCACCTCCTTTCGGACCCCGAGGGCAACGAGTTCCTCATCCTCGGGCCTTCGCAGGCCGAACGACCGGGCGCTTGACGCACGCGACACACACGCCGCTCACCGGCCGGCGCTGAGGCGGCTTTTCTGCTCCTAACGTCCCCCTCGTAACGTCCCTCCATAACGTCCCAAGAGCAACCGCCTAGCCGTCCTCCCGGCCGGGAAGCGCCGCCCCCTGGAGAAATGCCCGGTAAGCGTCTGCGGCATCGTCCTCTACGGTCGGCCCTTCCGGTCCGTACCGTGTGTCGCTCCGGTCGCGTTTGGGTCCGGAGATCCAGAAATCCTCATCGGTGTCGACGTCGTAGAAGTTTGCATCGGACAAGCCGAGACCCGTGGCCCGCCGTAGGGTCCGCCCTTGGAAATAGGCCGTTTTCCAGGTCTTGGAGAAGCCGACCCACCCGATCCACGAGGGTCCGCGATCGGTGTCGTAGCCCGTTTTGAGCTGCACGAACATGATTCTGCGAGGCATAGCTCCAGCTTGGCCGACCCTGCTCACCCAGGAAACCGAATTCATCGACCCAAGCGATGACCCAAGCGATGACCCAAGCGATGATCCAAGCGGTGCTCCAAGGACCGCGGCGTTCACTCGCCCTTCTCAGCGGAGTTCGCTCACCAGCAAACCCATCGTGAACATGTCGTACCACTTGCCGTCACGGCGGAAGACCTGACGAAGGCGGCCCTCCTCGACGAAGCCGGCCTTCTCGTAAACCTTGCGCGCCGCATGGTTCTCCGTGACCACGGTCAACGTCACCTTGTGCAGGCGCATGTCCTCGAAGCCGTAGCGGCAGATCGTCCGCACCGCATCCGTGGCGTAACCCTTGCCCCAGTACGCCTTCTCGCCCAGGTAGATGTCGAGCTTCGCGATGCCCTTCTCCGGCTCCGCGTCCTGCAGCATGACCAGGCCGATGAGCGTGCCGTCGGCGAGTGCCTCGATGCCGAGGAGCACGTTGCCATAAGCGTTGCGGGGGCGCTCCTCCAGCCACCGGCGGACCTGCTCAACCGGGTGTGGGTAGGTGTCGTCCATCCACCGCATGACCTCGGGGTCATGGTTCCAGCGCCACAGCGCCTCGGCGTCCGCCGGGCCCATGGCCCGCAGCGTCACCAGTTCTCCGAGCGGCATGCCCACCAACCCCTTACCCATCCCATGACTTGACCGTGTGAGGAACTACGAAGTTACGACAGTCGTGGCTCGCCGTCCGCCGATGCCGTGACCGAGCTGCTGAGGATGACGAGTTGCTGGGTCGCTCGGGTCATCGCGACATAGCGGTCGACCGCTCCTTCGATGCCCTCGCCGAACTCCTCCGGGTCGATGAGGACGACCAGGTCGAATTCCAGGCCCTTGGACAGCTCCGGAGTCAACGACCGTACACGGGGCGTCGCCTGGAAGATCTGGAAGGTCTGGAAGGTGGCCTCGGCGATGACGCAGGCGATCCCGTCGGGGTGCGCGGCGAGCCAGGTGTCGAGGATCGAGTGCAGATCGGAGGCGGATCCGTGGGTGACCGGGATGCCGTTGCTGCGGATGGAGGTCGGCACATTGGCGTCGGGGAGTGCGGTTCGGATGACCGGCTCGGCTTCGGCCATGACCTCTTCCGGCGTGCGGTAGTTGATGCTCAGGGAAGCCAGGTTGATCCGGTCGAGGCCGATTCGCGCGAGCCGTTCCTGCCACGACTCCGTGAAGCCGTGTCTGGCCTGGGCGCGGTCGCCGACGATGGTGAAGCTCCGGGAGGGGCAGCGGAGCAGCAGCATCTGCCACTCCGCGTCGGTCAGTTCCTGGGCCTCGTCGACGACGATGTGGGCGAACGGGCCGGCGAGCCGGTCCGGTTCGGCAGTGGGCAGTTCGGACTCGTCGACCAGGCTGACCTTGGCGTCCTGGCCGCGCAGCATCGTCACCAGGCCTTCGCCGTCGTCACCGTCGGCGCCGGAGTCGGCGGCGGCCGCGATGAGGTTGTCGACGACCTGCGCCATGCGCTCGCGCTGGGCGGCGAGGATGGCGTTGTGCCGACGCGCTCGTCGTGCCGCCTCCGGGTCGCCGAGGCGCTGCCGCGCCGCGTCCAGGAGCGGCAGGTCGGACACCGTCCAGGCATGGGGGGCCTCCTTGCGTTGCAACGTGCGCATCTCGTCGCGGCTGAGCCAGGGAGCGCACATCCGTAGGTACGCGGGTACCGACCACAGGTCTCCGACGAGGTCCGCCGCTTCGAGCAGCGGCCACGCGCGGTGGAGGGTGGTGACCAGCTCTTCGTCGTGCAGCAGCGACCTGCGGAAGAGGTCGGGCGATATATCGGCGTCGAGCTTGTCCAGCAGGATCGTGACCAGCTCGTCCCAGATCTGCTCGCGCGCCTCGTTGTGCGGAGTGCCTGGCTCCGGTGCGTTGAATGCCTCGGCCCAGTCGTCGGCGCTCAGCCAGATGTCGGACCAGTCGGTCGTGACGGTCATCCCTTCGGCGGGCGGCTCTTCGTAGAACCTGACGGCCTTCTCGATCGCCTTCACCATGTCCGCGGACGACTTCAGGCGGGCCACGTCCGGGTCTGCCTCGACGGCCGCGGTGGCTCCCTCGGCGACGAGGTCCCGCAGGGTGGCCGTCTGCACACCCTCCTCTCCGAGGCTGGGGAGGACGTCGGAGACGTAGGAGAGGTAGGGACGGTGCGGGCCGACGAACAGCACACCGCCCCGGCGGTGACTGAGGCGGGGGTCGGAGTAGAGGAGGTAGGCGGAGCGGTGCAGAGCGACGACGGTCTTGCCGGTGCCCGGACCGCCGTCGACGACGAGAGCGCCGCGGGATCCCGCGCGGATGATGGCGTCCTGGTCGGCCTGGATGGTGCCGAGCACGTCCCGCATCCGCGCCGAACGATTGCTGCCCAGGCTGGCGATGAAGGCGGACTGGTCGTCGAGCGCGGCGTGCCCGACACCTCCGTCCGGGGTGAACACCTCGTCCCAGTAGTCGCTGATGCGGCCGCGGGTCCAGCGATATCTACGGCGGCTTGCCAGGCCCATCGGGTGGGCGTGGGTGGCTGCGAAGAACGGCTCGGCCGCGGGGGAGCGCCAGTCGACCAGCAGCCGACGACCCGTGCTGTCGGTGAGGCCAAGTCGTCCTACGTACACCGGCTCGGAGCCGTCCGCGCCGACCATGTGGCCGAGGCACAGGTCCAGGCCGAAGCGACGCAGTGCGCGCAGGCGGGCGGTCAGCCGGTGGATCTCCGCGTCCCGGTCCATGGCCTGCCGTCCCATGCCGCCGGGTGCCTTGCGCTCGGCTTCGAGGCGGTCGGACAGTTCGGCGATCGTCTGCTCAAGGCTCTCCGCGATGGCCGCGAAGTGCTGCTCGTCACCGGCGATCAGCGTGCGGTCGGCCTTGGGGGAGAGGTGGTCGGGAAGGTCAAACACGCTGGTGGTCAGCGGGTTCACGGTATGGGCTCCGATCTGAGGCCGCTCGTTCGCGACCCTTGCGCACGGCAGGGTGACTGGGTGACTGGGTGTCTGGGTGACTGGGTGTCTGGACGACGGGGTGTCCGGGTGGCTGGGCGTGTGATTCTGCGGCACGAAGGGGGCCTTGCCGCAAGGCCCCCCATGCGCTATATGTTGAGAGTGGCAAGGAGTGGCTGACCTCCTTGCCCTTTCTCTTTTGCCTACGAGGCTTGCCGGCCTACCAGGCTTTCTTCCCCCACCAGGCATTCCCTGCCAGGCTTTCTTGGCCCGAGTGGTGGTTGCGCCCCCGCCCGTCGCTTGCCGGTACAGGGTCGAGAGCGCGACTCGTCGATGGGGTCGCACGGCGATCGCGCACCGACCGGCGCCCCACCCCCTGCCGTGGAGGCGCGTGGCCGAGCCCGGTGGTTCCGCCTCATCCACCGTCAGACGACCCGAACTCGCGCTCCTCTCCCCGGCGTTGCGTCGGCCCTTGCGAAGACCGTCCGCGCATCCCCTATCCTCGTACAGCGTACGTAATAAAGGAGGGGAACCATGCCGTCTCGCATGCCCGAAACCGTGGCCAGGCCGTCCTGGACGCCACCTGACAAGAAGCCGCCGCTGTCCTCACGGATGATGAGGGCGACCTGGCGAGGCCTCCCGGCCAAGCGGTACGAGGTCGGATGGGAGCCGGGGCTGGCGGTGCCGGCCGCCGACGGCAGCCCGCTGATCACCGACCACTACTTCCCGCGCGCCGAGGGCGACTTCCCCACCCTGCTGGTCCGCTCGCCGTACGGCCGAGGCCTCCCGTGGTCTCCCATGTACGGCCTGCTCTTCGCCGAACAGGGTTTTCACGTGGTGTTGCAGAGCTGCCGCGGCACCGGCGGCTCATGCGGTGAGCACCATCCATGGCGCAACGAAGCCGCTGACGGCCAGGCCACGGTGTCCTGGCTGCGCGAACGGCCCTGGTTCAACGGAACACTGGGGACCGTCGGCCCCAGTTACCTGGGATACGTGCAATGGGCCCTCGCCGTGGACCCACCACCGGAACTGAAGGCCATGGTGGTGCAGGCGGGATTGCACGATCCGTGCGCCTTCTTCCACACGGACGGTGTGCTCCACCTGGAGAACGCGCTGGCTGTCGGTGCGGGCATGACGTATCAGCACCAAGGGATGGTGCCGCTGCTGAAGGCGAGCCTGCGGCTGCACAGACGGCTGCGTGACATCACCACCACGCCGCCACTGCGCGGCGCACATGTCTCCGCCCTCGGCGAAGTGCCCTGGCTGGACGACGTGATGGCGCACCCGGACGCCAACGACGCGTACTGGGACGGCATATCGATGGCCGAGGTGATGGATCAGCTGCAGGTGCCCACGAGCCTGATCGGCGGGTGGCAGGACGTACTGCTCGACCAGACCCTGGAACAGTACGGCCGACTGCGCCGGGCCGGATGTGAGACCGCCCTGCTCGTCGGTCCGTGGACCCACACCTCCGCCATGCAACGGGGCTGGCCCGAAGTGTTCGCCGAAAGCCTGGCGTGGCTGCGTGCCCACCTGTACGCCGACCCCTCCGGGCTGCGCCCCACCGCGGTGCGGGTCCACATCGGCGGCGAAGACGCCTGGCGGGACCTCGACGACTGGCCGTCGGCCCCGACTGCCACCTCGTGGTATCCCGCCCCGAACGGGCACCTCACCCAGCAGGCCCCGACCGACTCCGCACCCCTGACCACCTTCCGCTACGACCCGGACGACCCCACCCCGTCCGTCGGCGGCCCGCTGCTCTCCCGCATGGCCGGGACTCGCAACAACGACACCCTGGAGGCCCGGGACGACGTCCTGACGTTCACCGGCCCCCCACTGACCGAGCCCGTGGACATCATGGGCCCGGTCTCCGCACGGCTGAGCATCTCCACGGACACCGGCCACAGCGATGTCTTCACCCGGCTGTGCGATGTGGACGAACAGGGCCGCTCGGTCAATGTGTGTGACGGGCTGGTCCGGCTACGGACGACGGAACATGTGCCCTCGCAGGTCACCGTGCCGATGAGCGCCACCGCCCATCGCTTCCCCGTCGGTCACCGCATACGGTGGCAGATCAGCGGAGGCGCCCATCCGCGCTACCCGCGCAATCCCGGTACCGGGGAGTCGCCGTTGGACGCCACCACCTACGTACCGGTGCGGATCACGCTCCACACGGACTCGGCCTTGATGCTGCCCCGCAGCTCCGGGCTCACGTGATGGTCCCGCCGGCGAGGAACGGCTGACGAGCCGGGCCACCAGGCCCGGCTCACTCCGCCCCGTGCGCGCACGGGCGGCCTTCACACGGCGTTCTGTGCAAACCTCTGGGTCTGCCACGCGGTGATCCGCCGGATGATGAGAACCACCAGCACACCGGCGGCCGCATCGAGCACCGTGCTCAGGGTGGACAGTTTCGCGGCGCTCAGCAGACCCTCCTCGGTGATCTCCTCAGAGAGGTAGAACCGCGCGAGGGCCCGGCCGATGATCGTGCTCACCACGAGCGGCGCCCACCAGGCCATGACGAGGCCGGCGGCGGCCGGCCGGCGGGCCGCGCTGGCCCGCCAGATGTCCGACACGACCTGGTACGGAACCCAGAGGTTGGCCACCGGGGTGAACCAGCCGCCCACCACCCAGGCCCGGGAACGACGCTGCGCGGCGGCACCGGCCAACAACTCGGCGTTGAGGCGCGCCCGCCACAACCAGACCAGAAACACCACGCCGGCTGCGATCCAGACCGCGACGGTCGG
Organism: Streptomyces sp. NPDC059649; assembly: GCF_042734445.1. Taxonomy (NCBI): domain Bacteria; kingdom Bacillati; phylum Actinomycetota; class Actinomycetes; order Kitasatosporales; family Streptomycetaceae; genus Streptomyces; species Streptomyces sp. NPDC059649. Next base: position 581,567 of record NZ_JBHWDV010000002.1, read on the forward strand.
AAGCGACACCAGCCTCGCGAAGTCGTCGGCCGCTTCGAGGTCCGCGATCGCTGCCGCGCCGGCCTTGTAGTCGTGGACGACCAGGTAGTCGCGCCAGTCGGACACCGAGCCCAAGACCTCGCCCACGAGCACCAGCAGGATCAGTGTCGCTGCGGCGGTGGCCACGCCGGTCACCGTCCTGGACCGCTCCGGACCGGTCGGGCTCGGGCCCGTCGGCGTAGCTTCCTGCGGACCGTCCATGATTCCCCCGAATCCCGCGCAGCCGCTGAACAATCCTTGGGAGCGGGATGCTACTCCGCGGTGCCCGGACACGTCCCCCGTTTCGTATTTCTCGGGGGCGTACCGGGCTGACCGGCTCGCCTCAGCCAGGGGACGGCGCCTCAGAGACCGAAGAGCTGCAGTGCCCGGATCACCAGCCAGGCCAGCAGGGCCGCGGCCACCACCAGCGCGACACCCTTCCACAATGCCGTCTGTGCGGCGATGAGGCCCTTCACGACCAACGTCCGTCTACGCATCCCCACCGACGCCAGCGCGGCCTTCATGGCGCGGATCATCTCGTGCGCGGGCGTGTTCAGGGTCATCGACAGCAGACCGGCCCTTTTCAGGCGGGCCGCGAGGCGGGCGAGCGCGCCTCGTCGGGTCGTGGTGCCGGGGGCGCGTCCCACCGGGTGCACCCGGGGTGTCCCTTCGGAGTCGAAGGTGATGACGGCGGAGATCCAGGTATCGCTCGCGATCACCTCGTTCAGCCGGGACGGCGTGGGCAGCTGCTCGTCCAGCCGCTCGGCCACCTCCGGCCGCCCGCCGGGCACCAGGAGGACCAGCTTCCGGGCCGGCTGAGTGGCGCGGGCCTGCTCGACCTCCCACCACAGTCCTTCGCCGGATCCCAGGCTGAGCACGATGAGTTGGGACAGCTCCATCAGCCGCAGGACCACCGGCTGCCAGTCGTCCGGCGGCAGGTAGACCCGCGCCGCTCCCAGACGCGGCAGCGGCTCGTCGGGTTTGCCCACCGCGATGACCGGGCCGAAGGCGCTCAACGCCCCCGCGAGCTGCTCCTCCCGCGAATGGATGTTGACCGGCACCCCGTCGTCGACCGAGGCCGCCGTGTCGTCGTCGGCGAAGCTGCGCAGGTAGAGCACCGGCTGACGGCCGTCGGCCAGCAGCGCCTGGGCCGCGCCGCGCGCCGAGCGGGGGCGGCAGTAGCGCAGGATCAGAACGCCGGCTCCCAGCGCGGCCAGGCCACCGAGCAGCAGGAACACCTGCGTCTCCAGCGGCATCTTGTAGCCCTGCCGCTCCGACGTCGCGGCTGCGAAGGTGCCCGTCGCGAACAGCCCGTATCCGGCCCAGCTGCCCACCAGGAACACCGGCCGCCGCCACCGTGGTTGATACGGGACGAACCGGCTGACCGCGTCAACGATCTCCGCGGCACCCGACCGGCGACGATGCCGCAGCCAGAGCGCCGGCACAAGAAACACCCCGGCGGGCACCGCCCAGTACAGCGCGGCCGCAGTCGACGAGCTGAGTTCCCGGTCGAGGCCTGCCTGATCCCGTTCGATCTCCGTCGCCAGCCCGGCCACGCGATCGCGTGCCAGGGCAAGCCGGTCCTCCTCGGCGTAGTCGGCGGCCGAGGAGACCGTGGAACGGCTTTCCCCCACCGGGGCGTTCTCGCTGAACCACGCGTCGATCCGTTGGATCTCAGCGCGTGCGGGCATGTCTCCGTCGGCGTAGCGGTCCAGCGCGGCGACGAAGGCGGCGGCCTTCGTGGGGGCCTCGCGGAAGCGGTCACGAGCCTGCAGGTCCAGGCATGCGGTGACCGTCAGGTGCAACGCGATGTAGGCCGTGATGACCGCGATCGCCGTGACCAGCCGGGCCAACGCCCGTAAGCCGGAGGACATCCAACCCCCTTGTTCCGCTTGCCGAGCCGGACCCCGCCGTCAGGCGCGGAGTGCGTCCAGTGGTACCACCTCGGCCCCCGGTCCGCGGCCGGTTTCAGGAACCGCGTACGGCGAAGGAAGGTGTGCGTTCGGCGCGACAGGTCAGCCACTCAATGCCGTCTGTGTCGTGTCCCGTTCGGGGCTCCGGTGGTGCGGGACCGTCCACAGCCGTACCAACCGGTCGTCGGATGCGGTGGCGATCAGGGAGCTGTCCGGTGAGAACGCCACGGCGCGCACGGTGTTGGAGTGGCCGGTGAGCTCGACTCCAAAACCGTCGCCCTCCTCGGTCTGCAGCAACCACACCGAGTGATCGTCGCCGCAGACAGCCAGCCAGGTCTGATCCGGCGAGAAGGCGAGCGCCTTCGGCGCGAGGACCTTCGGTACACGATTGCCCGTGGTCATCGTCCAACTGCGGCTCCGGCTCTGAAGGTTGCACAGCCGTATCCCCTCCATCCACCCACCCAGCGCGAGGATGCGGCCGTCCGGCGAGAGGGCCATGGCGGTGACGGAGGGGCCGGCGCTGAGCAAGGGCTGCAGGCCGTTGCCGGCTGTGGTCAGTTCCCATCCCGCCATGTCCCACATCCAGGCCCTGCTGCCGCCTTCGACGGCGACGAGGATGCCGCCCGGAGAGATCGCCATCGACTCGATCGGGCTTGCGTGGCCGATGAGCGGTTCCCGAACGGCCTTCTGGGTGGCGGGGTCCCAGAAGCGGATCGCGCTGTCGGTTCCGCCGGTCGCCAGCACCTTGCCATCGGGGGAGAACGACGCTGTCCTGATCGAGCCGGTCGGGGCCGGAAGCTCACCAACGAGGTCATGCGTCGCGGTGTCCCACAGCTGAACGGGTCTGCCCGCATGCACCGCGGCCAACAAACGGCTGTCCGGCGAGAAGGCCAAGGACCGGACCATTCCGCCGCGTTGGGTGAGCCGGGCACCGAGGGGCTCGCGAGTGACGGGGTCCCACAGCTGCACGGACCCGTCATCCGCCCCGGTGGCCAGGAGACGGCCGTCCGGCGAGAACACCAACGATCCGACGCTGTGGGGGCATACGAGCGGAGGCAGGGCGATGTGGTGCCCGTGCCGCCGCGCGTGCTGCACCGCGTTCGTGGCCAGCGATTCCTCCGGCTGCGGACGATCGTCTCCGGGAGGACATGGAGTGTGGGGGATCGGCGGGCGGGAGGCTGCCGGGAGGGCCACGGCGCCCTTGCCGCGGAGCGCCTTAGCAAGGAGTTCCACGGTGAAGTTCCTCAGCTGGACGTCTCCGTCGGCCCCTGCCGTGGCGAGGAAGGTGCCGTCGGGTGAGAAACCGACCGCGAAGATCGGGCCCTCGTGCAGCTCCGCGACGAACGGCCCCGTATCGCGCTCCTGATCCCACACCCGCAGCGTGCCATCATGACTTCCCGCCGCCACCAGGCGTGCTCTCCCGGGCAGCATCGCCACCGCGTACACGGCGCTGCCGGGAGGACTCAGGACCACCTGCCCGGTGTCCTTCTCCCCGGTGTCTCTCACGTACACCACGCCGCTCGCGTGCCCCACAGCGAGGGTGAACACATGGCTGGCCATCGCGAAGACCGGTCCGTACCCCTCCAGGAATGCTGTGGGCTCACCCGAGTCCTTGCTCCACCACTTCACCAGGCCATGGGCGTCGCCGACCGCAAGATCGGAGCCGGGAGTTGCCATGGCGATCATCGGGGTGCCGTGACCGTCGAGTGGCTCTCCGAACGGCTCCAGCGAGTAGGTGAGCCACTGCCGTATGGTGCCGTCGGCGCCGGCCGCGACCACATGGCTCCCGTTGTCGCGGAACGTCACGGCGTGCACAGGACCGTCGTGGCCCGTCAGAGGATCGCCGACCGGCTCCCGCGAGTAGGTGTCCCACAGGCGCACCGTGCCGTCAGCGCCGCAGGTGGCCATGTACCGGCCGTCCCGCGAGAACTCCACCCCGTAGACCGGCCCCACATGTCCGGTGAGCGGGGCGCCGAGAGGTGTTGCCTCGCCGCCGCTCCGCGCGCTGGGGGTCTCCCAGAGCTGGATCGCCCCGTCAGCACCGCCGGCCGCCAACCAGCGCCCGTCCGGGGAGAAAGCCAGGCAGTAGACAGCGCGGCTGCCGTCCACCACAGGCAGGCCGTACTTGTCGCGCATACGGAGAGGGGGAGCGGGCGTCGAGGGCCCTCCTCCAGGCCCCCGGTCCTCGGAAGAGACCGGCGTGAGCGCGGCGGTACTCCGGCGCCTCGACTGCAGGGCCGTCGCAGCGGTCCATTGCGCGCGCCATGCGTCCAGCTCCGGTGCTCTGCGGTCGGGCGCAGGACATTCTTCGCCGTACTGGTCCCAGGACATCAGGGTGCGCACGAGGAGGATGAGGGTGTCGATGCTGACGTGCTTGCCGTTGAAGGCGGCGCTCTGGGTGCCGATCGGTAACGAGACCTGTGTGCCGAACAGCTGCTTCGCCCGCGCCTCGATCATGCGCAGCGAGGGTTTGCCCCGCTGCACCTTCAACCGGGTCAAACGCTGTGCCAAATCCGCCAGTGCGTCTTCGTAGCTGCCTTCGGCCACGTGCTGGTCGACCACGTTCTGCTCCCCGTTGCGTCCTGGAAGAGCAGGTTAGGGCTCGACCGACGGAACGGGCGCGAACTTTCCTGAACAAGCCTGAACGCGAGAGCGTTCGACTGAACACGGCCGTCCCTGAACGGTTGTACCGCGCTGCTCAGCGCTTTCCGGGTTCGTTCGGTCGACGCAGGTCACGGCGCCGCTCGGAGCCAGAGTGGAGGCATGTCGAACGCGAACAACTCCCCGTCCTTCCACGCGCCTTCCTCCGACCGGATCGGGTCCGAGCCCGAGGCGCCGTTCTTGTCCCTGCACACCGCCGTCGTGCTGTTGATCTCCGTCGTCATCGGGATCGTCGTCGGCTGTCTGACGGCTCTCGCCGGAACGCCGGTCCCGGCAGCCGTAGTTGCTGGCATGGCGGCGGCCGGTGCCGCCATCCCGGTCCTGCGCTCCCTCATCCGGTGACGGCGCGGCCGGCGAGAGGGAGGGAGGCATGGGTCTGCTCCTCGTCCGTCGAGGAGCAGACCCACGCGAGGGACCGGTGGCCGGAACTACTGGGCTCCGCAAGAGCCCGCTCACCTCACGCGCCGGGCCACGCAACCTTCGCGCGCGGCCATTCGGATGACGCGCCTCCGGAGACATTGCCCCTCTCATCACCCTGGTGGGTTACTTGGGGCGTCCAATCCGGTGAGCCGCCCATCTTCTCCGGGGGAGCAAGTGACGGCGGTCTCTGTCCGCTTCCCGGTTTGGAGCCCAGCCCCGCACCGGTCCTACGACGGCGATGCCTTCCTTCCAGGTTCCCTCGGTAGAGGACCTGCCTCGTCCGCCCGCGCTGCTGCTCAGCAGGGTGGGAGCAGCGGCTTGCATGACCGCTTGGGGGCATCATGCCAACTGCCCGTGTTCTCCGGTCGGCGCTCGTGGTCTGTTCTCTGACAGCGGGCCTGATGGCAGTACCGGCCACCGCCCATGCCCAGATCCCTGTGCTGTGCAGCGAAAACTCGCTGGTGGCCGCCGTCAATGCGGCGAACGCGGCAGGCGGAGAGACCCTGGCCCTGACTCCGTTCTGCACGTACTCGCTCACCACTGCTCATGGCAGTGCGTCGGACGGGCCGGTCGGGCTGCCACCCATCACCACCCCGATCACCATGGCGGGGCTGGGCACGGTCATTGCCCGTGACCCGTCAGCACCGGCCTTCCGCGTGCTCGAAGTCCAGGGCAACGCGAACGTTCCGGGAACCAACGGCCAGCTCACCCTGGCCGCGATCACCGTCCGGGGCGGCAAGGCGCAAGTTCCCCACCCCGGGGGCGGCATCGCCGACCGGGGCGGTGCGGTGACCCTGGTGTCCAGCTCGGTCACCGGCAACAGCGCCGTGGCCGGCGGCGGCATCTACGTCGACAACGGGGTGGTGTCCCTGACGGCGAGCAGCGTCACCGAGAACTCCGCCACCGCCACTGCCGCCGGGGGCGGCATCTACCGCAACTCCGGCGCGGTGAGCCTGCTGGTCAGCGACGTCAGCCGGAACACGCCGAACAACTGCGCCCCCGCGGGGACCGTCCCGGGCTGCGCGGACTGACGGCACAGCCGGACGACACCAACGGACGGCCGGACGATCCCACCGGCTCGCCGCGGCATCGGGCGCGCGCACCGCGGTGCACCGCAGAGCGCCCGGTCCGCGACCCATCCACACGTTCCTCATGAAGAGAAGAGGCAACCATGCCCATCACACCCAACCAAGGCTCCACCGGCGGCGGGACAGTCGTCACCATCACCGGTACCAACCTCGCCGGCGCCACCGCGGTCCACTTCGGCACCAAGCTGGGCACGATCACGGCCAACACCGCCACCTCGGTCACGGTGACCTCACCCTCCGGCACGGGAACGGTCGATGTCACGGTGACCACCCCCGGCGGTACCAGCAACCCGTTACCGTTCTTCTACGTGGGCGCGCCGTTCAAGTCGACCCTGAGTCCGACCTCCGGCCCCACCGCGGGCGGCGGTACGGTCACCATCCTTGGCACCGGGCTCTCCACGGCCACCTCCGTGGCCTTCGGCGCGGCCTCCGCCGTGCCGACCGTGGTCAACGACAGCCAGCTCACCGTCACCGTGCCGGCCGGGGCGGCGGCCGGGCCGGTCGGCGTCAGCGTGACCACTGCCGGCGGCACCAACAACGGGCTGTCTTACACCTACGTCGACACCCCCACCATCGCGTCCCTGACGCCCGTGGCCGGACCGACCTCCGGCGGGACCGGAGTGACCATCACCGGCACGCAGTTGACCACCACACAGTCGGTCTCCTTCGGTGGCGCGCTGGCGCCGTTCGACGTCATCAACGACACCACCATTTCGGCCGTCACCCCGCCCGGCACCGCCGGCGCCGTGGACGTGTCGGTGGTCACCACAGGCGGAGCAGCAACCGCTGCGGGCGCCTTCACCTACACCGCAGGGCCCGGTATCTGACGTACGGGTCGCTGAGCCTGGTCCCTCCCGGCCAGGCGCGCGGGGGCCTGCCCGGATGCCCCCCAACCCCCACCGGGCAGGCCCCCGCGCATTCCCCTTCCGGCAGACACCGGACCGACCTTCCTCCGCCGGTCCGGCGCCCGCACACCGTCCCGTCCTTCCGAAGGAGCGGCCCCCTTGAACGCATCCCGACACCTGTCGAAGGGGCCGTCCGCCCTGTCCGTGCCCCCGCCCACTGTCCTCTCCCTCTCACCCGCCTCAGGATCCCTCGGGGGAGGGACGAGCGTGACGGTGACCGGCGCGAACTTCACCAGCGCCACCCAAGTGCGTTTCGGGGCGAACCCGGCGACCTCCTTCACGGTCAACTCCGACACCCGGATCACCGCCGTCGCACCCGCCGGGACCGGAACGGTGCAGGTGACCGTCACCACTCCCGCAGGCATCAGCTCCGAGTTCGTCACGTACGCGTACACGTCGGTGTCCCTGCCGGTATTGAGTTCCGTGGCGCCGTCGTCCGGTCCGCCCGCGGGCGGGACGACGGTGACGCTGAGGGGATCGGGCCTGTCCGGTACGACGGTGGTGCGGTTCGGCGCGACGGTTGCGCCCTCCTTCACGGTGGTCTCCGACACACAGGTCACGGCTGTGGCCCCGGCGGGTTCGGGGACGGTGCAGATCACGGTGACCACGCCCGGGGGGACGAGCAACGGGGTGGCGTACGCGTATGCGTCGGTGCCCGTGGTGAGCAGTGTGAGCCCCCAGCAGGGCCCGGTTTTCGGCGGGAACACCGTGATCCTGACCGGCAGCAACTTCTCCGGAGCGACCGCGGTCAGCTTCGGCTCGACAGCGGCCACCAGCTTCACGGTCGACTCGCCGACCCGGATCAGCGCGGTGGCGCCGGCCGGCGCGGCCGGAGCGGCCCAGGTCGTCGTCACCGGCCCCGGCGGAACGAGTTCCCCGGGCGTCCCGTACTTCTACCTCGACGCGCCGGTTCTCAGCAGCGTCACACCGGGGTCAGGCCCTGTGGCCGGCGGCACCGGCGTCACATTGACGGGCAGTCACTTCCTCGGCGCGACGGCGGTCCGCTTCGGTGCGACGCCGGCGGCCTCCTTCACGGTCGTCTCGGACACCCGGATCACCGCTGTCGCGCCGCCCTCCACTGCCGGTGCGGTCCAGGTGACCGTCACCACTCCTGGCGGGACCGGCGGAGGTCTCAGCTACCTCTACCTCGCGGCGCCCGTACTGACGGCGCTGAGCCCGGCGGCGGGGCCGGTATCCGGTGGTGACACCGTCACGCTGACCGGGAGCGGGCTCGCGGGGACCACATCGGTCCAATTCGGCACCAGGACCGCCGCGTTCACCGTGGTTTCGGACACCGCCCTCACCGCCGTGGCCCCGCCCGGACCAGCAGGCCCGGTCGGCATCACCGTCACCACCCCCGGCGGTACCAGCAACGCCCTGACGTATTCCCGCGTACTTCCCCCCACCATCTGAGCCCGAGAGGGGCCTGCTCTCCGCCGCCAGGACTGCGGACCGGCCCCCGTCCCACCACAGCCGTCGGCACGCCATGCAAGAGGTGACCCATGAGGAAGAAGAACAAGCGCAGCGAAAGGGTCGCCGCCCTCAGGGCCGGCTACCAGAACGACCTGGCGCAGGGGGTGGAGCGGTTCTTCGAGCCCCGCAGCACCGCGTGTCCCTGGTGCACCTCCACCCTCCTGCGCCGGCGCCTGCGCACCACCGACCACCTCCAGCGCAAACCGGGGACCTTCGTACTCGATCAGTGCGACAGCTGCGGGCACGTCTTCCAGAACCCCAGACTCAACGCGGCGGGACTGGAGTTCTACTACCGTGACTGTTACGACGGCCTGGGACAGGCGACGATGGCGCGACTGGCCTCCTCACCCCTCGCGACCAGGCTCTACCGGGCCCGTGCCCGCGCACTGCTGCCGCACGGCCGCCCGGCACTGTGGCTGGATGTGGGAACCGGCCAAGGCCACTTCTGCGTCACGGCCCAAAGGGTTCATCCGGACACCGAGTTCCACGGGCTCGACCGGGGCGAGGGTGTGGAGAGCGCCGAACGCGAGGGCCGCATCGCCACGGCCTACCGAGGCTCCTTCACCGAACTGAGCCACCGGCTCACCGGACGGTACGACGTGGTGAGCATGTGCCACTACCTCGAACACACTCCGGCGCCGCGCACCGAACTGGCCGCCGCACATCGAGTGCTCCGCGCAGGCGGACATCTCCTGATCGAGGTCCCCGATCCCCAGTCACTCTCCGCCCGTCTGCTCGGCCGCTGGTGGGGCCCCTGGCTGCAGCCACAGCACCTGCACCTCCTGCCGATGTCGAACCTCTGCGAGGCGCTGACCGAGCGCGGTTTCACGGTGGTGGCCGCCGACCGGCGCGAGCCCCACGTACCCACCGACCTCGTCTCCGCGGCGGCCAACCTGTTCAAGTCCGTACTGCCGCACGAGGATCTGCCCTGGATGCCCAGGAAGCCGGGCCCGCTCAGACGCTGGTCCCGCAGGCTGTTGCTGCTGCAGAACGTACCCAACCTGGTCGCGCTTTTCGCAGTGGACCTCCTGCTGTCGCCGCTCATCCGCCGCACCCGGCTGTCCAACGCCTACCGGGTGATCGCACGCCGTAACTGAGCAGGCCAACACGCCTGCCAATGAAGGGAGTTGGCGATGCGTGTGCTCATCGCTTCCGCGGGTTCGCACGGGGACGTCGCCCCGTACACCGGCCTGGGAACCCGTCTGATGACCGCCGGCCACGAGGTGGTGGTGGCGACGCACGAGCGCTCCGCCGCACTGATCCGCCGCTGTGGTCTCGGCTTTCTCCCCCTGCCGCTCGACCAGGGTGCGACCACCGGCCCCGGCGCGCGGCACTCACCGGCGACGGCCCGCCTCTCCGTGACCGAGCAGTTCCGTGTGGTGCGGGATCTGGGGCCGGTGATGGCCGAGGCACTGGCGGATGCCTGTGCCTCCGGTGCGGACATCCTGCTGTTCTCCAGTGCCCTGGCTCCCTTGGCGCTGGTGGCCGCGGCCGGAGTGGGGCTGCCCAGCAGCGGGGTCTTCCTGCAACCACTGGCTCCCACACGGGAGTTCCCGCCCGTGGTTTCGGGTCTTCCGTCGTTGGGACCGGTGGGCAACCGGGCCGCGGGCCACTGCGCCCAGTCGTTACTGATCCACCTCTACGCTCCGGCGGTGCGCCATCTGCGGCGACGGCTGCATGTGACGGCGCACGCCGTCCGGCGGAGGCGGGCGGCCTCACCCGTGTACCACGGTTTCAGTCCCAGGGTCGTTCCCAGGCCTGCCGACTGGCGGCCGGGCATGGACGTGGTGGGGTACTGGTGGCCGGCGGAGGAGCCTGACTGGACGCCGGATCCGCAACTGGTCGACTTCCTGCGGTCCGGCCCGCCGCCGGTCTATGTGGGCTTCGGCAGCATGAACCTCGGGGACGCGGAAGGCTTCGGGAGTCTGGTGGCACGCGCCTTGCGGCTCGCCGGGGTACGCGGCGTGGTACAGGCGGGACAGGCCGCCCTGTCCCTCCACAGCGACGATGTGCTGACGATCGGCCAGGTACCGCACGCAGAGCTGTTTCCGCAGGTCGCCGCGGTGATACACCACGCGGGAGCAGGCACCACGGCGGCCGGTCTGCGGGCCGGGGTGCCCGCGGTGCCGGTACCCGTGATGCTGGACCAGCCGTTCTGGGCGTCCCGCCTGACGGCTCTCGGGGTGAGTCCCGGTGCGCTGCCGCTGCGGCGACTCTCCGCGGAGCGGCTGGCGGAGGCCGTGCGGCACGCGGTGCGCGATCCCCGATACCGTCACCGCGCGCAGCGCCTCTCCGCGCTGATCGCGGCGGAGGACGGCGCCGGACAGGTCCTGGCGGCCGTCGAGCGCGGCAGGTGAACCACGAGGGACCCAGCTGTCCCAACAGAACGCTGCCGCAACACAGTTGGCCCAGTCACCGACTCGCTTCTTCGGCGTTACGGCTTACGCCAAACGGGTGCCTTGTGGTCAATTCCGGTTACCTGGCCCCACCCTGCGTTGGTTTACTGGCTCCATCCGAACCGGCGGGCCGCCCATCCCTTCCCGGGAAGTCGGCGTTCTGACGCCCGCCCGCTCGCGCTCCCAACAGGCAAGCCATTGGCGGCTGTTGCCGGCATTCCCACAGGCCCCCTTGGAAGGGACCCGGTGTTCCTCCGGAACCGATCCTCCTTGCCGCTCGGCGAGGACGAAACCTGTAGGGAGTTTCCCATGAACCGTGTCCGTATCGCTGCCGCCACCGGCACGTCCGCCGTCGCGATAGCTCTTGCCCTGGGCTTCGCGCCCCTCGCTTCCGCGGCGCCCGCCAAGGCCGCCGTATCGGCCTGCGTGACCGACCTTCAGGCCGCCCAGAACTCCAACAACGCGGCCATCGCGGCGGACCAGGCAAACAACACCGCCGCTGCCCGCAACCACAACCTGTCCACCGCGACCTCGCTGCTCTCCGCCGCGGTCGACTGCATGGGTCAGCCTTCGAGCGTGACGGCCAACGTCCTCACCGCCACGACCAGCAACGTCGCCGCGACGGTGTTCAACCTGCTGGGGGCTTCGGCTGCCGCCCTGGACTCGGAGCAGTCGACGGCCGCGGCCATCACCAGCGCGCTGGCCAACGCAAGCTGACGGCTCCGTAGACAGGTGGGGGTCCGGGCCGCACGCCCGGGCCCCCACCGCCTTTTCCCCTCGCGTTGTCATTGCGCGGGAATGCGCGCTGCGCTGAACGAGTGGCCCGGAGTCAAGGCCATTGTCCGGCGGCAAACCCTTCTGGGTTACTGGTGAGGCCTGTCGGTGGGCCGTCCATCCCCCTCGGGCTTCAGTGGTCGGTCCGCCCGCCCCCCTGTGCGCAGGGCTGTGAAGGAAGCCGACGGCATGACGGCCCTCGCTTTTCGCATCTGTGAGCAGGCCCTGTGCGCGCTGTCGGTGTTCTCCTCCGGTACGGCCGGCTGCTGCCACTGCTCGGACCCCTGGCTCGCGAACCACATCGTCGCGAGCCGATCCGGGCGACACACCCCGCAGACAGCAGGAGGACTTCCATGTGCGATTGCACGAACCAACCGAATCCGCAGGCGGCCGTGGCGCAACTCCAGGCTCCCCAGCTCCCGCAGCTGCCCCAGTTGCCCCAGCTTCCGCAGCTGCCCCAGCTCTCGCAGCTCGGCCCGGCTCTGATCGCCCTGCTGCCCAACTCGGGGCCTGACACCGGTGGCAACACGGTGACGCTGTTCGGACTGGGTCTGGCCGGGACCACCAGCGTGCTGTTCGGGGACTCGCCGGCGACCATCACCGGGCAGGACCCCTTCGGGCTGACCGTCACGGTGCAGGCCCCGCCGAACGACGCGGGTGCCGTGCAGGTCACCGCCACCAACGCCGTGGGCACCACCAACCCGGTGACCTATGTCTACGTGACGCCGCCCCCGCCGCCCGAACCGCAGGCGTTCTCGATCATCCCCAACTCCGGCCCGATCGGGGGCAGCACCCCGTTCGCCCTCATCGGCTCCGGTCTGCAGAACGCGACCGTGACCTTCGGGGACACTCCCGCGACGGTCCTGGGCACCGACCCCTCCGGCTCGCTGCTGTTCGGCTTCACTCCGCCCGGGCCCGACGGCGGCGGCAACGTTCCGGTCGAGGTGACCACCCCGGGAGGCAGCGCCACTGTCCCCGGAGGGTTCACCTACCTGTGAGGCAGGGCATCTCCTGAGGCATCCGCCCAGGGCGTGATGTCCTCGTCGTTCGGCCCCCGTTCCCTCAGGGACGGGGGCCGGACCGCTGCCGGGGCACCACGGGGTCGCCCTAGCGCACGGGGCTGGTGCTCGGCGGGAGGTAGCGCCGGACCTCGTCCTGCGGAGGACGCCCGGCGACGTCGTACAACTCGGACATCGACATCCCGGCATCCGCCATCCACGTCAGCCCGGTGGGCCGCAGGTCGTTGCGCAGCAGGAACTCGTGCCCCAGCTCCACGACGACCTCGTCCCAACGGGTCGCCTCCCTCAGCAGCGGGGTGGAAAAGCGGCCGCCGGACGGTTCGGTGAACAGCCGGGTCTGCGGTGCCTGGCGTGCCGCCTGCAACCGCCGGGCCAGCAGTATCCGTGCCGCGGGACGCAGCGGCACCGCTCGCCGGCTCCGGTTCCGGCACGGGCAGTCGGTCAGCCCGTCCGGCACGAAGACGGTGTGCCGGCACAGGTGCCAGGTCCAGGTCACCGGGTCGATGTCCTGGGCACGCAGGGCGGATACCTCACTGAAGCGGGTGCCTGTCCAGGCCGTGAAGCGCACGATGTCCCCCCAGCCCTGGTAGCCGTCCGAGGACTGCTGGACGAGCCTGGCCGCCAGGCGGTCGAGCGCCGCCGGGTCGGGCAGCGCCAGCGACCGCGGCGTCATGCGCTCGCGCTGGGCGCGCTGGTACTCCTGCTGCCAGCCGGCGAGACGCGCGGGATTGGCGTCCAGGACGCCGTCGTGCACGGCCTGTTCGAGGACCCGCACCAGCACGGCCAGGCTGTTCTTCACCGTCGACAGCCCGTACTCGTCCGCGATCCAGCAGTGCAGCGCCCGGTTGACGTCCCGCCGGGTCATCTGTCGTACGGGGACGTGCCCCAGGGTCGGGAGGACACGCAGCCGCCAGCCGGCCTCGTACGGACACATCGTCAGGGGCTCCAGCCCGTGCATCGCTGCGGTCCACCGATATCCGCCGTACTCGGCGAGTGACATCGTGCTGCTGTCGGCCGTTCGGGAAGACCGCGGCGAGAAAACAATCGTCATTCTCCAATTGCCCTTGTCTGATGGGGGAGTTGTCGGCCGTGCTGAGAGATGGCGGAAATTATTCGTACACGGTGAAGGTGACGTCCGGCCGTGGGTACTTCAGAAAAATGTGCTAAGTCCCCCGTCACGGGTCGGCGGGCATACCTACCGCCTGATTAACGTCCTGAGGCAACCGACTTCGTAGTGTCCGAGCTTCCTGTGTGCGAATCCGGAGCGGCGAGTTGGCGGTGCCAATAGGTCATCTTTTCACCGCAGAACTGGCGGAGGCATGGCGGTGCTACATCGGTCATGAGTGAATTAAAAGCACTCCCCAATGCCGGTGCGCAAGTTGGTCGGTGCGAATTCGAGGTCTTTCGCGCTGCTCCGAATGGGTGGCCTTATCGGTTGACTGTTGTAGCCCGCCCTGAGTGCATGGATAACTATTTGCATCCAACCGGTGGGCCGCCCACCCTCTCCGGGGAGCGGCTCCGGCCTACTCGTTGGCCCGGCCCAGTGCCTGGTTACGGGTCAGACCGTTGCCGTATGGGCGTCCCCGGCGGAGGGTCTTGGATCCGTCAGCCGGCGCCGATTTTCGGCGCCGGCTGATCGGCCCCCCACCGCCGAGCGAGGGGCGCCATGCGATCGACTTCCGTGTGGTGACCGTCCCCACGGCCACCACGAGCACAGCGGCCATCGCCTTCGCCGCTGTCCAACGGTCACTCACCGGCGCAGCCCCGCCGGTCATACGACAGGCACGGCCTTCGTCGCCCCTCCGGCAGGTGCCGCCCTCGCGGTGACCTCCGCGCAGGTTCCCCCACCGCATCTCTGCATCAGCCGTCGGCCGCCATCGGCCGGAAATCCGGCTGCGAACCAGAACACCTGCGAAAGAACCCCGGAGTGGACCATGCCACGGAAAAGCATCGTGATTCTCGTTGACGAGCCCGGGGGAACGGCCCTTCCCCAGAACTCGCGTGAAGAAATCCGGGATCCGGTACGGCTCGTGCGCGGCAGCGGCTACGAGCGTTTCGAATTCTACGGCGAATACGCGGAACTGGACGGCGAACAAGTGCCCGTATATCGCTGGCACTACCGCACGTCCATTGCCGAGTAGGCAACGCGTGCCCCGAGGAAGAAACCAGTTCACTGAGGACGGCACCTGACGATCCTCGTGAGGGACGGAGTCCTGCCATGAAACCAGCCGTGTACCCCGAGGACCAGGACACCGGCCGCCGCGCCGTGGTGACCGGTGTCGGGTTCTGCCTGCCCGGCCCGACGAAGCCTGTCTTCACCGCCGAAGAGGCCTGGGACGTCGCCGCAAACGGCCGGTCGTGCCTTCAGTACGACGAGGTCTACTACGGTTCCGTCGGCCTGACCCAGGAAATGTTTGACGAACATTTCCCGGACCTTCCCCCGTTCTTCTCCCGGCACTACACACCGGCACATCACTACGGGATGCTCTCGCTGGCACATGCCTGCGACAACGCCGGACTGAATTTCCGGGACGGCGAACTCGGCAATGCCGCAATCCTCGTCGGACGCGGGGGAGTCGACGCCAACATCGACAGTTATCTGTCGGTGCTCCGCGCCGACCCCGCGACGACCACCGCACCGGAAGCCATGGAACTGTTCGTCGCGGCCCAACAGGCGGTGACCCCCTCGGACGTGGCACTGGTCCAGTCCGCGCTCGTCCGCTCCAACGGCCCCACCTACACCGTCTCGTGCGGTTGCGCCTCGTCCGCCGTACAGATCGGCAACGCCCGGCAGATGATCACCCGGGGTGAGGTCGACATCGCCGTCGTCACCGGCGTCGACGTCTTCAACATGCACCTCATCCAGAACATCCAACGGCTGCTGCACGGCGCCCAGCAGACCTACGAGGACGTACGGACGCCGGGCATGCCCGAGCTGGTGCCGTCCTTTCTCTCCCTCATGCGCCCCTACGACCGCCGGGCGAGTTGCATCAACCACGGCGAGGGGTCGGCCACCATCATCATGGAGAGCTGGGACCACGCGGCCCGACGCGGTGCGCACATCTACGGCCAGGTGCTCTCCACCGCCATGACCCGGGACGGCCTGGCCAACCCGCTCGCCTGCGACGAGACCGGCAGCGAACTGGTCACCGCCGTCCGCCGCTGCCTCGGCGACCGGTGGGACCTGGGCAACGTGCCGTACGTCCACGGCGGCAGCGACGGCAACCTCGTCGTCACCGCCTTCGAGTCCGCCGCCATCAGGGAGTTGTACGGGGACGACATGCCCCTCATGACGTCGCAGGAGGGCTGCTTCGGCCACAACGGCGCCCCGGCGGGCTGCGCGGGGGTCGCCCTGACGCTGATGATGATCGAGCGAGGGCAGGTCTGCCCCACCGCCAACTGCGAGGAACCCGCCGACGGGCTGCCCTTCGACCCCGTCCCCGGGACCCGGCCCCGCCCGCTCGACCTCGATTACGCGCTGACCTTCAACTACCAGGTCGGCGGGGTCAAGAACGCCATCCTCCTCGGCAGCACCCAGGTCGTGTGACCGCGGACCACGCCTACGTACGGAGACCCGATGAGCAACCACACGCATCCTCCGGCCGCCGCGCCGCAGACCCCGACCGACACCGAGCGGATCGCCGTGATCGGCATGGGCTGCCGGCTCCCCGGTGACACCCCTTCGCCCGCAGCCCTGTGGCGGCTGCTGTCCGAGGGCCGGGACGCGATCGGCGAACTTCCCCCCGAACGCCGGCGCCTCGTCCAGGGCGAACCACCCGGCCGCGAACACCCCGGGACACCGGCCTCCCTGCCGGGCGGCTACCTGCGCGAGGTGGCGGGCTTTGACGCCGCCTTCTTCGGCGTCGCAGGTGGAGAGGCCGATGTCCTGGACCCCCAACACCGCCTGCTGCTCGAAGTCACCTGGGAGGCGCTGGAACACGCCGGCCTGCCCCCCGAGCGGGTGCACGGCACCCCCACCGCCGTCTTCACCGGCATCAGCTACGGCGACTACATGGACCACCTGACCGGCACGCCCCAGGAACTCGAAGGATCCATCCTGACCAACGGCCACTGCGTGGCGGCCGGCCGGGTCTCGTACCTCCTGGGCGTGCACGGGGCGAGCGTGGCCCTGGACACCGCCTGCTCCTCCTCGCTGGTGGCCGTGCACATGGCGCGCCAGGCACTGTGCGCCGGTGAGTGCGATCTGGCGCTGGCCGGCGGCGTCACCCTGACCTTCCAGCCCCGCATCACCCGCTCCTTCGCCAGGATGGGCATGCTCTCCGCCAGTGGGCGCTGCCGCACCTTCGACGCCGGAGCCGACGGATTCGTCCGCGGTGAGGGCTGTGGCGTGGTGGTGCTCAAACGCCTCAGCGAGGCCGTTCGGGACGGCGACCGGGTACTGGCCGTACTCCGCGGCTCCGCGACGAACCAGGACGGTTCGTCCGACGGACTGGCCGCACCGTCGGCCGCCGCCCAGCGAGCCCTCTACCGGGAAGCCCTGGCGCGTGCCGGGGTCGATCCCCAGGACGTGGGGATGGTGGAGACCCACGGCACCGGCACCCCGGTGGGTGACCCCATCGAGTTCGCCGGACTGGCGGACGTCTACGGCCACGGCCCGGGCCGCTGCGCCCTGACCTCGGTGAAGACCAACGTCGGACACTTGGAGCCGGCCGCCGGCGTCACCGGGCTGATCAAGGCCGTGCTGTGCCTGCAGCGCGGCGCCATCCCGGCGAACCTGCACTTCCGGAAGTGGAACCCGGCCATCTCGGCCGCCGACACCCGCTTCTTCGTGCCCACCGAGCTGACCGCCTGGCCCCTGCCGACACCGGCCCGCCTGGCGGCGGTGTCCTCCTTCGGCTTCTCGGGAACCAACGCCCACGTACTGCTGGAGCAGGCCCCGAACACTTCGGCCCCACGGCGCTCCCAGGAGCCGGCCGCCTCGGCACCCGACGTCTTCCTCGTCCCGGCCGGCTCCCCGGACGTGCTGCCCGCCGCGGCCGGCAGACTCGCGGACTGGGTCTCCGGTGAGGGCGCGAACGTACCGCTGCGGGACCTCGCGCACACCCTGTCCCTGCGCCGCTGCACCGGCCGCGGCCGACTGGGCGTCGTGGCCTCGGGACGCCGCGAACTCCTCGGCGCCCTCCGGGCGTTCGCCGACGGACAGCGGCATCCCGCGGTGGTGACCGGGGCGGTGGGCGCGGCGGTGGAGCGGCAGCCGGTCTGGGTGTTCTCCGGCCACGGCTCCCAGTGGCCCGGAATGGGACGCGGCCTGCTGACGACCGAACCGGCCTTCCGGGAGGCGTTGAGCGAGGTCGGCGAACTCATCCGGGCCCACAGCAAGGTGTCCGTGTTCGACGTCATCCGCAAGGGCAAGCCCGTCAAGGGCTGTGGCGAGGTGCAGCCGGTGCTGTTCGCCCTCCAGATCGCGCTCGCCGCGACCTGGCGCTCGTACGGCGTCGAACCCGCCGCGGTCATCGGCCACTCCATGGGGGAGGTCGCGGCGGCGGTGGTGGCCGGTGCCCTGTCGCTCGCCGACGGGGTCCGGGTGATCTGCCGCCGCTCCGGCCTGCTCGGCGACATCGCGGGCACGGGCGGCATGGTGAGCGTGGGGCTGAGCGCCGACGCGGTCCGTGCGGAACTCGCGGACAGCGCGGCCGAGACCGTGTCGATCGCCGTCCTGTCCTCGCCGGACACGACCGTGGTGGCCGGGCGCACCGCGGAGGTGAGCCGACTGGCCGCCGCCTGGGAGGCCCGGCAGATCCCGGTCTTCCCGATCGCCGTGGACGTGGCCTCCCACTGCCCACTGGTCGACCCGGTGCTGCCCGCCCTGCGCTCGGCGCTCTCCGGGCTGACGCCGCGGCCACCCACCGTACGGTTTTATTCGACGGTGGTGGAGACCGGTGCCACCCCGTCCTTCGACGCCGACTACTGGTGCGACAACCTGCGCCGCCCCGTGCGGTTCGCCGAGGCGGTGGCCGCCGCGGCGGCCGACCGGCACCAGGTCTACGTCGAGCTCTCGCCCCACCCCGTCGTCACCCACTCCGTCGAGCGGAGCCTGTCCGGACTGGTCACCTCCCCGGCCGTGCTGCCCACGCTCCGCCGCGAGGAGGACGAACCGACCACGCTGCGGACCCAGCTCGCCGCACTGCACTGCGCCGGGGTCCCGGTGAACTGGCGGCGCCTGTACGACGGCGGGAACCTCGTCGACGCCCCCACCCTCACCTTCGACCGGCGCCACCACTGGGCCGCGGCCACACCCCGCTCCACACCGGCCGGACCGGGCGACTCCGTCCTGCCCGGCCGGCACTCCGAAGTGCCGGGCGAGCCCGTGCGGCACTGCTGGCGCGCCGACGCCGGCACCGACGCCCTGCCCTGGCTCGCCGACCACCGGGTCCACGGCGACCCCGTCATGCCCGGCGCGGCCCACTGCAGCGTCGCGCTCGCGGCGGCCGCCGAGGTCTTCGGGGCCGCCCCGCTCGAAGTGGACGTCACCGACGTCCACTTCGAGCAGCTGCTGCGCCTGGACCGGCACACCGAAATCAGCACCGTCGTGACGATGTCCGCCCCCGACCGTGCGCACTGCGAGATCCTCGCGCGGGGCGAGGACGGCGACTGGGAGCGACAGGCCGACGCGGTACTGCACCGGCTGACCCTACGACCGGACCCCCGGCCCCGGCCCATCGAGGCCCTCACGGTGCGCCATCCGGTCCGGCTGGACCCGGGCGACCTCTACCGGAACCTGCGCGGGCGCGGACTGGAGCACGGTCCGGCCTTCACCGGCATCACCGAACTGCGCACGGAACGCCACCACGGCAGCTATCTCGCCAAGATCACGCTCCCGGCCCGGGCGAAGGACCCCGCCTCCGGCCTCCCCGTCCATCCCGTCCTGATCGATGTCTGCGCGCAGCTCGCGGTGGCACCGCTGATGCACGAGGACGACACCGCACCCGTGCTTCCCGTGGCCGTGCAGGCGGTACGCGTCCTGGGCGATGCCGCGCAGGCCGAGTACTGCCACGCGCACATCAGCGAGAACGCGCCGGACAGCGTGGTCGCCGACGTCCGGCTCCTGGACGGCAACGGCGCGGTCGTCCTCGCCGTCAACGGCCTGCGCTTCGCACGGCGGGCCGCACGCAGCGCACCGGCCGCCGATGACTGGCTGCTGGAAATCGACTGGCACTCCTCCCCCCGATCCACCACCGAGACCGGCCAGGCGCCGGGGAGCTGGTTCCTGGTGGGCGAGGCGGACGGATCGGCCCGGGTACTGGCCGCCGCGCTGCGCGCCCGCTGTGCCCGCACCAGTGTCTGGGACCGTCCGCTGGACGACACACCCCTCGACACCCTCCGCACCTCCCTCAGCGAACGCCTGGCCGCCGGACTCCAACCCCCGCGCGGCGTGGTGCTGGTGTGCGGCCGGCGGAGCCTGGCCGAGCCGACCGAGGAATCGTTGCGGCGCACCCGCAGACTGCTCGCCACCCTCCAGGCAGTCACCGAGAGCGCGGCGTCACCACGTCTGTACGTCCTCACCCAGGGCGCCCGGGACGTACTCCCGGACGACACCGTCGACATCGCGCAGAGCAGCCTTCGGGGACTGGTGCGGGTGGGCGCCCTGGAGCACCCGGACCTGCACCCCACGCTGGTGGACGCCGACGCCCGTAATGCCGATCCCACGGACGTGGTCGAGGAGTTGCTGGCCGACACCGACGACGACGAGGTCGCGCTGCGCGCCGGCGACCGGTGGGTGGCCCGGCTGCGGCGTTCCCCGGCCGAGCAGGAACGTCCACTGACGCCGTGCGCCGTGCAGTACGGCGTGGACGGATTCCGGCTGCGGGCGGCCCGGTTGGGCGACCTGTCGAGCCTGGAGTACGCCGCGGTCCGGCGGCGGCCGCCACAGCGCGGTGAGGTCGAGGTGCGGGTCACCGCGGCTGGCCTGAATTTCCGGGACGTGCTGACCGCGTTGGGGCTGCTCCCCGGCGACGAGGACGTCCGCTACCGCATCGGGTTCGAGTGCTCCGGCGTCGTCAGCGCGGTGGGCGCCGGGGTGGAGCATCTGCAGGTCGGGGACGAGGTGGTCGCCATTGATCTGCGGGGCGGGGCCTTCGGCTCGTTCCTGACCGCACCGGCCGAGGCGGTCGCGCCGATCCCCACCGGCCTGGGAGCGGTCACCGCGGCGGGGCTGCCGGTCGCCTTCGTGACGGCCTGGTACGCCCTGCGGCATGTCGCGCGGCTCGCGGCCGGGGAGCGGGTGCTGATCCACTCGGCCACCGGCGGCACCGGGCTGGCGGCGATCGCGGTGGCCCGCTCCCTGGGGGCCGACGTGCTGGCCACCGCCGGCAGCGAGGACAAACGCCGCTACCTCCGTGGCATGGGAATCCGGCACGTCATGGACTCCCGCTCCCTGGACTTCGGCGAACAGGTCCGCGAGGTGACCGGCGACGGCGTCGACGTCGTACTCAACTCGCTGTCCGGCGCGGCGATCCGCACCGGACTGGAGACGCTCCGCCCGTTCGGCCGGTTCGTGGAGCTCGGGGTGCGCGACATCCTCTCCGACGCCCCGCTGGGGATGCTGCCCCTGCGCCACAACGTCACCCTGCGCACCGTCGACCTGATCGAGTTGCGCCGGCACCGTCCCGACGCCTTCGCCCGTGTGTGGCAGGAGGTCCTCGACGAGTTCGAAGCCGGCCGGCTCACCCCGCTGCACTGCACCGAATACCCGCTGTCGGAAGCCACCACGGCCTTCCGCACCATGGCCGCCGCCGACCACATCGGCAAGATCGTGCTGGCCGTGCCGCACGCCGGCCGGGCCCGCGCCGCGCTGCCCGAGATGCGGCTGCCGGTCCGGAAGGGCGGCGCCTACATCGTCACCGGCGGACTGCGCGGTCTGGGACTGGCCACGGCACGGTGGCTGGCCGGGAACGGCGCCGGTCACCTCGTCCTCAACGGGCGTTCCGCGCCCTCCTCGGACGCCGCACGGGAGATCGCCGACCTGGGCAGGGACGACACCAAGGTGTCTGTGGTGCTCGGCGACATCGCCGAACCGGGGACCGCGGAGCGGCTGGTGACGACCGCGGCGACCGGGGGCTTCCCCGTGCACGGCGTGGTGCACTGCGCCATGGTCCTGGACGACGCGGCCCTCACCAACGTCACCGACGAACAACTGGAGCGGGTCTGGCTGCCGAAGGCCGCGGGTGCCTGGCGGCTGCACCACGCCACCGAGGGATGCCCGCTGGACTGGTTCGCGGGGTTCTCCTCGATGGCCTCCCTGCTCGGCAACCCCGGCCAGGGCGCCTACGCCGCGGCGAACTCCTGGCTCGACGGCTTCGCCGCCTGGCGCTCCGCCCAGGGCCTGCCGACCCTGGCGGTGAACTGGGGCCCGTGGGGCGAGACGGGCGTCGCCACCGACTTCGGCCGGCGCGGCTACCACACCATCCCGACCGACCAGGGCATGGCCGCCCTGTACGGCCTGCTGTCCCGGCGGCGGGTACAGACCGGGGTCCTCCCCGGGCCGTCGGACACCTGGCTCCCACCCACGGGCCGGCACCTCCCCTTCTTCAGCGCGGTCTCGACCGAGCGGCCCGCCAAAAAGACCGAAGCGCAGGGCACCGAAGCCCCGGCCGACAGCGGGGAGTTGCGCGCCTGGCTCGGCGCACTGCCCACCGGCCTGGCCCGCAGAGCAGCACTGGAGGAACGTCTGGCGGAGCACGTCCGGGCGGTGCTGCGCCTGGGCGACGGCACCGTCGATCCGCAGATCCCGCTGAAATCCCTGGGATTCGACTCCCTCCTGGCGATGGAGATGCGGGTGCGCATCGAGCGGACCTTCGCGGTCTCGGTGTCCCGCAACTTCGTGTGGCAGCACCCCACTTTGGCCGATCTCGCCGTGGGCGTGGCGGACCTCCTGGGGCTGGAACTGGCCACTACATAGCGCGGCGCGGACCGCTCCCTCCCGTTCGGCGGACACCTCGAAGGTATCCGCCGAACGTGGTGCTGTCCGGCGACGATTATTCCGCCACCGCACCAATTGCTCGCCATTCCCGCAATTCCCGCTATTCCCGCACAACGTTTTCTTGCGGTGATAGTATTTCGCTTCCCCATGTCTCCACACCCCTGCGCACGCCTCTCGATGCGCCTTCCGTAATTCCCTCCACACTGTTTCAATGAATGTGGAGAAGCAGCCAATGAATCCCGGGCGTTATTCCGCCCGAGGGTTCACCAATTGGTACGGGGGTCCGAAAGGAACCTAGGAAAGGGGTAGTCATGTTACCCAGCATTCAAGAGGCCGGCATTGAATTGACGGCCCATCAGGTCGAGACCTGGCCCGACGCGAAGGCCACGGTCGTCTCGCCCGACCACTGGCGTTCCACCGACCGGACCGCCTTCAGCCTGCCGCCACTGGAACGCTCGGTGCCGGTCTGCCGCGCCCTGGCCCGCGCCTGGCTCGACGGCCAGCAGATCCAGGGCGAGGACACCCGCTACCTCATCCTGCTCACCCTGTCCGAACTCGTCACCAACGCGATCCAGCATTCCGGCGCCCTCCGCATCACCTGCCGACTGCGCCGGTCCGCACAACAGGTGCACATCGAGGTCCACGACGGCGGCGGGACCCCGTGGGCGCCCCGCAGGCGGTACCCGGACCACGGGCAGGAAAGCGGCCGCGGCCTCGAACTGGTCGCCAAGTCCTGCCAGGAGTGGGGCCGTCGGACGGAGGCCGACAACGGCTGCACGGTCTGGGCAACGGTGTCACTGACCACCTGCGCACCCGTCGGCCGCCTCCCCCAGCCGTGAACCGCAATGACCAGTGTTCCCGAATCCCGCTTCCCGCTCCCCGCGCTCCGCGCACCGGCCGCGGGCGCCACGGCGGTCGACGGCCGGACAGGTCCGATTCCCCCTCCCCCCTCCGGAGCGGGACGATCTGCCTGGCTGCCGGCTCCGCCACCCGCACCCGTCAGCCGCTGGACCCGCGCTGCGCGGGGAGATGCGCCTCGCACTCCTGCATCAGAACGGCGAAATCGCCCGCGGCCTTCGTATCTCGGTAGGGACGGAGTCCCGCCAGGAACTGCTCCAGATACTTCCTGCCCAGCGCCGACCGCAGCTGCCGCAGCAGACCCACGGCCTCTTCGGCCACCCGGCACGCCTCCTCCACTTCACCGGCCTGCACCTGCGCCGACGCCAGCAGCAGCAGATCGATCGCCCGCCGGCGCACCCGCGTCCTCGGGTGCCGGGCCAGCGCCTCGGCGGCCCGACGAGCGGCCTGCCGGGGCTGCTGCAGATCCCGGTGGCAGTGCGCCAACTCATCGGCCAGATAAGCCCGGTCGAAGTGCGCCAGCCATTCCGGCACGTCAACCGGATCCGCATGTGCCATCGCCTCCAGGGCCTTGTCCCTGAGCATCCCGCACGTCCGCGAATCGCCGAGCAGAGCGTAACCACGGGCCTCGGCCACATAGAACAGCGCCTGCGCGGCCGGTGGCGCCTGCCCCCTCGTCCCTTCCTGGGCGGCCCGCGCGAGCTGAACCGCTTCCCGGGCACAGCCCGCATCCACGGCGAGCCGGCTCAGCCCGGAGGCCAGCACATAACCGCCGTAGCACCGCTCGTCCGCCGCCTGTGCGAGCCGCAGCGCCTGGATGTAGTACCGCTGCGCCAGGCCGGGCCGGCCGGTGTCCATCGCGGTGTAACCGGCGAGCTCGGTCAACCGCGCGGCAGCGGCGAAGAGCTGGCGTCCGGTGGCCTCGCTGTAGCTCCCGGAGAACAGCCCCGAAAGCACGCTGTTCAGGCACGACACCACCACCGGCCGCACATAGCCGCCCCCCACCCTGTGGTCGAGTTCCTCCAGCGCCCGGGTGGTCATCCGCACCAGCTCGACCTCGTCCAACCCGGTTCGCGGCCCCATCCGACGGCTCTGGGCCACTTCCGGGTCGACGGCACTGATCAGCCAGTCCCGGGTGGGTTCGACCAACGCCGCGGTGCCCATGGTCGTGCCGGACAACGCCTCGCTCGACTCCGCGTCCATCTGCCACAGTTCGCGGACCTGGCCCAGCGCATCCTTCACATCGGCGGCGAAATGCAGCCCGACCCCGCAGGTCACGCTGTTGCCGTTGGCCATCCCGATCTGGTCGGTCGAAACCGTGCGGCCGAGCCGGCTGCTCAGCGCCTCGGCGATAATGGCCGGTACGCGGCCCCGCGGTTGCTGGCCCCGCAGCCACCGGCTGACAGACGTCTTGTCGTACCGGAGATCGAGCCCCTGCTCGCGCCCCAGCACGTTCACCTGGCGGGCGAGAGCGGAGTTGGACACCGCTGCCTCCTGAATGAGCGACCGTAGCCGCTGATTGCTCTGACGTGCGAAGACAGGTCCGGCGGCCATGGGGTGCCTCCAAGCACATGCTGACAACGTTTTACGTTGGCATATCCAGTGTTATGGGACTGCAAAGGTCATTACCCAACAACCGGGAATGATCCGTCATGACTCCAGTCAAGTCACCACCACAGCATCGCGCACAGTAGTGCGGGTGGCAGCGCCGAACGCCGGTCGCCGCCGGGTGACGTTTGCGCGCTCGCTCGCACCCGCCGAACGCCCCGCGCCGGTCATGCGCATCCGCACAACCCTGACGCCCGCCCCACGGCCGTTACCTGCGGATCTCACCGCCCGCGACACCTCGACACCGGCCCTCACCGCCTTACGGCCGCTCCGTAACGGCAGGGGCGACGAAGCCTGCCTCGACCAGGACTGCGCTCCCCGAACAGACGCACCACCACGGGAGCGTGACGCACACGGGCACGCCAGCCCTTCCCACGAAAGTGGTCATTCAGCGATAACCGCCAGGGAATCCCCGCGCCCCATGTCGCGACGCGTGCGGTGAGCGCGAGGACCGGATGACCGTGGTCGGCCGCCAGGAAGTGTTTGCCGACGGCGAGTGAGAAGGCGAGCATGCTACGGGCAGCCTGATGCGACGGCCCGAGAGAAATGCTGAGGGAACTCCGATGCGAGGAATGAGAGGCGCGGAGCGGGCAATTGGCATCCGAATGCCAGGCGACTGCAAAGAACTCATCATGCCTTGGCCCGCAACGTGTTGATGAAGCAATGGCGTTGACGGCGGAGGTGACGCGTCTGCGAACGGTCAACTGAACGTGAGGACAGGCTTGATGACCTCACCGGAAGCGGCTGCACGGGCGGCTGCCTCGATGTCGCTGAAGGGGTAGCGGGTGATCAGCTTCTCCACGGGGAGCCGACCTTGCTCGTGGAGCGCGATGAGGTGGGGGATGAACGTCCGGGGGACGGCGTCCCCCTCGATGACGCCGCGCAGTTGGATCCCCTTGGTCATCACGGTCATGATATCGAACTCGGCCGTTTTGCCGATACCCACCAGCGCCAGCGTCCCCCGCCGGCGCAGGGCCACGATGGCCTGGGAGATCACGGCCGACCGGCCGGTGGTGTCGATGGCGTGGTGCGCCCCACCCTGCGTGATCTCGTGGAGGGCGGTCGCGACATCGTCCAGGTCCTCCGGGTCGAGCGTGGCGACGGCGCCGAGGTCTTGCGCCATCGCGCGGCGGGAGGCGACCGGGTCGACGGCGACCACGGAGCTGCCTTCGGCAACCGCCGCCATGACCGCGCTCAGACCCACACTCCCGGCGCCGAAGACCACCAGCGAGGAACCCGCAGCCGGCTGCAGGACGTTGAGGACCGTGCCGGCACCGGTCTGCACCCCGCACCCGAGCGGGGCGGCGAGAACCGGGTCGAGACCGGCGGGAATCTTGACGCAGTTGCTCTCGTAGGCGAGTGCGTGGGTGGCGAAGCTGCTCTGCCCGAAGAAGCTGCCGAAGACCGGGGAGCCGTCCCGGGACAGGGGTGTGCTGTGGTCGGGCCGGGTACCCGTGGCGTTCAGGGTGTGGATGCCTGCCTGGCAGTACGCGGACCGACTGGAGGTGCAGTTGTCGCAGGTGGCACAACTGCGGTAGCTCAGACAGACGGTGTCTCCGGGGGCGACGGTCGTCACGGCCGAACCGACGGCTTCGACGACGCCGGCGCCTTCGTGGCCGAACACCATGGGAAGGCGTGGCCAGACCTCCCGGGTGCCGAGATCGGTATGGCAGATCCCGGCGGCCCTGATCCGGACCAGGATCTCGTCCGGCCGCGGCTCGTCGATGTCGACGTCGCGCAGGGTGAAGGGACCACCGACGGACTCCACCAGAGCTGCCTGTATGCGCATGGGTTGGTTTCCCCCCTGAACTATGGGTCGTCGCACGTCGCACGTCGTACTTGGCACGTCGCACGGGACGGTGGAAGTGAGTGACTGGCTGTTGCGCCGTTGTGCCCTCATGCCCTCCTGCCCTTGTGCCCCCGGGCCCTCATACCAGGCGCGATGAGCCGCAGGTCTGTGGTCGTACCGGTGGTGGGGAATTCTCGGCTACGGACCGACGGGACCGACGACGAATGTGCCGGCCCGCAGTCCGGCGGCGATTTCTGCGGTGGTCTGCTCCACGGACTGGGCGCTCGAATCGACCACATGGTTTTCGAGTGCTCCGAGGTCCGCAAATGCTCCGTAGGGACCGGTGATCGGTTCGATGTCGTTCAAGTGCCGGCCCTCGCGCCGGGTGCCCCGCGCGAGCGCCACGTCCAGACTCGGTCGCAGCACGATGTAGGAGAGGTCGAGGCCACGCTGCCGGCATGCGGCGCGGAACGGTTCGAGCATCCACGGGCCCAGAATCCCGTCAAGGATGACGTCGTAGCCGCCCGCGTACGCACATGCGGCATCGATCATGACGTTCTGGACGACCGCGTTCTGCTGTTGGTCTTCCGGCAGATAGGGCGGGACGAAGCCGGAGCGTATCCATACATAGAAGGTGTCGGTGTGCATGTGGACGGTGGGCCGTTCGGCTGCCGACGCCAGTTTTTCGGCAACGGTGGATTTTCCGGATCCGGGCGGCCCACCAAGTAGCACCAGTCCACCGGAATGTGGCGTGCCAGCTGCATCGTGGCCCGACAACGAAGCCTCCTCATGGGGCGAGCAATGCCGGCGGAGCGTATCCGGAGAAGTTGCGGAAAATCCAAGCGTCGCAGCGAAGAAATTCCCTCAAGGCGCCTACCCGGTGAGCCTTGTCACTTTCGACGGCGTGCGTGGCTGTGTGCCGCGAGCTGTAACGGATGGTGGTTGAGCGCCCAACTGCCGCCTGAAGCAGGGGCAGTTGGGCGGTTCGCCAGTAGCCTGGCTCGGTGGTCAGGTGGGTCGGCGGCAGGCAAGCCGCCGACCCACTGGGTCATCGCTCGTGACGGTCCGGCGCGGTGATCCTGAAGCGGGCCACGTTCTCTTCGGTGGACCAATGGTGGAAGCCGGCCTTCTCCAGCACGCGGACGGAGGCCGGGTTCGACAACTCCACGTTGGCGATCACCGTATGGACATCGGGCGCCGTGAGTGCGAATGCGGCGAGCGCCCGGGTGGCCTCGGGGGCGTAGCCCCGGCCGCGGCGGGAGGCCACGATGCCGTACCCGATTTCGAGGATCCCCTCGCTGGCCGGCCAGAACAGGCCGGTCGAGCCGACCACCAGGCCGCTGTCACGCTCGATGATCAGGCGGTGGCCGTACGGGCCGAGCCAGGCGGGGTGCTGGTCGAAGAGGCCCGCGATGACGCGGTCCCCTTCGGCGGGGAAGTCGTCGGCCCAGTGGGGCGACCTGGTGTCGTCGAGGACCGCGGTGGCCTCGGCCGTGGTCCAGGGCCGGAGACGGAGACGGTCGGTGGTCAGCTCTGCGTGGGCTGATGAGGTGCTGGGATTCACGTGTCACTCCTGGTCGTGGGAACGACCGGACCGCGCTCTACTGACGCGCGGGCCGGACAAGGGCATGCCGAAGAGGGCCGTCGGCGGCCATATTCATCAACCTCCCTGTCCCGTGATCACGTGCGCTTCCTGGGCCGCAGGACAGTAACCACCTGACTCCGGCCGCGGCAAAGGGTTTTTTCCTGCCGTCAGCCGTCAGCCGTCAGCCGTCAGCCGTCAGCCGTCAGCCCGCGGCCGACGGCCGTCGGCAGGCTCTCGGGCCCCGGGTGGCGTCACCGCGGTGGGAACGTCGTGCGTCGTGGATCACCACGAGGTTATTCGTCACCGACCACGAGATGACGGTGGCCGTGCCGGGGAGCGGTGGCACGGCGGGGCCTGTGGTGCCGCCCAAGTCGCCCGTCGGACGGGGCCGATCGGGCCGCGAAGTGGCAGGTCATCGCATGCCGTCCGAATAGTGAGACGGGAGCCCGACGCAACCCCGGCCCGCAAGCCCACGTCTGGCAAACCGAAAGAGAAAGCAAGGGCCAAAAGTAGGGGCCAGATGAACGACGGTCGCAGCAGTGACGGAGCCGCCCGGGACGAACCGCCGGGGGCGGGTCCCCCTCGGACCGGTCCGTCGGCCCGTGCAGGCGCGCCGGCGCTGGTCGGGCGCGGCGATGAGCTGGCCGCCCTCGACGCGGTGGCCGAGGAGGTGCTGGCGGGGCGGACACGCGTGGTGCAGCTGGTCGGGAACGCCGGCATGGGCAAGTCGGCCCTGCTGCACCACTGGCTGGACGGTGTGCCGGGGTTCCGCAACGTGCGGGTGCGCTGCCGCCGGCTGCAGCGCGACTTCGCCTTCGGGACGGTCCGGCGGCTGCTCCATCCCCTCGTCGCCGGGGCCGGTGAGCAGGACCGCGGGGCGCTGCTCGACGGAGTGGGCGAGCCGGTCCTGCGGATCCTCGACCCGGAAGGGACCTGGGGCGGCGACTCCGGGGCGTACGCCGACGCCGCCGGCACGCTCGCCGGGCTGGACCGCCTCGCCTTCCGGCTGTCCCGCCAAGGACCGTTAGTGCTGGCGGTCGACGATCTGCAGTGGATCGACCCGCCGTCGCTGCGGTGGCTGGCGCACCTGGTCGACCGGGCGGACACCCACCCCATCCTGGTGGCCGTCGTGACCCGCACCGGGGAACGACCGGAGCCCGTGGACCTCTACGACGCGCTCGTGCACCCCTCGACCTGCCGCACCCTGGCGCTGGAGCCGCTCCGACCGGCGGACGTGACGCAGCTGGTGGCGTGGGAATTCGGCGTGCCCGGGCCGGACCCGTCCTTCTGCGCGGCCTGCCACGCCGCCACGGAGGGGCACCCGCTCTTCCTGCGTGCCCTGCTGTGCGACGCGCGGCACGGCGGTGTGCGGCCCGCGCAGGAGGACCGGGACAAGATCCGGACCTTCGGCCTGCCCACGCTGCTGCGCGAGATCGGGCAGCGGCTGGGCCAGGGCTCCCCGGCCATGGCCGAGCTGGCGCGCGGGCTCGCGATCCTGGGGGACGGGATGCCGTGGCCGCTGCTCGCTGCGTACTGCGGCACCGGTGAGGCCGTGGTCCGTTCGGCCGCGGCGGAGCTGCGTTCCCTCGGGCTGCTGGGCGCCCGGGACGACCCGCGCTTCGTCCACCGGGTGGTCCGCGAAGCCGTCCTCGCGACGTGGACGCCCCAGGAGGTCGGTGCGGCCCATGCGCGGGCGGCCCACGTGCTGCACCTCAGCGGGCGTCCCGACGAGGAGGTGGCCGCACATGTGATGGCCGCCGGTCCGGTGGCCGGCAGCTGGCCCCTGACGGTCCTGCGCCGGGCCGCGCGGGAAGCGCTCCGCCGGGGCGCGCCCGAGACGGCCGTGACCTATCTGCGGCACGCCGCCTTCCAGCCGGCCGCGCCGGGGGAGCGTGCCCAGGTGCTCCTGCAGCTGGCCGTCGCCGCGAGCCACTACGACACCTCACTCGCCGTCTCGTACGGCACGGCCGCCCTGGAGGACCTCAGCGACGACGCCGCCCGCTCCGAGGCCGTCGGGGTGCTGGCCTATGCCCATCTGCTGTCCCGCGGAGGCCGCGCCGACGGCCCTGACCTGGCCCGTCTGACCGCGGAGCTGACCGCGCGCACGGACACCGAGGGCGCTGACCGTGAGTCCTCGCTGCGCATGCGGGCGCTGATCGAGTGGCTGGAGTTCGAGCGGCCCGCGATGCGTACGGCGGAGCGGACCCGGCGCGCGGTCCCCGTCAGCGACCTGGACGGCCACACTCCCGGAGAGCGGCAGCTGCTCGCCGTCCGCGCCTTCGCCGCCCTGCGGGCGGGTGAGCCGGCCGACCGGGTCGCCGAGCTGGTGGACCGGGCCCGGGTGAATCTGCCGGTGTTCTCCCACGAACTCTTCCCACTGCACTACTTCGTCGCCCAGTCGCTGCTGTACCTGGACGCCCTCGACGCGGCCGACGGGCTCTGCGACCGGCTGCTGCACGGGACGAAGGACAAGGGGATGGAGCTGCTGGCGTCCTCGCTGATGGTCTACCGGGCCGCCATCGCGCTGCGCCGGGGGGATGTGGGCCGGGCCGCCGCGGTGGCGCGGGCCGTGTCCGCGCGGGCCTGTGCGGCGGGTGAGCTGCCCTACCGCCTGTCGCTGGACACCATCAGGATCGACGCCCTCCTGCAGCTGGGCGACGTGGCAGGCGCCGAGGACATCGCCGCCGCCTGTTCCACCGCGGATCTGTCCGACACCTCCTGGGAGTGGCCGCGGTTCCTGATGAGCCTGGCGGCGCTGCGTACGGCCCAGGGGGACCGGCGCGGAGGGCTGGCGCTGCTGCGCGAGTGCGGTATGCACTTCGAGGCGGTGGGCACCGTCAGCCCGATGATCGCCCCCTGGCGCTCGCGTGCGGCCGTGGTCAGCCTCGGGCTGGGATACGGGCGCGAGGCGCAGGCGCTCGCCGAGGAGGAACTGGAGTTGGCCAGGCGCTGCCGGATACCGCGGGCCGTCGGCGTGGCCCTGCACACCGCCGGTCGGGTCGCCGGAGCGGCGCGCGGCCTGGAACTCCTGGCCGAGGCGGTGAGCATCCTGGAGCGGACGCCCGCCGAGCTGGAACTCGCCCGCGCCCTGCGGACGTTCGGCTGTGAACTGCTACGGCGCGACGACAAGCCCGGCGCCCGTACGGCGCTGCGCCGCGGGCTGGACCTCGCGGTCAGATGCGGGGCCACCGCGGCGGCGCGGGACCTCCAGCAGCAGCTCCACGAAGCGGGGGGCCGGGTCGGCAGCCGGGGAGCGGGCGGCTGCCCCCTGACGGCGGGGGAGGAACGCGTCGCGGTGCTGGCCGCCGAAGGGTGGAGCAACAAGCAGATCGCCGAGCACCTCTTCGTCTCCCTGCGGACCGTGGAGACGCATCTGACCGGGGCCTATCGCAAGCTCCGGATCGGTGGCCGGCAGGAACTCCGCGGTGCGCTGAGCGCGCCGGCCAGCCGGAACTGACGCCGGCCAGTCGGACTTGACGCCGCCCACCGGGAGCTGACGCCGGTGTGCGCGGTCAGCGCGGGGCCCTCCGTACTTCCCGGCTCCTCAAGGGGCCGGTCAGCACGGAGGGCCGCCGCTGTGTCACCGGTGCCGGGTCAGCAGTTCACCCGCAGGACCTCGGCCACGTTGGGCCAGACACCCTCAAGGTTGTAGCAGTGGTCCTTGTCGGCGTCGTCGATGGTGACGGTCTTGGGTGCTCCGCCGGTGTAGCCGGCGAAGGTCACCTTGACGGTGGCTCCGGTCGCCTCCGGGGGGAAGTACGCCTTCCAACTCGACCCCTTGGCCCTGGCGTTGTGGCAGTAGTTCTTCTTCTCCACGCCCTCGGGCCCCTGCCATTCGTAGCAGGTGTCGACGAAATACAGCGCGTTGTTCGTGAACGTGATCGAGTTGTCCGCACGTGCGGAGGCCGACGGTGCCGTCAGGATTCCACCGCCCAGCACCATGGCGAGAACGGCCGCACCGTACCCGCCCGCCCGCGTCATCCGGCGAGTTCCGGCAGTCATGTCCTCGCTCCTCCCGTCCCGGCCTAGCACTGCTTCTCCGTGATCTTCGGGCCCCAGGTGTAACCGGAGAGCTCGTAGCAGTAGCCGCGCTTCAGATCGGTGATCTGCGGGGTGATGTTTCCGCCGCCGATCTGTGCGTCCACCGTCACGCTCAGCTCGACGCCCGTGGCGTCCTCCGGTATCTCCACCCGCCAGTCCTGGTTGATGGTCTTTCCGGAGTCACAGGTGTCGGAGGTCGTCGAACCCTTCCACTTGTAACAGGTGTTGGCCACGAACCACCCCTTGTTCGAGAACGAGATGTAGTGGCCCGAGCCGGCGAATGCCGGCGGCGCCGTCACCACCGCGCCGGCCAGTGAGATGCCGATCGCGGCGGTGGCACAGGCCACCGTCCGCCTGATGTCGTTCATGGTCCTGCCCTTTTCGCCGGTCCGCTTCACTGTTCCACCAGCAGCTTCTGCCCGCACTGCACGATGTCGGGAGCGGCGCGCTTGACGCTTTCCTTGAGGGGAATTTCGGTGCGCAGTCCCGAGATCTTCGCCCCGCCGAACTTCCCGCCCTGGACGGTGACATCGGAAACGATGCGCTCCATGTCGTGGCCCACCTTGAGCATGCCGCGCTGCCCGGGCTTCACGGTGATGTCGATGCTGCCGGTCTTCGTTTCGGTGTTGGTCTCGTTGTACTGGCCGCTGACCCCGATCCCGACGCCCTTGGTCAGCTCGATGTCGATGGACCCTCCCACGTTCCAGCCCCAGGCGAACGCGTGCATACCGCCGATGGACTCCTTGATGTCCGACGCGTTCTGTCCGCAGTTCTCCAGCGGACCGGTGCCGGTGCCGGTGTTCTCCACGTCGAACCATTTCGTCACCCTTTCCGGGGTGCCGACCGTGGTCGCCGCACAGGAAACCGACTGGCTCTTGCACTGCTCGAAGGCTTCCTTGACCCGCGCCGGATCGGTGTCCGTGAGGCCGTTCTGGTAGACGACCGTCGGCGTCGCCTCGTTCACCCAGTTGTCGGTGTGGCCGTTCACCGCGGTGTATTCCGCCTCGCCTGCGAAGGCCGCCGGTACGGTGCAGGCGAGTGCGGTGGTGAGTGCACCGGCGACCACACCCATGCGTGCGAATCTCATGGCTCTGTTCTCTTCCTTGTCGGTCAGCATCCGGTTTCGATCAGCTTTTCCGAACCGAGCAGTCCCTGGATCTCGAAGCAGTGGTTCTTGCCGGTGTCCTTGACCGCGGCGCTGTCCCGGATCGCTCCCCAGGGCGAGAGCTTCAGATTGATGACGGCCGAGGTGGCGTCCGCCGGGAAATACGCGGTCCAGGAATCCCCCACCGGCCGGCCCTGGTGGCAGTAGTCCTTGCCGCTGGTGCCCAGCCACTCGTAGCAGGTGGTCGCGACGATCCCCGCCTTGTTGGTGATCCTGACGTAGTTTTCGGGTGCCGCATGAGCGGCTGGCGCGAGGGCCACGGCGGAGGCGCAGAGCGTCGCGCCGGCCGCCAGGCCGAATACGGTCCTGCGGGCAGTTCTCAAGGTTTCCGGCCTTTCATTGAACCGTCTTTCACTGAACTGTGGTGCGGTGCGCGGAAATACGTCTCCGATCGACGCCGTACCGCGTTCCCCCTGTTATGCCTGGAACCGATCACCGTTGGGAAGGCAGAATTCCGAGAACTGCGGTGCCCGGGGAAAAGTCAGCGGGCGACCACGAATGTTCGGGAGGGGAACCACGGTTCCGCAACGCCGGGCGGGCCCCGGGTGACCGGGCCAGGACGTCCGGTTCAGCCGTGGTGCCCACGATGGCGCCGCAGGGCTGCGGAGAGGCGCTCGATCCGGATACGGACGCAGCCGGGCGCTTCCGGACGGGTCACGGTGACGGTGACGGTGTCGGCACGGGGATGAGTGAGGCCGCGCGTCAGGCTGGGGTCAGCCCCAGGTCGGCGCAGAGCCGGGCACGGTGCCACGTCGGCGTGCCGAAGAGCTGGGCCGTGCCGTGTGCGCGCTTGAGGAAGCGGTGGGCGTCGTGCTCCCAGGTGATGCCGATGCCGCCGTGCAGCTGGACCATCTCGCCCGCCACCGACGAAAAGGCCTCCGAACAGGCCGACTTGGCGACGGCCGCACAGCGGGTCAGCTCCGGTGCGCCCGCGGCGGCCGCGAAGGCCGCGCCGAGTGCGGCCGAGCGCGCCGACTCCACCAGGACGTACGCGTCCGCCAGCCGGTGTTTCACCGCCTGGAAGGAGCCGATGGGCCGGCCGAACTGGATGCGTTCCTTGGCGTAGGCGACCGTGAGTTCCAGAGCCTGCTCGGCCGCGCCGACCTGCTCGGCCGTGAGCGCCGTACAGGCCAGGTCCAGGGCACGTCCCAGGATCCGGCCGCCCGCGCCGTCCGCACCGACGAGCCGGCCCTCGGCGGCGTCGAGCACCACATGTGCCAGCGCCCGGGTCTGGTCCATCGTGACCACTGCCTGGCGGCGCACTCCCGTGTCGCCGACGGCCACTTCGAAGAGTGAGACCCCGGCACCCGTACGGGCCGCCACGAGCAGTACGTCGGCCTCGGCCCCGTCCAGTACGTGCTCCTTGGTCCCGGTGATCAGCCAGGTCCCGCCCGGCCCGGGGGCGGCCTCGGTGCGGATCGACGCCGGGTCCCAGGAACCCCGCTCGGCCCACGCCAGGCTCCCCACCGCGCGGCCCTCGGCGAGCCGCGGCAGCAGCCGCGCGCAGACCGCCTGGTCACCGGAGGTGAGCAGTGCCTGTACGGCGAGCACCGCGGAGCCGAGGTAGGGAACGGGACTCAGCGCGCGCCCCAACTCCTCCATCACGACATGGACTTCGCGGGCCCCGCCGCCCGCGCCGCCGTACTCCTCGGGGACGGCGAGTCCCGCGACGCCGATCTGCTCGGTCAGGGGTTGCCAGGCCGTCGCGCCCTCGTGGCGGGCGAGCAACGACCGTACGGCGGACCGCAGTTCGTCCTGTTCCGCCGTCGGTCTCACTCGGCCGCTCCTTTCCACGCCGCGGGCAGCGGTACGCCTTGGGAGGGGGCGAGGACGCGGGCCCGGCAGGCGGCCGGGGTGCCCCAGGCGCCACGCAGTGCGCGGGCCTTGCGGATCCACAGGGAGAGGTCCAGCTCCGCGGTGTAGCCGACGGCGCCGTGCAGCTGGAGGGCGGTCCGGGCCGCCGCGTACGCGGCTTCGCAGGCCGACACCTTGGCCGCCGCGATCTCGGCGCCCGACGACTCCGGGTCCGCGGCCAGCGCCAGGGCCGCGGCGTACACCAGCGGCTCGGCGAACTCCAGGGCGATCAGCGCGTCGGCCAGTCGGTGCCGCACCGCCTGGAACGAGCCGATCGCGACCCCGAACTGGCTGCGCTGCCGGGTATAGGTGACCGTCCGGGCCAACAGGGCCCGGCCCAGTCCGAGGGCTTGGGCGGCCGTCGCCAGGGCGGCGACCTCGGCGGCGTGCGCGGCCGCGGCGGGCACTCCCGGCCCGTGTACCAGCACGGTTCCGCCGAGCGGCCGGGACAGTCGGCGCGCGGGGTCGGCGGACGGCTGCACCGGACCGGCCGCCTCCGTCAGACATACGGTGTCGCCGTCGATGACGAAGACCGCGTCGGCGGAGTCGGCGTCCAGGGCGTACGGGCTCTCGCCGGATCCTGCGCCGGACTCCGGGCCGGCTCCGGACCCAGCGCCGGGGAGCAGGCACAGCGAGGCGGCCGTTTTGCCGGACGCGATGCCTGGCAGCCAGGCGGCGGCCGCCGGCTCGTCGCCGAGCGCGCCGAGCCGGTCGAGCAGGGCCGCCGCGGCCACCGTCTCCACCAAGGGCCCCGGCACCGCATGGCGGCCCAACTCCGTGAAGGCGACGGCCAGTTCGACCGGCCGCGGGCCGAGCCCGTCGTGCCGTTCGGGAACGGTCAGGGCGAAGACCCCGGCCTCGGCCAGCCGGGCCCAGACGGCGCGGCCGGGCGCGGTGTCCCCGGCCGCCCAGGCCCGTACGGCCGCCGGGGTGTCGGCGGCCGCCAGCATGCCGTCCAGCGAACGGGCGAAATCCCGCTGTTCGTCGTCGAGGAGGAACCGCATCACCGGCGTCCCTTCGGCAGACCGAGCAGCCGCTCGGCGATGATGTCGCGCTGGATCTCGTTGGTGCCGGCGTAGATCGGCCCGGCGAGGGAGAAGGTGTAGCCCTCGGACCAACTGCCGTGCGCCGGAGCCTCCTCGGCCTCGTCCGACAGCTCGCCGTACGGGCCGAGCAGGTCGAGCGCGGTCTCGTGCAGGGCGATGTCCAGCTCCGACCAGAACACCTTGTTGAGGCTCGACTCGGCGCCGATGTTCCTGCCCGCCGCAATCCGCGCGGCGTTGGCGTAGGTGAACAGCTGATACGCGCGGGCGCCGATCAACGCGTCGGCGACCCGGTCGCGCAGCGCGGTGTCCCCCGGGTCGGCCCGCTCGCGCCACAGCGCGGTCAGCCGCTCGGCGGCGGCCGTGAACCGGCCCGGGCTGCGCAGCGTCAGCCCGCGCTCGTTGCCCGCCGTGCTCATGGCGACCCGCCAGCCCTGGCCGGGCTCGCCGATCACATCCTCGTCCGGCACGAAGACGTCCGAGAGGAACAGTTCGGCGAAGGCCGGCTTGCCGTCGAGGCGGCCGAGGGGCCGCACGGTGACGCCGTCCGCGTCGAGCGGGAACATCAGATACGTCAGCCCGCGGTGCGGCCTGCCCGCCGTCAGGCCGTCCCGGTCACTGCGGAAGAGGCCGAAGGCCCGGTCGGCGAAGGCGGCCCGGGACGACCAGGTCTTCTGACCGTTCAGCAGCCAGCCGCCGTCCGTCCGTACGGCCGTGGAGCGGAGCGAGGCGAGGTCGGAGCCGGCCTCCGGCTCGGACCAGGCCTGGGCCCAGATCACCTCGCCGCTCGCCATGGGCGGCAGGATCCGGGCCCGCTGCTCTGCCGTGCCGTGCTCGAAGAGGGTGGGCGCGAGGAGGCTGATGCCGTTCTGGCCGACCCGGCCGGGCGCACCGGCCGCGTAGTACTCCTCCTCGAAGACCAGCCACTGAAGGAGCGAGGCGCCCCGGCCGCCGTATTCCTCGGGCCAGGAGACCACCGACCACCGGTCCGCGAACAGCCTGCGCTCCCACTCCCGGTGTGCGGCGAAGCCCTCGGCGGTCTCCAGCGAGGGCAGCGGCACCGGCGGCACATGGGCGGCGAGCCAGGCACGGGCCTCCGCGCGGAATGCCTCCTCCGCCGCGGTGAACACCAGGTCCATCAGCCGGACGCCTCTCGGGGGGAGGGGGGTCGCGTCCCGGAATGTTGCCGCATGGCGTGGATGTCCATACCGGCCAGCGGGTCCCGGGCGACCTCGGCGTTGTGCGCGTGTGCCAGGTGGTGCAGTCCGAAGACGGAGTCCAGCCCGGTGTGCAGGCCCTGCAGATCCTCGGCCTGGTTGACCGCGCGCTTGGTCAGGGCCAGTCCCAGCCGCGGCATCTCCGCGATGCGCAGCGCCAACTCACGTACGATGTCGTCGAGTTGCTCGCGCGGTACGACCCGGTTGACCATGCCCACCTCGTACGCCCGGCGGGCGCTCATCCGGTCGCCGGTGAACAGGAATTCCTTGGCGATGCGCGGCGGCATCACCCACGGGTGGGCGAAGTACTCCACGCCCGGAATGCCCATCCGTACCACCGGGTCCGCGAAGAAGGCGTCCTCGGAGGCGACGATCAGGTCGCAGACCCAGGCGAGCATCAACCCGCCCGCCACACAGGCCCCTTGGACGGCGGCGATGACCGGTTTGGGCAGCTCGCGCCAGCGGCGGCACATGCCCAGATAGACCTCGGACTCGCGGGCGTAACGGCTCTCCGCGCCCTCCTTGTCCGCATGGTCCCACCACAGCCCGGCCTTGCGGTCGAACGGCAGATGCGCGTCCCGCTCCGGGGTGCCGATGTCATGGCCGGCCGAGAAGTGCTTCCCGGCTCCGGCGAGCACCACGACCTTCGCCTCGTCGTCGTCGGCCGCGCGGTAGAAGGCCCGGTCCAGGGCGTAGGTCATCGCGGAGTTCTGGGCGTTGCGGTAGTCGGGCCGGTCCATCGTGACCACGGCGACGGGGCCCTGGCGTTCGTAGCGGACGGGCCCTGAGGGCGCTGTGCGGGCAGCGGACATCCGTCCCTCCTTCCCTAACAATTGTTTGGTAGGTTAACGTACGGGCTCTCGGCCGTCGAGAAGTCGATCCGCCGGGGCGCCGCGTCCACGAGAGCCGCCGGAGCCGCCCATGAGCAGCAGCGTCGAGGAGTTCCGCACCGAGTTCCGCAACTGGCTGCGGGCCCACCTCACCGGGGAATTCGCGGGCCTGCGCGGACGCGGCGGCCCCGGCCGGGAACACGAGGCGTTCGCCGAACGCCTCGCCTGGGAGCGGCACATGGCCGCCGCGGGCTGGACCTGCGTCGGCTGGCCGAAGGAGTACGGCGGGCGAGGTGCCACCCTCGAACAGCAGGTGGCCTGCCACGAGGAGTACGCCCTCGCCGACGCCCCCGCCCGGGTGGGCCACCTCGGCGAACAGCTCCTCGGCCCCACCCTGATGGCCTTCGGCACCCCCGAGCAGAAGCAGCGCTTCCTCCCGCGGATCGTCGCCGTCGAGGAGCTGTGGTGCCAGGGCTACAGCGAGCCGGAGGCCGGATCGGACCTGGCGAACGTACGCACCCGGGCCGAGCTCGACGACGCGACGGAGGAGTGGGTGGTCACCGGCCAGAAGATCTGGACCTCGCTCGCCCACGAGGCCGACTGGTGTTTCGTCATCGCCCGCACCGAACCCGGATCGGCCCGCCACCACGGCCTGTCCTACCTGCTGGTCCCGCTCGACCGGCCGGGCGTGGAGATCCGGCCGATCACCCAGCTCACCGGCACCTCCGAGTTCAACGAGGTGTTCTTCGACGGCGCCCGCACCGCCGCCGGCAACATCGTCGGAGCGCCGGGGGAGGGCTGGCAGGTCGCCATGGCCACCCTCGGCTTCGAACGCGGGGTGTCCACCCTCGGCCAACAGGTCGGCTTCCGCCGCGAGTTGGAAGCCGTCATCGAGCTGGCGAAGCGCAACGGTGCCGCCCGGGACCCGCTGATCCGCGACCGCATCGCCCGGGCCTGGACCGGCCTGGAGATCATCCGCTGCAATGCGCTGCGCATGCTCGACGGCGTCGCGGCCGGCGCCCCCGGCCCCGAGGCGTCCATCGGCAAGATCTTCTGGGCCACCTGGCACCGCGAGCTGGGCGAACTCGCCATGGAGGTGCGCGGCGCCGACGGCCTGACGGCCGCCGGAGCGCCGTACGACCTCGACGACTGGCAGCGGCTGTTCCTCTTCTCCCGCGCCGACACCCTCTACGCCGGGTCGAACGAGATCCAGCGGAACATCATCGCCGAGCGCGTGCTCGGCCTGCCGAAGGAGGTTCGCCCGTGAGGAGGCCGCCGAGCACGTATCGGGGGTCCGGCCTGCGAAGCCGCAATCGGGCGCAGCGCTCCCCGGGAGACCGCAGCCTCGGCCTGCCGAAGGAGGTTCGCCCGTGACCT
Source organism: Streptomyces sp. NPDC059649 (assembly GCF_042734445.1). Taxonomy (NCBI): domain Bacteria; kingdom Bacillati; phylum Actinomycetota; class Actinomycetes; order Kitasatosporales; family Streptomycetaceae; genus Streptomyces; species Streptomyces sp. NPDC059649. The sequence continues at coordinate 621,541 of NZ_JBHWDV010000002.1, forward strand.
CGGCTCCGCCCTCGTACGAGCCCGGCCACCGGCTGCTCGCCGGCCGCACCGCCGTCATCACCGCCGCCGCGGGCGCCGGCATCGGCGGTGCCACGGCCCGGCGCCTCCTCGAAGAGGGCGCGAGCGTCATCGTCTCCGACGCCCACGCCCGCCGCCTCAAGGAGTCCGGGGCCGAACTGGCCGCCGAGTTCGGCGCCGACCGCGTTGCCGCTCTGACCTGCGACGTCACCGACGAAACCCAGGTCGCGGCGCTCTTCGACCTGGCCGAGGAGCGGCACGGCCGGCTCGACATCGTCGTCAACAACGCCGGCCTCGGCGGCACCGCCGACCTCGTCGACATGACCGACGATCAGTGGGACAAGGTCCTCGACGTCACCCTCAACGGCACCTTCCGCTGCACCCGCGCCGCACTGCGCCGGATGAAGGCCACCGGCAGCGGCGGCGTCATCGTCAACAACGCCTCCGTCGTCGGCTGGCGGGCCCAGCGGGGTCAGTCGCACTACGCCGCCGCCAAGGCCGGCGTCATGGCGCTCACCCGCTGCGCCGCCCTGGAGGCCGCCGACTACGGGGTGCGGGTCAACGCCGTCTCGCCGAGCCTCGCCATGCACCCCCATCTGGTGAAGGTCACCACGCCCGAACTGCTGGAGGAGCTGACCTCCCGCGAGGCGTTCGGCCGCTACGCCGAGCCGTGGGAGGTGGCCAACGTCATCGTCTTCCTCGCCAGCGGCTACTCCTCGTACCTCACCGGGGAGGTCCTGTCGGTCAGCAGCCAGCACCCGTGAGGCGACGATGGCCAGGTCCCGAAAACCAGCGGTAGCAGCCAGCAGTGGCAGCAGGAAGACCGCGATGAGCCCGGCGGCCGAGCGGCGCGAGGAACTCCTGGCCACCGCCGCCGAGGTCTTCGCCGCACAGGGTTACCACGCCACCACCGTCCGCAAGAACGAGTCCCCGCACCGGGCGGACGGCACAGCCCCGAGGAGATCGCCCGCCAGTACCTGTCGACGGTGCTGGAAGGCATCGCCGTCCGGGAATGACGCGTGACCCGAGAGCGTAGACATACGAAGAGGAGTGGTCATGGCCGAGGCATACATCGTCGAAGCGGTCCGCACCCCGGTCGGCAAGCGGAACGGCGGACTCTCCGCCGTGCACCCGGCCGACCTCGGCGCGCATGTGCTCAAGGCGCTGATGGAGCGTTCCGGCGCCGATCCGGCGGCCGTCGAGGACGTCGTCCTCGGCTGCCTCGACACCGTTGGTCCGCAGGCCGGCGACATAGCCCGCACCTGCTGGCTGGCCGCCGGGCTGCCGGAGGAGGTCCCCGGAGTGACCGTGGACCGGCAGTGCGGCTCCTCCCAGCAGGCCCTGCACTTCGCCGCGCAGGGTGTGCTCTCCGGCACCCAGGACCTGGTGGTCGCGGGCGGTGTCCAGAACATGTCCCAGGTCCCGATCGCCTTCGCCAGCCGCCAGGCCGCCGAGCCGCTCGGCCTCACCGAGGGCCCGTTCGCCGGCTCCGAGGGCTGGCGGGCCCGCTACGGCGACCAGCCCGTCAACCAGTTCCACGGCGCCGAGCTGATCGCGGAGAAGTGGGACATCTCCCGCCGTGACATGGAGGAGTACGCGCTGCGCTCGCACCGGCGCGCCGTCCGCGCCATCGACGAGGGCCGCTTCGACCGCGAGCTGATCGCGTACGGGGAGGTGAGCACCGACGAGGGCCCGCGCCGCGACACCACCCTGGAGAAGATGGCCGGCCTCCGGCCGCTGATCGAGGGCGGCCGGCTCACCGCCGCCGTCTCCTCCCAGGTCTCCGACGGCGCCTCCGCCCTGCTCCTCGCCAGCGAGCGCGCCGTACGGGAACACGGACTGACCCCGCGCGCCCGCATCCACCACCTCTCCGTACGCGGCGAGGACCCCATCCGCATGCTCTCCGCCCCCCTCCCCGCCACCGCGTACGCGCTGAAGAAGGCCGGGATGACCCTCGACGACATCGACCTCGTCGAGATCAACGAGGCCTTCGCCTCCGTCGTCCTCGCCTGGCTGAAGGAGACCGGCGCCGACCCGGAGAAGGTCAACGTCAACGGCGGCGCCATCGCCCTCGGCCACCCCCTGGGCGCCACCGGCACCAAGCTGATGACGACCCTCCTGCACGAACTGGAGCGCACCGGCGGCCGGTTCGGCCTCCAGACGATGTGCGAGGGCGGCGGCCAGGCGAACGTCACGATCATCGAGCGGCTGTGACCCACCCGCGCCGGTCACCGCCCGCGAACCTCCTCACCTCACCAGCCGGGCGCTGAGTCCGACCACGGTCGCGGTGTCCAGGCCGAGCCCCTTGCGCAGATAGCCGTCGAGGCCTCCGTAGTCCTTCTCGGCCTGGTCGAGCGCCGCCCGCAGGTAGTCCTCGCGGACCTCCTGGAGCGGGATCAGCAGGTCGGGGTTCTCCATCAGGCCGGCCTTCTTCAGCGCCTCGCGGGTCTCGCGGTCCGCCTCGGCGCGCAGCTCGTTGGAGAGCAGATAGTCGCCGGTCGCGGTGTGGTCCGGGACGCCGACGGTGCGCAGCAGCAGATAGCTCACCCAGCCGGTGCGGTCCTTGCCCGAGGTGCAGTGGTAGAGCAGCGGGGACCGGTCGTGGGCCGCGATGTCGCGGAGGGTCTGCCCGAAGCGTTCGCGGTTCTCCCGGTCGGTGACGAAGGTGCGGTAGATCGACCGCATCAGCGCCTCCGCCTTGCCGTCGCCGAGCAGTTCCTGCTGCTTGGCCGGGTCCCTGGTGCCGATGGCGGCCATCGTCTTCTCGTAGAGGCCGAGGTCGTTCACGGGGCGCGGGAGGGCGGACGGTCCGTCGGGCAGGCGGTCCGCGCCCTCGCGCTGAACCTCCAGCGGAACGCGGAAGTCCACCACGGTCCGCAGGTGCAGCTCGGACAGCCTGGCCACATCGGCATCCGTCAGCTTGCCGAGCCCGTCGGCCCGGAACACCTGGCCGTAGCGGACGTGCCGTCCCAGGCCGGTGCGGTATCCGCCGAGGTCGCGGACGTTCACCGCGCCCTGCAGCGCGATGCGGTGGACGGCGTCGGCGCCCCAGTGGTGGTGGGGGGCGGTGGGGGCGGCGGCCGGCGCCGGGGCGTCGGCGACGGCGCAGGTCGGAAGGACGCCGAGGGTGATGACGGAGGCGACGGCGACCGCGGCCAGTCGTCCAGGGATGGTGCGCATCACATCAACTCCCTGTAGGGGATGGGGAATTATGTCGTGGAGGGGGGATTCGGCTCGCAGAGGGAAGGGCGTGCAGGGTGTGCTGCGCCTCGGCCATCACGCGGTCGACGAGTTCGGCGCAGGACGGCAGGTCGTCGATGAGCCCCGCGACCTGGCCCGAGGCCATCACCCCGAGATCGGTGCGGCCCTCGACCATCGACGCCTTGAGCAGCATGGGAGTGTTGGCTGCCAGCAGCACCTGACTCCACGTCAGCTCCTTGCCGTGCTTCATGGCCAGGCCGTCGCGCACCATCCGCGCCCAGCTCAGACCGGAGTCGTGTCTGAAAGCGGCGGCGTGGCGCACCGCGCGCAGCAGCGCCGCCACCCGCCCCGAGCGCTCCAGCGCGTCGACCAGTTCGCTGCGCAGCATCCGGTGCGGCAGGCCGTCGACCTTGGTGGTGACGGTGACGTCCTTGACCGTCGCGGCCAGGTACCGGGCCTTGACCGCCTCCGGGACGGTGCTGTCGGAGGTGAGCAGGAAGCGGGTGCCCATGGCGATCCCGGCGGCGCCGTACGCCAGCGCGGCGACCAGTCCGCGGCCGTCATGGAAACCGCCGGCCGCGATCACCGGGATGTCCACCGCATCGACGACCTGGGGGAGGAGGACGGTGGTGGCCACGTTCCCGGTGTGGCCGCCGCCCTCGCCGCCCTGCACCACCACGGCGTCGGCGCCCCACGCGGCGACCTTCTCCGCGTGCCGCCTGGCGCCGATCGACGGAATGACGACCACCCCGGCGTCCTTGAGCCGGGCGATCAGCTCGCGGGAGGGCGCGAGTGCGAACGAGGCGACCCGTACGCCCTCGTCGATGATGAGGCGGACGCGTTCGGCGGCGTCACCCGCGTCCGCCCGCAGATTGACCCCGAACGGCGCGTCCGTACGGGAGTTGACCTTCCGGACGGCCGACCGCAGCTGCTCGACGGTCATGGTGGCGGAGGCGAGGATGCCCAACGCGCCCGCGTTGGCGGTGGCCGACACCAGCCGGGGACCGGCCACCCACCCCATCCCGGTCTGCACGAGCGGGTGCCGTACGCCGACGAGCTTGGTCAACGGAGTCTCGATCCTGACCCCCGTCATGCGGTGCGCGTCGCTCATGCCGGCACCTCGCGCTCGCGCAGCCCCTTCGGGTCCACCACCTCACGGATCAGCCGCAGTTCCTCCTCCGTCGGCTCGCGGGTGTACGGCACCTCGTCCGGCACGGCGAGCGCGAAACCGGTGGCCTCGGCGACCTCCTCGACCGTGACACCCGGATGCAGCGAACGCAGCCGCATCGTGCGGTCCGGGGTCTCGAAGTCGAAGACGCCCAGGTCGCTGATGACCTCGGGGATGCGGTGGTAGCGGGACGCGGACGGGCCGGCCGCGGCGGCGCGGTCGTAGCCGACGCCCGACACCATGTCGACCCGCTCGACGAAGACACGCGTCGAATGCCGCGGCACCCAGTAACTGGTCGGATTGTTGAGGGTGTTGATCGGCGCGCCGCGCACCCCCAGCAGCTGGCGCTGGGGCCGGTTCCAGTCGCCGATGCAGCTGATGTTCTGGTTGCCGTGCCGGTCCAGCTGACTGGCGCCCATCATCACGTGCCGCCGCCCGGTGGCCACCAGCGCCAGATGCTGGCGGTACGGCAGCCACCCCTCGACCACCTCGGACTTGGCGCCCACCGCCGGTACGTCGCCGATGAGCAGCGCCTCGCCGTCCGTCAGCAGCAGGTCGGGGGAGAAGGTGAGCTTGGCCAGCCGGGCCCCGATCATCGGGACCGTGCCCATAGGGCTGGCCAGCACCTCGCCCGCGTCCCGCCAGGCCTCGGCGCAGGCCACCACGCAGTACTCGGCCCGGGTCGCCGTCGTCGCGCCGCTGCTCATGCTTCCTCCTTGTGGAACGCCGCGACGGCCGCCTGGTACGCGTCCTCATCGCCCGACAGAAACCTCTCGCTGAAGGCCCGCCAGGCCTCGGGGTCGCGGGCGGCCTGCGCGTAGGCGCGCTGGAACGTCTCGTCGCGGTCGTGGTCGGGGACGCAGGAGGTGAAGTGCGCACCGTTCGGGGTCTCCACCACACCGTGCACAAACGCCCGCTTGACCAGCAGCGACTGGGGGCCGTCCGCCTTGAGCAGATCCGCGGTGTCCACGATCCGTTCGCAGGAGACGTAGGCCCGGTCGGCGGCCTGGCAGAACAGGTCGTCGAAGTACGGGTCCGGGCCCAGGTATTGCCCGTTGCCGTGCACATCCGCGCGGTTCAGGTGCACCAGCGCGGCATCCAGCCGCAGCGCGGGTACGGCGACCAGCTCCTCCCCGTCCTCGTAGGGGGACCGCACCGTCCGCAGCCGCGGATTGACGGCCATGACGTCCGAGCCCAGGCCGGCGCGGATCGGCATGAACGGCAGCCGGTGCGCGGCCGCGGTCAGGCCCCACATGACCATGGCCTCGTCCAGCTCCACCATCTCGAACGCCGCGCGCTGCCGGGCCGCGCCGAAGTTCGGCTCCAGCGGGACGGAGTCCAGGGTGGCGAAGGCGGCGACCAGTGTGCGGATCTTCCCGGCGGCGGCGAGCAGGCCGACGTCCGGACCGCCGTAACTCACCACCGTCAGATCAATGAGGTCGGACCGCAGCAGCGCGCGGACCAGCGCCATCGGCTTGCGGCGCGAGCCCCAGCCGCCGATGCCGATCGTCATGCCGCTCTCCAGTCGGCCGACCACCTCCTCGGCGGTCATGGTCTTGTCCCGGCTCATGCCTTCTGCTCCCTTCCGGTGCTGCCCGTGCCGAAGGTGTCGCGGACCCGGTCGGCGACACCGCTGAGGTTGGCCTCGAAGGTGAAGCCCTGCTCGAAGCGGTAGCTGCGGCGGACGTCCACCGGGTCGATGCCGTTGATCGCGGCCTTGGCGAGACGGATCAGCCAGCCGTCCTTGGCGGCGATTTCGCGGGCCAACTCCATCGCTGTGTCGTGGAGTTGGTCCCGCGGGACCACTCGCCACACCGAGCCGTGCTGATGGAGTTCCTGGGCGGTGGCGGTGCGGGAGGTGTAGTACAGCGCCCGCATCAGGTGCTGGGGGACCAGGCGGGCCAGGTGGGTGGCCGCGCCGAGCGCGCCCCGGTCCAGCTCGGGCAGTCCGAAGGTCGCATCGTCGCTCGCCACGATCGCGTCCGCGTTGCCGACCAGCCCGATCCCACCGCCCAGGCAGAAGCCGTGCACGGCGGCGACCACCGGCACCTCGCAGTCGTAGACGGCGGCGAACGCGTCGTAGCAGCCACGGTTGGCGCCGATCAGGGCGTCGTGGCCTTCCGTGCGCTGCATTTCCTTGATGTCGACGCCGGCGTTGAAGCCGCGGCCGGCGGCGGTGAGCACCACACAGCGCACCTTCGGGTCGCTCCCGGCGGCGCGCATGGCGCCGGCCAGGTCGTACCAGCCCCGCACGGGAAGGGCGTTGACCGGCGGGAAGTCCACGGTGACGACGGCGATGCCCGCTTCGGGGGCGGAGGTGGAGACACCCATGGGCAGATCAGCTACCTTTCCACCAAACATTTGTTAGGCGGAAGATAGCAGCGGCCCGCGCGCTGCGGGAGGTGTGCATTGGCAGCCATCACCGACCTGTCCGGTCACGTCGCCGTCGTCACCGGAGGAACCCGCGGCGTCGGCGCGGGAATCACCCGAGCCCTGCTCGCCGCCGGCGCCGAAGTGGTGACCTGCGCCCGACGCCCCCCGGACCGCCCCCTCGAAGCAGCCGGCCGCACCGCCCGTTTCCACCCGCTCGACCTGCGCGAACCGGACGCGGTCGACGCGTTCTTCGACCGGGTCCGCGACGACCACGGACGGCTGGACACCCTGGTCAACAACGCCGGCGGCACCCCGTTCCGGCTGCTCGCCGACAGCGACACCCACCACGCCGCCCGGCTCGTCGCACTCAACCTGGTCGCCCCGCTGACATCCTCGCTCGCCGCGTACGGGCTGATGCGCGATCAGGAACGCGGCGGCTCGATCATCATGATCGGCAGCGTCAGCGGCACCCGGCCCTCACCGGGCACGGCGGTCTACGGCGCCGCCAAAGCGGGTCTGGACAACCTGGCCCGCTCCATGGCCGTGGAATGGGCACCCCACGTGCGCGTCAACACCCTCGTCCTCGGCATGGTCCGCACCGAACTGTCCGCCCTGCACTACGGCGACGAGGACGGCATCGCCGCCGTCGGGCGCACCGTCCCGCTCGGCCGGCTCGCCGAGCCGACGGAGATCGGCGACGCCTGCGTCTTCCTCGCCTCGGATCGCGCCGCGTACATCAGCGGCGCGAGCCTCCACGTCCACGGCGGCGGCGAGCGGCCGGCGTTCCTCGACGCCGCGACCGTCAACCACTGACTTCACGGAAAGGACCGCAGCATGACCGGAATCTGCACCGGACGCGTCGCCGTCGTCACCGGCGCGGGCCGCGGACTCGGCCGCGCGCACGCCCTCGCCTTCGCCGCCGAGGGAGCGAAGGTCGTCGTCAACGACCTCGGCGTCGGCCTCGACGGCACCGGAGGCGCCGCCGGCCCCGCCCAGCAGGTCGCCGACGAGATCCGCGCACTCGGCGGCGAGGCCGTGGCCCACGGAGGCGACATCGCCACCGCCGACGGAGCGGCCTCCCTCATCGCCACCGCCCTGGACACCTTCGGCCGTCTCGACACCCTGGTCAACAACGCGGGGTTCCTGCGCGACCGTATGCTCGTCAACCTCGACGAGGACGACTGGGACGCCGTCATGCGGGTCCACCTCAAGGGACACTTCCTGCCGCTCCGGCACGCCGCCGGGCACTGGCGCGCCGAGGCGAAGGCCGGCCGCAGGCCCGAGGCCCGGGTGGTCAACACCAGCTCCGGGGCCGGTCTGCTCGGCAGCGTCGGCCAGGGCAACTACTCCGCAGCCAAGGCCGGCATCGTCGGACTCACCCTCGTCGCAGCCGCCGAGATGGGCCGCTACGGCATCCAGGTCAACGCGATCGCCCCGGCCGCCCGCACCCGGATGACCGAGCAGACCTTCGCCGACACCATGGCCACCCCCGAGGGCGACGGCTTCGACGCGATGGCCCCCGAGAACGTCTCACCGCTCGTCGTCTGGCTGGGGTCCGGCGCCAGTGCCGGGGTAACCGGGCGGGTCTTCGAAGCGGAGGGCGGGCGGATCACCGTCATGGAGGGCTGGCGGCCCGGCCCCACCGCCGACCAGAGCGCCCGCTGGACCCCGGCCGAGGCCGGCGAGACCGCCCGCAAGCTCCTCGCCGACGCGGCGCCTTTGCAGCCGGTGTACGGCGCGAGGTAGCGCCGCCTACTGGACGAGGGCCCCACCCCCGGGCGCGGGAGCGGGACCCTCTCACGATGCACACACCACCTGCTCGGATCAGCCGGTGGGGCCCTGGTTGCGGCGGCGCATCCACCAGGTGAGTGCTGCCCCGGCCGCGGCGAGCGCCGCGGCGATGCCCACGATCAGGCCCACCGGAGTGTGGTTTCCGGTGTCGGCGAGGTCGCCGCCGGGGTTCTTCGTCGCCGGCGGCTGACTGTGGCCTCCGCCGGGTGTGGACGCGCCCGGCGTGGGAGTCGACGGGTTGTGCGTCGGCGTGGGCTTGTTGCTGTCCGTCGGCGAGGGCGTCGGGGTGGGCTCGTCACCGCCGCCACCACGTTCACCAGAGGATCCCAGGAAGACCTGCTCGGTGCCGCGGTAGGTGGTCTCCGCCTGGGTGGAGGTCTTGGTGGTCCGGTCCAGGTCGGGGTGTTGACGGTTGAACTGGGTGCGCGTGATGTTGCGCTTGGGCGCCTTGGAGAAATCGACCCCGCCCATCGACAGGATCCACACCTTGCCGCCGTAGGTCCGCTTGAACTTGTAGTCGCCGTTCCTGAACGAGTGGACGTACTTGTCGTAGACGGTCTTCTTGTCCCAGTGCTGGTTCGGGGCGCGCAGCTTCCACTTGGAGATGTCGTTGCTGTCGATGACCTTGTGGAAGTCCGTGGGGTGGGCGGCATCCGCACGGCGTACGTGCTCGGCCGCGACGCGGGAGCGGTAGACGTAGCGCAGGTCGGCGTAGGACGGGTCGTTGTTGACCCGCCGTTCCAGCTCGGGCCGGATCATCGTCTTGATGAGCGTTTCGGCCTGCCGGGTCTGCGACTCGTTGATCTTGCAGGTGTTCGCCGGGACGTCCGGACCTGTCGGCACCTCCATGTTGACCTTGAGGGGCGCGTCGAGGATGTAGATGCCGCCGTCCTGCTCGCGCACGGTGGCGGGCTTGGGAGTGATCCACTGCCGGATGATGGGCAGGCAGGGCTGGCCCTCCGCGGTGCGCGGAGCGGCCTGCCAGAAGCGTTCCCCGCGCTCGTACTTGTCGGGGTTCATCGCATCGGCGTAGTCGTGCTTGAGGGTCAGATCTGCTTCCAGCAGGATGCGGCCGGCGTCGGTCTTGGCGAACTCCTTGTCCAGGATGACGTCCGGCCGGATCGGGTTGAGGTTGACCCAGAACTTGTCGGGGGTCAGCGCGAGCCAGGTGAAGAACGCGTCGTTGGCCAGGTTGAGGCGGGCCTCCCCGCCGTACCCGGGCTTGGCGTCCGGATCCTTGGCGTAGTCGGCCTTCATCGAGTACTTCATCCCCGTGCCCTTGACGGGCGTGGAGACGTAGTTGAGCTGCATGGTGGAGAAGTCGATGCCGCCGGGTCCGCGCATGAAGTAGCCGCCGCGGTTGCTGGCCTGGTACTGCTTTTGGATGCGGAAGGCTTCTTCGGGCGTCTTCCCCGAGCGCAGCGCCTGGTCCATGATCGGTGAACGTCCGCCCTTGAGCGGGTCGGCGTTGAAGCGCGGATCGTACTTGGTGTAGACGTTCGGCTTCTGCGGGCGCTCGATGGCGTTGGAACGGCGCTCGACGATGCCGGCCTGCGGCTCGCGGGTGTTCCGTGCCTGCTTCAGGTCGTCGTTGAAGGCCTTGATCTTGTCCTTGCTGGGCTGGTCCGTGGCCGCGCCCGTCAGGTACTGGAACTTGTCCTTGGGGCGCTGTTTGGCGAGTTGCCGATCGGCCTTCATCTGGTCGTCTTCGACATGGCCGTTCGACTTGATCTCGACGTTGCGGCCTTCCGCGCGATTACGGGCATCCACCCGCCTGTTCTGCGGTTTGCCGTCCTCGTCGGTGTACTGGAGGGTGTCCTCACACCACCAGTCCGGGCCGATCATGTTGTACTTCCTGACCATCCGGGCCATGAACGCATCGCCACGGGGCGGGCTGCCGTGCGGGGCCAGCCAGCGGATGTCCATCCACCGGTTCCAGTCCTTGTATCCCGTGGACGCGTTGTACTGCCTCTGGTAGCGGGCGTACATCTCCATGACCCGGAATTCGGGATTGCCCGTCTTCTCGAACTGCTTCTGCCAGGACCGGTAGTCGGTTCCGGCCTTCTTGAGCTGCGCTTCGGTGGGTGCGAGGACGCCGTCGAAGTCCCTGGCGGGGTTGACGTAGGTGTAGTTCTCGTCGGTCGGATACGGGTCGTAGTCGCCGTTGAGCGGCGGACCGGAATTGGGCGGAGTGGTGTCGTAGCGGTGCCCGAGGTACTTCTCGTCACAGCGTTTCGGTTTCGGTGCTGCCTCGGCCTGGTTGATGTGGAGTCCGGGAAGCCCGGCGAAGGTGACGGCGGCTGCCGCACCGACGGCGAGCGTGAGGCGCCCCCACAGGCGCGCCCGGTGGCCGGGCAGCCGTAATCTTGAGATGGTCACGTACTTTCTCCCCCCTGAGAAGCCCGTGCCGGCCGCGCCGCGTGGGCTTCCGAGATCGTCTGGAAAGAGTGCGGCGTCGGAGACCCGTCAACCTTAGAGTCGCCGGGGTCCGAGAGGTGCCCGAAGCGCGCGACGGTTTCGGCCAACTGGCCTTCGTGGTCGGATCGTTACTCCTCGATCCAGGTCTCCTCCAGATGCACGGCCACTTCGCGGGGGCGCCTCACACGGAAGACGGACACCATCTCGTGGTGCCACCCGGCGGGCATGACGGTACGCAGGACGGCGTCCTCCAGCTCGCTCCAGGCCATGACGGGGGGTTCGGCGTCGGCGTCGAAGTCGGCCTCTTCCAGGGCGTTGTGGGCGGCGAAGGCGTCAATGGTGTCGCGGACGCTTCCGACGACGGTCCACGGGTCCTCACCGGCCCATCCATCGGCCCACAGACTGGTTCCGTCGGGGTGAAGGAAGAAGAAGCACCGGTAGCGGATGGAGAAGTCGACGGTCGCTGATCCGATCAGGGCCGCGTTCGGATGCAGCTTGGCCAGGGCTTCGGCGTGGTCGGCCAAGGGGGTGAACTCGCCGCGGTGCGCGAAGGCGGCATCCGTGATCGCGGTCACCGGCCCCCAGCAACCGACCCCGATCTGTTCCAGATCGGCCCGCGTCTCATGAGGCAACTCCTCACCGGCACGGCGGGATCCCAGCTCGGCCGTGATCTCCTCGACGGAGGTGAGGCTTGCGGCGATGTCACGCGCCCGGGCGTGGTCGTGGGAAGGCAGAGAACCGTACGGGACGGGAAAGGGCCGCTCGATCATCGTCAGACGAAACGTGCCGGTCCGAGCGGTGGGGGCGTCGGACGGAAAATCCCAGATGCTGTCGTCGGTCATAGCAGCCCACGGTAGTGGCAGGCACTGACGGCAGGGCGAGGATCACGGGCGCCTGCGCGACGTGAAGTTGGGTATCTGGCAGGCCGGTCACCCCCTGACTGGCCTTGACAGTGTCGGGCCAAGCAGGTCACCGGCCCGGCCACGGCGCGGACCACCGCGACGGTCGCCTGGCGCACGGCGGCCTCCCGGCTCGCAGAGCCCGCAGCCCTTGCCACGCAACTCCTCGACGGCACGAGCCACCACCGACACCAGGCGCCACGGTTGGTTGTGCACGTTGTGCACGTTGTGCCTGTTGTGCATCTGCCGTTGTGATCGAAACCCATCAGAAGCACGGCGGTGCGCCGGTGGTCATCCCTCTGCGCGCGGAGCCTCGTTCCTGATCTTCTTCTTTTGCTTGTCCGTGAGCTGGAGGTACTGCTCACAGCGGCCGCACTCCAGGCAGACCAGCACCTTTGCCGTAATGTTCTCCACCTGCGAGAAGCCGAGCTTCACCATGAACTGCCTGGTGATCCTCTCCAGACAGTAGATCTCCTGCGAGCCGCACGTGGTGCATGCTCCTTGTCGCATGTTCGTCACGGTCATGGCTCGACAGCTTAAGATCCCCGCCTCTGACAAACAGCGGCCAGCCAGTACGGGCTTCCCGCGACTACGGGAACACGCAGGCAGCCGATCACGTCCCGAAGACCGGCTCATCGCCAACCCGACTGCCGGCCTGGCTGGCCATGCAGAGATGACACCTCTGGCTGGTCCGGCCAAGTGACCACATAGGTAGGGTCAGTTGACCGGCATATCCGTACGTAGCGCAGCAGCTCACGGACGATGCCGGCACTGCCCGATGCCCAGCCGGTGCGGGGTGCGAGGATGCTTGGGGTGGTTCGGGGTTCGAGGTCGGACCATCGCACGCCGTCGGAGTCGCGGGTGGCGCGGGAGACGAGGTCCGCGACGAGAAGTCGTGCGAAGTCGGGGCGGTCGTCCTGCTCGACGATCCGGTCACAGGCCAGCGCCAGGACGCCGGCTGTGCCGCAGCACCGTCCGTTGTTGTCCCAGAATCCGGGCCGCAGACGGCGTGGCAAGCCGGAGTGGCGCACGGTGTACCAGCAGCGGTCGGCGAAGGTCTGCCACGTGGGATCGTCGAGCAAGTGCCGTAGCAGCCGGAGGTCTTGTCCTCGGACGGCACGGCAGCCCAGGCGAGGCCGTGGCCTCCGGTCTCCCGGGCGGTCCCCAGCAACCAGCGCACGGCATCCACTGCCAACGCTTCGACCTCGCCCACCGCCGCGTTCGTTTCGTCCGCCGCCGTCATAGCGCCCCACTGTGACATGCGGCGCGGACCTCGCCCAGACGGCCGTTCCCGGTGGACAGGGCATGGGTAATTCGCGGGCGTGTCCGTCGTAGCGAGGGTGGCGAGGCCGTCAGGGCAAGGCCGGGTCTGCTGCGCGGCGGTGGGCCACGGTCGGTCGCTCACGACCACGCGCCGTGTGCTCTGGCCGGCCTAGGTTGTCTGGGGCAGCGCCCTTCGCGAGAGGCGGTCTGCGGTCTGTGCGGTGGATTCGCGGTCGCCGCGATCCACTCCCGATAGGCTGCTGTGATCACAGCGCGGACCTCGGGGGATGGACGTTGACGAAGGCGAAGCTTCACCACATAGGCCCGTTCGAAGCCGTTGAGCATCTGTTCGCGCGGTGGCTGCCGCGATGGCGCCTGGCGGTCGTCAGCGGCGAAGCTCCGCCGTCCGACGAGGAAGAGTGGGCCACGGAGGAAGAGGGGGCCACGGAGGAAGAGGGGGCCACCGCGTCCTTCCTGGCCAAGGTGTCGGACTACGGGGCGTTCCCGTTGACGTTCGCCGGCGACGACGGGCGGCGCTATCCGGTGTCCGTCGAGCGGTTCGACATCGAGGACCCGGACGAGACTTCTGACGGCCCCCTGCACGCCTCTTGGGGCCTGCCGGACGCGGGCGCGGAGCAGGCTTTCGCGTTGCTCATCGAGACAATGGAAGCGGGGCCCGACGGCCTGGACCGCCGAGGCCGGGCGCTCGCCGGGTACCTGGCCGGTTACCTGACGGCAGGCGGTACGGACTTGCTGCAGATAACGGTGGCCGCCGAGCCGGGCGGCCCCGCGCTGGACGATGAGCTGCACTTGTTGGTGCGCTCCGACGAGGGGACAACGCGCCTGTCACTGGCCCCCGCTCCGGCCGCCCCCGCAGCCAACGAGGCGTCCGAGTGCCGGATCGCCTGCGCCACGACACTGCTCAGCGAATTCCTCCGGATCAACAACACCGACGCGGTGACCTTCGAGGTGACCATCGGAACCCATGACATCGACCTGAATGTCGCCGACCCGGACGAGGCCTTTCGTGCGGGCTGGGCCGGAGACGGACACTGGCTGATCGCGGAGGAGGGCGACGACGAAACCGACGACGTCCTCTGGGCGCTGGACCCCGCCCACCTGAAAGTCGCGCTGACAGAGTCCGAGCGGAACATGGTCGCGGTGGCTCGGGCCCAGTCCCTGGTCTGGGAGTTCGACTCCTCGACGCCCGAGATCCCCGGCGATGAGCTCGTCTCCTGGCTCGCCCGCGACCTTCTCGAAACGATCGCCACCGAGATCACCGAGACCACCGAGACCACCGAGACCACCGAGACCACCGAGATCCCCGAGATCAGCGAGATCCCCGAGATCAGCGAGATCCCCGAGATCAGCGAGATCCCCGAGATCGCCGGGGCGTCCGGAATCTCACCTGTTCTCGCCTACGCCAAGAACTTCCCACTCCAATCGGTGCTGGAAGGTAAGGGGAATTCCTGCCTCCTCCTGGTCGGGGCACAACGCACCGCCTTCATCTACATCAGCGGCTAGGACCCGTCCGACGGGTCGCGGGGCTTCTGAGGGTGGTGATCCCTCCGGTCCGCGTGGGACGGGGTGACGTGTCGAACGATCACGCCGAGGCACTGGCGCGGCCCCGGGCGGGCGTTGCTGCCGCCACACGGAGCCGGAGCTGCCGGTCGGGTCCGCAGCATGCGCGTCCACGGCGACCCCTGCGGGCCAGGGAGTACCAGGCGACCGGGCCGACCGTCGAGTTGCCGCAGGTGCCGAGGATCCATAACAGATGCTTCTGGATGCCAGAAGATCAAGATCTTGGACTTATGGCGAATACCCCGCAACCCTTGGAGCCATGGAGCTCCGCGCGTTGGTGACAGTGCCGGCGCGCGCTCCTCGTCACCTGGCAGAACCGCCACTCCCAAGAGCCGACACCCCGGAGCCGACGCATATGCGCATCAGACTCGTCCACGGACTCGCCCTGCTCTCCACCGGCCTCCTCGCCGGTGCGTTCGGCTACGGGGCCGTCAATCTGGTCCCCACCTTCAACGCCGTACCGCTCCCTATGCGGCTGTCGTTCCACGCCGAACTGATGAAGATGAACGGCATCACCATGCAGGCGGCGATGGGCACGGCATTCCTGAGTTCCCTGACCCTCGCCGTCCTGACTGGCGGCCGCGCCCGGGTGATGGCGAGCGCGGCCAGTCTGCTGACCCTCGCCTCCTTCCTGATAACCCGGTTCGGCAATGTGCCGATCAACGGACAGATCAAGCGATGGGCGGTTACCTCGGCCCCGGCCGAGCACGCGGAGATCCTGGGGCGCTGGGAGCTGTTCAACAACATGCGCACGCTCACCGCCCTCGCAGCCTTTGGCCTGCTGATCGTCCTTGCCGTCCGCGGGCTGCGTGCGGTCACCCGCTCCGAAGACGATCGGGCGGACAAGCCCTAGCGGATACGTCTTGCTGGGCATCGTCACCGTCGCCGATACCGTGACCGATACGGTCACCGCCGCCGCACTTATGTTCCGGCTCCGACCGTGAGGGGCGAGACGGGACCTCAGGCGCCAGCCAGCTCGGCGTTCGCGCGCTCCGTGACCAGGGCCAACACGTGGCCCGCGGTCGCCAGGTCCTCGGCCGGAATGCCGGCGTACAGCCGGGCCGAGATCTCGGCGGTCTCAGCGGCGGTGCTCTCGCACAACTCCCGTCCCGCGGCCGTGAGTCGCAACCGGGACGCCTGCGCCGGGTCCTCTTCCAACAGCTTCGCGGCCGTCAGCTCCTCGATGGCGCCGCGCACGACCGACTCATCGGTCTTCAGCGAGCCGGTGACGTCGCCGATGAGCTCATCCCGGCCGATGGACTCGCCTGCGGTCACGACGGCCCGGAGCGTCACACTCTGGTGGAATGTGGCGCCGTGGTGGGTCATCACGCCTTCCACGAGGGCACGTCCGGCATAGTGCGCCAGGGCTATGACCCGGCCGTTGACGGTGGGTGCGGTGGTGGTCATGACTGCTCCTTGTCGTTCTCGGTGTGGGGGTGGGAGTGGGGATCAAGGGGTGCGTCGAGCAGGGCCGCCAGCTCGCGGGTGAACTGCCGTGTACGCGGGCTGTTCTGGCCGCCGAGCGGCTCCAGCAGCTGGTCCAGTAGGCCCTGGACCACCTTGATCGCGCGTTGGGTGACGTCGCGCCCTTGCTCGGTGAGCGACAGCTGCATGGCGCGCGGGTCGTTCGGGTCCCGGGTGCGGGCGACGAGCCCGGCGGCCTCCAGGGCGCGGGCGAGCTTGGAAACGTAGAGCGGTTCGAGGCCTGTGGTGTCGGCGAGCTGACGCTGGCTGGGCCGCAGTCCGGAACGCCCCATGCCGTGTAGCGACGCCATCAACGCGTACTGCGCATGGGTCAGGCCCAGCGGTGCGACCGCCCTGTCGACGGCCACCCGCCACTTCATCGACAAGCGCCAGACGAGGAACCCCGCCGTGGCGCTCTTAGTTGCTGAACTCACGGGAAATACGGTACATGGCTACTAAGTACATGGCTACTATTTCTCGCTCCGGCATCCCTGACATGCCTGACGCCCCTGGCATCCCTGACACACCTGACATGCCCGACGCCCCTGATACGCCTGACGCGAGGTCGCGTCCGTGCGAGCCCGGCACCACTGCTACGTTCGATCTTGTGCATCCCGACGTAGAAAAATTCCGCGAACGAAGCGTACGCACAAGGGACATGGGGTTCGGGCTCCTCATCATCGCGACCCTTTTGTGGGTCTGGTGTGGTGTGCTGCTCGCCGTGCCCTACGAGGTGGGCCACGAGCTCTCGGGCTCCACCCAGAAGTGCGAGGCTCGCCTCTTTACCGACGAGGGCACCGCCAACGTGGGACGGGTGCAGGCGCCCTGTGCGGACGAGCGGGACTGGCCCGAAGTGCTCGCCGTCCTGGGCCTGTCCATTCCCCTCTCCGTGGCGGGCAGCGCGCTCCTCACGTACGGCAGCCTCAGCATCCGGATGAGTAAGCATGCAGCCGCCCTTGCCGGCTTCCGGGAGTCCGCCGCCCGCGAGGAGAAGGAACAGGAGAAAGAACGGGAGAAGGGGCAGGGGGAGGGCAAGGGGCAGGAGAAGGAGCAGGACGGCGAATAGTCCTTCCGTGAGGTCGCGAGGGCCCGTGTGTGGGAGGGGCTGAGGTCTGTGCGTGGGACGTGCGCGGCCGTGGGTGGCGCCCCGCCAGTAGGTCCGGGCGATGGGCGTTGGACGTTGGGCGAGAAGCAGGGCGCAGGCGGAATGGTTTGTACCGGTTGCCTTGATGATCTTGCTCTGCGTAGTGTTCCCACGGGATATCGGGCGACGGCCGTGTTGCCCCTTGATCGAACTCCGTATTTCGCCGGGCGATGTCTGACCACACAGACATCCTCCGGCGGACGGTGCAGGGCAACGGACCGTTCCTCGGCCGCGGGCCTTGCCGCTGGAGCGGAGGTCAGAGAGTGAGTAGACAGATGCAGCCGACGTTCGTACTCGTTCACGGAGCCTTCGCGAACTCCTTTTCCTTCGCGCCGCTCCAGGCCGAACTCGGCCTCCTCGGGCACCGTTCGGTCGCTGTCGACCTCCCCGGCCACGGTTTCGGGGCGAGTTACCCGCGTGCCTATCAGGCACCGCAGGATCTCGAAGGCCTGGCCACCGCGCCCGGTGCGATCAAGGGAGTCACGCTCGCCGACAACACCGCGCACCTCATCAGGACCTTGGAGCGGGCGAAGGAGAACGGCCCGGTCATCCTCGTCTCGCACAGCCGCGGCGGTATCACGGCCACCGCTGCGGCCAACGCACGGCCGGACCTGATCGACCGCATCGTCTACGTCGCGGCATGGTGCCCGGTCGACCTGGACGTCAACGACTACTACGCCGAGCCGGAGATGGCCACGGTCGACGCCGCTTCGCTGGGCCTGGCGATGGCCGGTAACCCGGCCGAACTCGGCCTGCTTCGCGTCAACTTCCGGACGTCGAATCCGGACGCCCTCGCGGCGTTCAAGGCAGCCTTCCTCGCCGACGGCACCGACGATGAGTTCTTCACCTTCCTGAACACCTTCCAGCCCGACGAGAACCTGGACGTCGGCACCTCCGCCGACCGGGCGCAGGCGGCGACCTGGGGTCGCATCCCGAAGACCTTCGTGCGTCTGGCCGACGACGCGAGTCTGCCGCTCGCCATGCAGGACCGGCTGATCCGCGAGGGCAACGCGCTGACGCCGGACAACCCGTACGACGTCCGCATTCTCGAAGGCAGCCACCTGAAGTGGCTGATCGACCCGGCACCGGCGGCCCGAGTTCTGGGCGAACTCGCCGTACTCACCACCCAGTCCGCCTGACGGCGAGTGCTCACCGCCCACTCCGCCTGACCACGAGCGAAGCCAGCCCAGCCCAGCCCACCTCACCCCACCCCCTGTCCGCTTTCTGGGTGCCGCGTACCGCCCTGAGCTTGCGACGCTCTCTGTCCCGGCCGCCACGGTCACCGCCGAACCTGGGGCGCTGGAATGCTCACACCCCTGCTGACCTGTGGGAATGCGCCCTCCGTGGAACGGTGCGCAGGGACGCGGCAGGCCTCGGCAGACAGCAAGGGCGCGCACGAAGTCGACGGCCCCGAAGTCGACGGCCCCGGCGGTCGCGTAAGGCCTTGCCGCGTGAGCATCGTCACAACTGCCCTGCCACAGGGGTGCGTAGTCCAGTGCGGGCTAGGACTTGCTGCATGACAGGGGCTGGAGTTGAGGTGATCGCCCGTGGGGCGAGTGTGCATGGTCCGCGAGGGCCGGTGTTCGAGGGAGTGGACCTGGAGGTGCCGGCGGGCGGACTGCTGGTCGCGCACGGGCCGGCAGGTTGTGGGCGTACGTCCCTGCTGCTCGCGCTCGCCGGGCGCATGCGGTTATCCGGCGGCGCCATCCGGGTCGGCGGGTACGTCCTGCCCGCAGCGGGCCGGCGCGTGCGCGCGACGGTGGCTGTTGCCCGGGCGGCACCCGCCGTCGCTCTCGAAGGCCGGCTGCGGGTGAAGGAGGTGATGGCGGAACGGCGCCTCACCGGAGCCGGGGTGACGGAACGTCGAATCCGTGAGGCGTTCGAGACCGTGGGCATCGCGCCACGCGGGTCGGACCTGGTCGAGGACCTCGGCCCGCTCCAGGCGCTGCTGCTGGCGACTGCCCTCGCCCTGGCCGAGCGTCCCGGCGCCCTCGTCGTCGACGACGTCGACGAAGGCCTGCCGCCCGATGCGCACGGCAGCGTGTGGCAGGCGCTGGACCGGGTCAGGAACAGCGGCCCCGGCCCCACCGTACTGGCCGGGTGCGTCCGCACGCCGCCGCCCGCTTCAGGCCTCGTCGCGCTGTCACTGCCGCGGCGCAGCCTGGACCGCCTCCCGGCCGAGACGGCCGCCGCCCGAGAGGACACCGCCACATGAAAGCCGTCAAGCTGGCGCTGCTGGAACTCCGGCGCTTCCGCGGCCCGGTGCGCCGCCTGGTTCCCGTACTCCTCTGCCTGGTGCCGTTGCTGTACGGCGCCATGTACCTCTGGGCGAACTGGGACCCGTACGGCAAGACCGACCGCATGCCGGTCGCCGTCGTCAACCAGGATCACCTGGCCCATGCCAAGCAGGGCCGGCGGGTGGACGCCGGCGATCAGTTGGTGCAACAGCTCAAGGCGTCCGGCACCTTCGACTGGCACTTCGTCGGCCGGGACGAGGCGCGGGACGGGCTGGAGCACGGCCGCTACTTCTTCACCATCGACATCCCGCCCGACTTCAGCCGCAAGATCGCCACCGGCGCCGACACCCGCCCCCAACAGGCCGGCATCCGGATCCAACTCAACGATGCCAACAACTACATCGCCGGCATCATGACCGAAGTCGTACAGACCAAGCTGCAGGACCAGATCAACTCCGCCACCCACGCCGCCTATGTGCGCAGCATCTACGGTGAACTCTCCGATGTACGCGGCAAGTTGACCACCGCCTCCGACGGCGCGCACCGGCTGGTGGGGGCCACCCGCGTGGCCCAGCAGGGCACTTCCACGATCTCCTCGGCCACCTCCACCCTGCACGGCGGGGCCACCGACGTCGCAGCCGGCGCGAAGCAGATCGCCCGAGCCACAGGACAGATCGACGACCTCGCGGGCCGCCTGGACCAGGCCGCCGCCGACCGGTTACCCGGCGCCGCCTCCGCCCTGGTGAGCACCGCCCGGCTGACCACCGACGGCCTGGACGCCGTGCACACCGCCACCACCGCCACCCGCAAAGGCACCGGCCGGGCGGTCGCCGACCTCACCGATCTCGCCGAGAACCACCCCGAACTACGCGACGACCCCGTCTACCGCAGGACCCTGAGCCACGCCCGCAGCCTGGACTCCACCGCCACTGCCCTCGACGGCCGGGCCGCCGCCGCGGAGAACAACGCCCGCCGCGCCCTCCACGACGCCGAACGCCTCCAAGACAACGTCGGCTCACTCCGACGCGATGTGCTCGCCCTGCACACCCCGCTCCGCCTCGTCGACACCGGCTCGCACAGCGCGGCCGACGGCGCGCACGGCCTCGCCGAAGGGCTCGCCACCCTGGAAAAGGGCTCCGGCGCCCTGCACACCGCCGCCGAACAGGCACACGGCGGCGCCTCGCAAGTCTCCCGCACCATCGACGACGGACTGCACAAGATCCCCCGCACCAGCCCCGACCAGGTCGCCCACGCCGCCGAGGTGCTCGGGAAGCCCGTACACATCGACCGGACCAACCTGCACCCGGCCGGCGTCTACGGACGCGGCCTCGCACCGTTCTTCTTCGGCATCGCCCTATGGGTCTTCGGCCTCTTCGCCTACCTCCTGCTGCGCCCCCTCAACACCCGTGCCCTGACCGGCCGGGTCAGCGCCTTCACCACCGCCGTCGCAGGATGGCTGCCGGCCGCACTGCTCGGCGCCGTGGGGGCACTGGTGCTCTACGGAGTCGTCGACCTGGCCCTCGGATTGAACCCTGTCCACGGTTTCTGGACGCTCGCGCTCCTGGTCACCGCGGCGGCGGCGTTCGTCGCCGTCGACCACTGTCTGCGCACCGTGTTCGGGGTGCCCGGCGACGTGCTGTCACTGGTCCTGCTCATCCTGCAGCTCACCGCCTCGGGCGGCCTCTACCCGCTGCCCACCGAACCGTCCTTCTTCCAGGTCATCAACCCGCTGCTGCCGATGACCTACCTCGTCGACGGCCTGCGAGTCACCATCTCGGGCGGCCTCACCGGCAACCTCCTGCGGGACTTCGCCGTCCTTCTCGCCTGCACCGCCGGCTTCCTGGCCGTGACCGCACTCGCCGTACGGCGGCAACGGGTGTGGACGGTCGGACGGCTCCATCCCGACGTCTCCTTGTAGGGATCGCGCACCGACCCACGTGCGGCGCAGACCCCCCGGGCTGCCCACCGGTCACCGGCACCGGCTGCCCATCGGTCCTGGCACCGCGTTCGGCGCTCACCGATCCTGTGAGTGGGAAACAGGATCGCTGGTGGGCTGGTGGGCTGGTCGGTTTCGTCATCGGCGTCGCGCTCCCCGTCGACGGCGGCTATGTCGCCCGCTGAGGCCCCAACGTCGCGCGGGGGGAGCGCGGTTGTCCGGTGGAAGGAGGGCCGGGTGCTCCGTCATCCGATGCGTCGGCGTCGGCACGATCAAGGTTGCACGGCTCCCGAAACACCCGCTAACGTGTTCGGCATCTGACATCCGTAATCGACACAGAGGGAGTGGCGAGAAGCTAAGCGACTTGCGAAGGACCGCGATCGATACGTCCGTTGAGGACTGATCGACGGTTGAGAGGGCCGAAGAAGGCCGGAGTCGGACACAGGATCCGACCACCCCATCTCCGCTGCTGAAGCGAGCAGCGTTCTTCACCGAGTTCGTTTATGCGCACTCCCACTCCGGGCGATGCACCCCACTTGCGGCATCGCTCCTCGATTACAAGGAACCCCATGGTTTCCCGCTCACCCGAGCCTGCCGTTGACGCCCCCGCGGAACCGGCCACGCCGGCCAAGACCCACGCGGTCGTCCTCACCCTGATGGTGACGGTCTTCCTCTCCCTGCTGGACTCCCAGATCGTCGCCACCGCGCTGCCCCGCGTGGTCAGTGACCTGGGCGGACTCGACGAGTTCGGCTGGGTCACCACCGGCTACCTCATCGGCGGCAGCGCCGCCGTCCCCGTGTACGGCAAGCTCGGCGACCTCTTCGGACGCAAGCGCGTCCTCATCGCCTCCATCATCCTCTTCCTGCTCGGATCCGCCCTGTGCGGCCTCGCACAGACGATGGGTCAGCTCATCGCCTTCCGTGTCATCCAGGGCATCGGCAGTGGCGGACTGTTCATCTGCGTGCTCGCGATCATCGGCGAGATGTTCTCCCCACGCGAAGGCGTCCGGTACTACGGCTGGCTCTCCCTCACCTTCGGCACCGCCTCCCTGGCCGGCCCCACACTCGGCGGCATCCTGACCGAACTCGCCGACTGGCGTTGGGTGTTCTTCGTCAACCTGCCCATCGGCGCGGTGGTCCTGCTGCTCCTGTCCTCGCTGCTGCACCTGCCCGCCCGCCGCAAGAAGGCCCACATCGACTACGCAGGTGTGGTCCTGCTCGTCCTGGCGATCGTCGGCCTCAACCTGCTCACCGGCTGGGCCGGCGTCACCTACGCCTGGAGCTCCCCGGTCATCGTCGGCCTCGCCGCCGGATCCCTCATCGCCATCCTGCTCTTCGTCCTGTCGCAGCGCCGCGCGGTCGACCCGGTGATCCCGCTGCGACTGTTCACCAACCGGACCTTCACCATCGTCGTCATCCTCGGCTTCCTCTCGGGATTCGTCGGCCTCGGCCTCATCAACTACCTGGTGCTGTGGCTGCAGACCGTCCTCACCCTCGACGTCCGGGAATCCGGCTTCGCCCTCACCACGATGATGCTCGCCGTCGTGCTGACCTCCTACCTCAGCGTCAAGGTCATTGGCCGCACCGGCTCCTACCGCTGGTTCCCGGCGCTCAGCATGGTGGTCTTCGCCGTCGCCGCGGTGCTGTTCTCCACCGCCGGTCCCTCGACCGGCATCCTGCTCACCGTCGTCTACCTGCTGCTGTTCGGTATCGCCGGCGGCCTCAACTCGCAGGCCCTCAGCCTCGCCGCCCGCAACACCGCGAGCACGCAGGACATCGGTGCCGTCCAGGGCACCGCGACCCTCATACGCCAGCTCGGCACCACGCTCGGTGTCTCCTTCTTCGCCGCCCTCATGAGCAGTCGGCTCGGCACCGGACTCCACGACCGCCTCGGCAAGGCCGGTGTCCACATCGACAAGGACGGCTCCCTCTCACCCGAGGTCATCGCCAAGCTGTCCGCCCCGCTGCGCCTGGAACTCGCCGAGCTCTACGCGGACTCGCTCCGCGTCATCTACTACGCGGTCATCCCCATCGTCCTCATCGGACTCATCGCCTCGCTCTTCCTCAAGGACATCAAACTCGCCGGCGGACCCGCGCCGACCGAGCCGGAAACGTCCGCCGCCGCCAACCCGGCCGGCTCCGTCGCCCACGGCGACTCCTGACCCACCACTCGACAAGTGGCCTTCCCGCACGGCATCCGCCGTGCCCACACCCAATGGAGACAGACATGATCCTGGTTACTGGCGCCACCGGCAACGTCGGCAGCGAACTCGTCGCACAGCTCGCCGCCGCAGGCGTGCCCGTGCGGGCCATGACCCGTTCGCCCGAGAAGGCGAACCTTCCCACCGGCGTCGACGTCGTCGCCGGCGACTTCGACAAGCCGGAGACCCTGCCCGCCGCCCTCGACGGCGTCGACCGCGTCTTCGTCGTCCCGCCCGGCTACGGCCCCGACGGCCCGGTCCAGGAAACCACCCTCGTCACCGCCGCCCGCGAGGCCGGTGTCACACACCTGGTCAAGCTCTCCACCAGCGGCGTCGGCTTCGGCGCCACCGACCCACTCACCTCCGGCCACCGCGCCGGCGAGCAGGTCATCCAGGACTCCGGTCTGGCATGGACCGTACTGCGCCCCGGCACCTTCATGGTCTACCTCTACGGCTACGCCCACACCATCGGCAAGGAACGGACCATGTACGTCACCGAGGGCGACCCGGTCTCCGCCATGATCCACCCACGGGACATCGCCTCCGTCGCCGCCAAGGTCCTCACCACCTCCGGCCACGAAGGCCAGGCGTACACCCTCACCGGCGGCGAAGCCCTCAGCCCACAGCGACAGGGCGAGATCATTGGTGAGGCCCTCGGCCAGCAGGTCAAGGTCGTCGAGCGCACCACCGCCGAAACCCAGGCAGAGTTCGACCGCCTCGGCTGGGGCGGCCCGCGCCTTGAGGCCCTGCTGGAGCTGAAGCGCCAATCAGCCGCCTGGGACTGGAAAGTCTCCGACTCCGTCGAGAAGATCACCGGCACACCGCCGCTGACCCTGCGCACTTGGGTGGACGAGAACCTCCACATCTTCGGCTGAACCGGCCCCAGACACGCGTCACAGTGCAGGCGCGGGCGCGCCCGGGATCTTCCGGGCGCGCCCGCACGGCGCCGTATCCGCAGCTCGGTGGGCCGGTCGAGCGTCATCACGATCCATGACTGGGGCAGGCAGCCGATCGGCTTCCTCACCGAGGCGGGGGCGGGGGGGGGCTGCCGGCGGCACTGGCGCGGCACTGGCGACGACGGTCGACGATCTTTCCCGTCCATGTCACAAGCGGCCGGGCTGTCTTGTCTTGGGTAGCGAAGACCGCCTGCCTCGGCCAAGGCAGGGGCAGATGCAGGTACAGGTGCACGCGTAGGCGTACGCGTTCGGCCCGTTGCGCGCAGCCTCACGGAGCGCTTACCAGCAGCGTTCGTCACCAGTGAAGGCCGAGAGAAGGCTGAGAGAAGACCGAGAGAAGGACCAGAGAAGGACCAGAGAAGGGGAGTCGTCATGCGTATCACCGTCTTCGGAGCCAATGGTCCCACCGGTCGCCTGCTCACCGGCCAGGCACTCGCCGCCGGGAATGAGGTCGCCGCGGTCACCCGACAGCCGGACTCGTTCCCCCTGCACCATGATCGACTAAAGGTAGTCGGTGCCGACGTGCTCGATCCGGTGGCCGTTGACGCAGCCGTGGGGGAGGGGGAGGCGGTGCTGTCGGCGCTCGGGGTGCCCGCCGGCAAGGAGCCGATCAGCACCTATTCGCGTGGAGTGGCCAACATCGTCGCCGCGATGAACCGGCATCGGCTGCGCCGGCTCGCCGTGGTCAGCTCGAGCGGGGTCGATCCGCACCCGTACTCCGAGGGCGGCATCCGGTTCAACCGGCTACTTCCGCCCTACGTGACGCGAGTGCTGGGCAAGACCCTGTACGACGACATGCGGCGGATGGAAGCGCTGGTCCGGGCCAGCGATCTGGACTGGACGATCGTGCGCCCGAGTGGGCTCTACCACCTACCGTCGGTCACCGACTACACCGTGGTTGAGGGCCACGCCGACGGCAGGTTCACCGCCCGTGTGGACCTGGCCGCGAGCATGCTGGCCCTGCTGGACAACGACCGCTACCTCCGTACGACCATCAACGTCATCACCACCGCCGAGAATCCCACCATGCTCCAGTGGATCCGGCGCGAAGCACTCGCCAAGAGCTGAGCCGAGCCGAGGGCAGCCTCGATCACCGGCCAACTTGGATCAGCGCGGAGCCTGGATCACCGCACAGTCTGGATCAGCGCAGCGGCAGGTCGACGTGGAGCAGCCAGTGGTTGCCGTCCTGTTCCGCTCGGGCCTCACCTCCGAGGAGCGTGGCACGCTCGCGGATACCGCGCAGCCCACTGCCGCTGCCGCTGCCACTGCCCGTGCCTGCCAACGGTGCTGCCGCGGCCAGCGGATTGCGTACCTCAAGCCGCAGCCGCGCCTGTTCCACGACGATGCGGAGGCCGACGTGGACGGGGCCCGCGTGCCGTAGCACGTTGGTGAGAGCCTCCTGGAGTATCCGATAGGCCTCACGGGAGACTGGTCCCGGCAGGTGTTCCAACGTCCCCGTCACCTCGGCGTCGACCTGCGCACCCGAGGACCGCGCGGAATCCAGCAGACGGCCTGCCTCGCCAAGATCGGGACGGGTGCTGGCCGGCTGCCTGGTCTCGCGCAGCGCGAACAGGACGCGTTCCAGGTCGTCCAACGCGGCCCGGCTCCGCTCCTCGATGGCCTCCAGCGCCCGATCAGTGAACTGCGGGTCAGCCGCTGTCCGGGCGGCAGCCGCCTGTACCACGGCCAGGGTGAGCGCGTGGCCGAGGGAATCGTGCAACTCCCGTGCGATCCGGTTGCGTTCCAGCAACTGCTCGGTGCGTTCCTCCAGCTCGGACAGGCGCTCCCGGACCGATGGCCCCAGCAGTCGGCGGGCAACCTGAGCCATGACCGCGCCTGCCCCGGCGGCCGTCGTGACCAGCACCAACAGCAGCACCGGTATCAACAGGACGTACACCCAGCTCCCACCGGAAGCGCGCACCCATGGGTCGGCGACGCCAGGATCCCCGGCGGCCGCCCCGGTAAGCGACAGCGCAAGCGCCATCAACCGCTCCGTCACCAGCGCGACCGCGAGCCCCGTTTCCACACGCAGCACCAGCCAGACACCGGTTCTTGCCCGGTCGCTCCACGAGGCGGACGGAACGGCGGAGACCCCCGGCTGCTCGTCGCCCTTCACCCGTGCATGCGGGCCGGGAAACAGCATCAGCCGCGCCTGCAGCCCCTCCGCGCGACGTACCGAGGGCACCATGGCGACGGCCAGGACGACGGGCACCGGAAGGGCCGCGATCAGCGCCCAGTCGCCTGGCGACGGGCTGCTCAGACCCGGGAAGACCATGGCGCAGACGATCGGCACGATCGCCCCCACCAGGAGGTGAAGCCAACGGGTGTACGTCACCGCATGTGTCAGCGGCAGCAGGAGGCTCAGCATGCCGTCATGCTGGCAGAGCGAGCACAGCCGGTGTCTCCCCCGCGCGGGGGAGACGATCTTCCTGCCGGGGGGACTGGGACTCCCGCCCTCGCAGGCGATCACGCTGGGGTGGTGGGGTGGTGAGGTGGCCGGGTGGTGGCATGGTGAGGTGGTGCGCCCGTCGCCTTTCGCGCGTCCTGGGTCGCCAGTCACCCGTTGCCAGTCACCCGTCGTCAGTCGTCCGTCTGACGTGCAGATTGTCAGCCGGTGCTGGTCCAGCGGGTGAGCAGACCGACGGCTTGAGCACGGTCGGTGGGGGAGAGGTCGGCGATGGTGACGCCGTGGTTGGCTCCGGGAGCCCACAGCAGGTGGGAATCGCGGTCGCTCGGACGGAAGGGTTCGGCGACAGCGGCGTCGTGGGTGCCGTTGATGAAGAGCATGCGCTGCCCGTGGCGGCGGACCCAGCGGTCGATGTCAGGCATGGCGTCGGGGTCGAAGCGCATGGGGATGTCGCGCGGCACGAATGTACGGGGCTCCATGGCGTCCGGGTAGTGCAGAAGGCCAGTCAGATGGCGGGTGGGAACCTCGAAGTACCCCAGCTGCGTGCCGAGTTGGTAGAAGTATGGGATGAAGCGCTGCGCGACCGGGTCGGCGTAAAGCGCCAGTCCGGCAACGTCGTCAAGCCAGGCGTACAGCTCGTCGGTGCCCGCGTCCGCCCCGGGGATGGTGGCGCAGTCCGCGGTGGTGCCGTGCTGCCAGAACATGAACGGAGCCCGCAGGGCGGCGATTTCAAGCGCTTTGTCGGCGCTGCCGATGATGCGGAAGGTGGCGTTGTGGGCGCGGGCCCAGGCTTCGTAGCGGGCCACCATGTCCGTGCGGCGGAGCAGGATCTGCCGCTGTGCCGTCCTGAGGGCGTCACGGCAGGCAGCGTTGCCCACGCTGTCCAGGAAGCGGATGTAGGCACGGTCGTCACGGTCGTCGACGTTGTTCGGGGCGGAGTAGGCCACGGTGCCGTCCACGTCGTGGGGGTGGAAGCGGCGGTGGTAGACGCTGGCCATGCCGCCCTTGCTGCTGCCGGTGGAGATCCACGCGCCGGGGTACAGCGTGCGGAAGAGGCGGACGACTCGGTGGTGGTCGGCGGCGGCCTGACGAATGGTCAGGTAGGAGTAGTCGAGCGTCGCCGGGCGTGAGGTGCCGAAGAAGCGGTGCTCGACCTGGAGCTGGTTGGCGCCCAGCAGCACGGTGGGCTCGGCGCGCCGTGGCGTAAGCACCGCTTCATATCCGGTGGTGAACAGGACGGTGGGCCGTTCGGCCGAGGTGTGGAGCAGGGTGAGGCGCTGCTCGAAGCTGCCGGCCGCGCGGTTCGTGTGGTCGATCGGCTGGCGCAGCCCGAGGATGAAGAACCGGTACCCCGGCTCGGCGCCCGACCGTTCCTCGATCACCCTCAGTCCCGGCAGGGCTCGCAGGGCTTCCCCGATGCGGTCTCTCTCGGGACGAGCCTTGCCGGTGACTGCCGCGGCCGCCGTGGGGACCGCAGCTGCGGCAGCAAGGCCCCCCGCCAACGCTGCCGACCCCAGCAGACATCGCCTCGTCCACGTACGCATCGTGATCCTTTCGTGCCACGGCCTCACCAGTGCCCCGATTCCGGTGCGCCGCAGTGGGGGCCGGTGCCGTGCTGTGTGAGTAGCTGACCGCTCCAGTACATCGGCCGGGCGACGCGGAAGGATCCCGCGCGCGGGGGAGCGTCTCCCCCGGGCGAGGGAGACGCGACGCGGCGCCTTGCACGGCGCCTTCACGCGTCTCCCTGGTGCCGTCGGTTCGGTTCCACGCGCCGTCGGTCCCCTCCCACACAGCGAACGTGACTCCTGGACGCCGGGCGTTTCCCACCGGGGCACGGAGGAGGGGTGTGCGAACGGTCAACCACCCACGGCCAACGACCAGTTAGGCCTCGAAGAGTTGCGTGCCTCCAGTCGACCTTGACGTGCGGTTGTTCGGAAAGTCGTATGCGGTGTGGTTGCTTGTGGTTGCTTGTGCTTGTTGCCTGTGCCTGTTCCTTACTGACATGGAGGCCCACCCGTGACCGCTGCCACTCGTGCTGTGTTCGAGCGCTACCACGCCTGTTGGGAGGCGCGCGACCCTGACCGCATTGCCGAACTCCACACGCTCGACTCGGTGTTCCATCTGCACTCGGGCCAGGCTCCGGTGCGAGGGCGAGCTGCTATCCGTGAGGCGGCGGCCGGAATGTTCGCGCTCGTGCCGGACCTGGCCTTCGAATTCGTCTCGCTCCGCACCGGTGAGGACTTCTGGGTCGTTCAGTGGAAGCTGACCGGGACGTCGGTGTCCGGTGCTGTGGTCGACGTCGATCTGGCGGATTTCGTTCTGGTCGAGAACGGCGCGGTGAAGGAGAAGCACTCCTACGTGGACGGGGTGGCCATGCAGGCCGCTCTCGCATCCCCCGAGGCAGCCGGGGCGGAGGCGCACTGAGGACGGTCCACACCCGAAGGCGTTTTGCCTGGAGTCGCCGGCCAGCTCGGCTTCCCGGCAACGCCATCGGTCGAGATAGCCGAGATAGCCGAAATACGAGGTAGGAGTGGCTGAGCGTACGGGCGGCGATTACCGGGCCGGCGGGCGGCGGGCGGTGTACTTCGCTGCCGGCCAGCCTGCGCCGCGGGCGAGGTCCAGGAGACCGGTGTGCTCGGTGCCCTGTTCGGCTGGCGCTGCACCGGCTGGGACGGTACAGGCTGGCGCGGTACCGCGCGTGCGGACGCGGGCCAGCGCGTCCTTCGACGAGCGCCGTGCTGATCGAGAGGTCGCCCAGAAACTCGGCGGTGGCCTGGAAACGGGTGCTGATGAGTGCTCCGCCTGCTCATCAGGGTCTACGGACCGATCACCCCGTGCACCGCGTACGGTACGGCGAGGGCGCACTGGCCGACCGGGGCTCTCTGCACCTCGCGCAGGACCTCGGAACCGGCCCCAGTCATGCCCGCGCGCTTCCGGCAGTGGCGTTCCGCGCAGCACCCACCGGGCACGGTCCAGCACCTCGGCGGCGTGCTCGTCCCAGGTGTTGCAAGGCCCCACCGGGCTTGGCCGTCCTTGTAGTGGGAGTACCCCGGCGGGGAGTACCCCAGCGCCGTGCACACCACTTCCCGTCGCCCGGATCGCAGCAGGTTGAGGAAGGCCGCGTACGGGTCCGGCTTCTGGTGTCAGTGCCCTGCTCTAAGGTGACAGCGATCTTGCCGATGTCGTACCGGGAGGAGCAGCGCGATGGGTGCCAGTCATTGGCAGTACGTCACTCCGTACAAAGGCACTGTCGAGCAGTCCCTGGAGGCTTTGCACGCGCAGGTCTTCCAAGGACTCTACGGCCACGACGAGACGTACCAGGATCTTGAGGAGCTGTGGGAGGACGAGGAGTTCATGGGCGAGGAGGGGACCCACTCGATCCTCGACATCGATCGCGTCGTCCACACAACCGCCGCCCCATCGGGCCACCACGTCGCGGACTACGGGACGCTGCGCCCGCTGGCGCACGAGCGCATCGTGCACCACTTCGGCACCGATCGCCCGACGCCCGACCAGTTCGAGGAGGCGCTCGCCCAGGGCCACGCGGCCATCGGATTTCCGTCCGGCCGCGCGGAGACGCTCCGTGACGAGTGTCGTATGCGGTGGACCGGCCTATACGTCGTCCTGTACGCCGGTGACGAGCCCACCCACCAGCCCACCCCCGAGCCCACCCAGCAGCCCACCCACCTGGGAATCTTCGGCTTCTCGGGCGACTGAGCCACCCAGAGGGGCCTGCGGAGGGCACTCACTGCGCCGTGGGCGAGGAATGTTCCCAGCCAGCTGCTGCAATCCCCTGGCCCGAAGCTGTGGAGGTGCCGGGCCGGAGTGGCTTGATGGGATATGCGGGCATACGGGCGTGACACCATGCGGCCATGCCCTTCCCGCACCCCAACGGCGATTACGCGATCACCGCGATGTACTCCGTACCCGACGACGCCTGGTACCTGGAACTGGACCTCGTGGCCGAGCAACGAAATCTTGTGACCGCCATCGTCCCCGACGAGGACCCCGCACGGGAGCCGACGGTGTGCTTCAACCCCCACGGGCGACACCTGGACGTCCCGTACGAGGTCATGCGCTGGTTCATGGAACAGGTGGAGGAGGAGATTCGGACCTCCCGTGCCTGGATGCGGCTGCGGCCGGAGCTTGTCGAGCTCATTTACTCATTGCGCCAGGAGTACTTGGGGGTCATCGACGATGACGCCTTTCGTCGTGTCCTGGCCGAGGTGCGCGCCGCAGTCCCCGAGGCAGACCTCCCGGCCGTTCTAGAGGCGGCCTTCGGGCGGAGGCCCGACGGCACCACCGTGGACCAACCACAAGCGCTCCGGTCGCCAGATGGCCAAGGAGACCGCACCTAGACCTGAATCGCGGCCGACTCGAGGCCCGGATCGAGGCCCGGATCGGGGTCCCAGCCTGGGGCCGAACCTAGGCCGCATCGAGTGCGGCGGTCAGGAGGGCGTCGACGTGGTCGGCTTCCGGGATCAGGGCGGCCTCGATCTCCTCGTGCGTGCGGCCGGCCAGGGTCAGTTCCTGGATACGTCGGAACAGGAGGCGGTCGGCCCCGGCGATCAGGGCGGCGGCGGCCCGGGGCGCGATGGCTTGGGCGGGGGTCGAGGCCTGAGCGGTGGTTGAGGTTTGGGCGGGGGTTGAGGCTTGGGCGGGGTCGGCGGTCGCCAGTGCTTCGGCGAGTGCTTCCTCTCGTTGGTCGTGCAGTTCGCGTAGTCGGGCGATGAGGGTGGGGCTGTCGGCGACCATGCGTGCGAAGGCGGGACCGGTGAAGCCGATGACTGGGCTGTGCTCCAGGAGGGCGGCCCGGCGGGCCCGCGCGAGTGCCGCGAGCGGCATTTCGCCGGGCGCGCGGTCGGCGATGGTGCGGGCGAGGCCCTGGGTGAACGCCTCGTGGTGGTCGAGGGCCAGGTCTTCCTTGCGCGGGAAGTAGTTGGTGACCGTCTTCTTGGCGACACCGGCCGCGGTGGCGATGTCAGCGATGGTGGTCTGCTCGAAGCCCCGCTCGATGAAGAGCCTGGTGGCGCAGTCGGAGATCAGCTGCCTGGTTTGCTGCTTCTTGGACTCGCGGAGCCCCAGTTCGTTGACCATGAGGCAATCTTACCCTCGACGTAAAAATACCCTTGACCTTCGATCATGGCCGGGCCTAATGTTACGTCCGTAGCAAAATTCTCCCCAGGGAATGGAGCTGGATGCGCAAGCTCACCTACTTCGTCGCCACCACGATCGACGGTTTTATCGCCGCCCCGGATGGGGACTTCGGCTTCTTCCTCCGATACGTCACCAAGGACTTCCTGTCGTACCTGGTCAGCGAGTGGCCCGAGACTCTCCCCGCCCCCGGCCGGACCGCCCTCGGTATCGGTGATGCCCCCAACGCCCGCTTCGACACCGTCCTGATGGGGCGCGGCACTTACGACGTCGGCCTCCCGGACGGCTTGACCAGCCCGTACCCCCACCTGCGCCAGATCGTGCTCTCCCGCAGCATGGCCGAGACCCCGGACTCGGCGGTCGAGGTCGTCGCCGAGGACCCGCTCACCCTGGTCCGCGGTCTGAAGCAGGAGGAGGGTCTGGACATCTGGCTCTGCGGTGGAGCCGATATCGCCGGCCAACTCCTGTCGGAGATCGATGAGTTGGTCGTCAAGCAGTACCCGGTTCTGGCCGGCAGCGGCATGCCGCTCTTTCGCACCGAGTTCGCCCCGCACCACCTCACGCTCGCCGACCACCGGGTGTTCGAGGGCGGCAACCTCGTCCTCACCTACACCAAGTCGCCCGCCTAGCACGGCACTTGCGCCACCGATCCATTTAGCGCCCGTCCCATCAGGAGCCCAGCTTGAACGTCACCACCTCCACCCTGTCCCTCACCGTCACGGACGTGGACGCCTCCCGTGACTTCCTCTGCACCTACCTCGGCTACCAGGTGGCCATGGCCGCCGACGGTTTCGCGTCCCTGACCCGCGGGGACGCCGCCGCCGACGTCGTGCTGCTCCGCCGGGGCATGGAGACGCTTCCGCCCGAGCAGCGCGACCGGCTCGCCACCGGCCTGATCTTCGCCCTCACCGTCACCGGCATCGAGACGGAGGAGCGGCGCCTGCGCGAGGCCGGCGCGCCCATCACCATGCCGCTGCGCGAGGAGCCCTGGGGTGAAAAGCTGTTCCAGCTGACCGACCCGAACGGCATCGTCTTCCAGCTCGTCGAGTGGGCCACACCGGAGACCGAGAACGCGGCGTAAGGGTGCCCGTAGAGCCTGCCTGATGGGTCGTGGTGCAGGCAGCAGAGATAGCCGAAGTCCAGTGCAGGTCTACCTGCCTGTTAAGGCGTGACGGTGGCCGGTGGGGCAGGTGAAGATGCGCAGGTCTCCCCACCGGCCGACGGCGACCCCTGTCTCGTCGTCGCTGCCCACGGTCAACAGGAGCGTCATGGCCGTGCCACAGTCACCGCAAGGAAAGAAGGAAAGACTGTGGGGTGCGTCAGCTGCCAGCTCGGCCAGCCGCCGAGTTTCCAGCCGGCGAGGCGGGTGATGGCGTCACCGCCGTCGCCGGTCTCGCGGACCACCAGGAGCGTCTTGCCTCAACCACCCCTCCCGCGGTCGTGGCCTTCCTGGGCTGGTGGTAGCCGTTACGCATCACCCCCGAGACGGCGCCCGGCCTTGTCGCGCTGATCGGCCAACTCGGGTACGCAGGCGGTGACTTCTACCGTTGATTTCCACCCGTTGACTTCTACCTCCAGTGCGGCGGCCAGCATTCGCCTTGCTCTCTTGCGCCCTCGCGTACGATCTCGTCGCTCAGGGAGGGGAGTCGATCGAGCACCCGGCCCTTGAGGACCACGGCAGTTGGTCCACGGATCACGTCCGGCGAAGGATCACGGCCAGTGATTGCCCGACGGGCTGTCTGCATGGCCCGTCCCGTTGCCAGACTCTTCGACCATGACGAATAGCGGACTGTGGGTCGGCGTCCTCACCGCGCTGACCGCCCTCGGATCCAGTTACATCACCGCGCGGGCGACCTCGCGCGCAGCGCTGGCCCAAGCCCGAGCAACCACAACGGCGGAGGCCTTACGTGAACAGCGCGACCGGCGTCGATCCACCTATCGGGAGATGATGAATTGCGTGCACGCGTTGAATGAGGTCACTTGGCAGATCCTCGATGTCGACGCGACGCCTGACCGCGAGAGCAAGAGCCGACTGCTGACGCAGATGTACGAGCGCAGCGGCCCGACCATCGCGGACATGAACAAAGCAACCAATGAGGTCCGGCTCGATGGTCCCGCCGAGGTCGCCACTGCGGCGGAGCACGTACGCCAGATGGCGCGACGCCTGCAGCCGCCTCTCAAGGCGCTCATCGATGACGACGGTCCCGAGCGGCGGCGCGACTACGACGATGCCTACAAGGTTTTCCGGGAAGCCTACGTCACGTTCATCGGCCTGGCGCGGGGAGCGTTGGAGGTCAAGGATTGAGGGCAGGTGCCCCCTCCACCTCAGCGCTGTCAGAGGTCGCAAGCTGAGCGATCATTCGCCCGCCGCCGTGATGCACGATGACGCCATGACTAACAATGAATCTCCATGACTGGCCTTACATGGGGAATGGGAAGTGGCCACTGGTCCCAGCGGACAACGGAGTTGCGACGCGTTGTTGCGTTCATTGTGATGAGATACGGCTGATCAACATCACGGCTGTTCGTATAACGAGGGGGAATCGGCAATGCACTCATTCGACCGGGGACTGGTCCTGGGCAGCGGAGGTCCGGTAGGCACGGCCTGGATGGCTGGGCTGGCTTGCGGGTTGCGCCGCGAGGGCGTGGATCTGGGTGAGGCCGACCTGATCGTTGGCACGTCGGCCGGCGCGATCGTCGCCGCGCTGCTTGCCACCGGGCAGGACCTCGAGCGGCTCGCGGTTGCTACGGCTCGCCCAGGCGGTCACCGGCCCGCGGTCGACCCGGGGCGGATGGGGGCGGTGTTCGCCGTGCTCGGTGACCGTAGCCTGGAGCCCGGGGAGGCCAGGCGCCGGGTCGGACGGCTCGCGCTCGACAGTGCCGACCAGGAAGCTGAGGAGGCGTTGATCGCGGGGCGGGGCGCCCTGATCGGTGCGCACGCCTGGCCGGACCGGCGGATGCTGATCACCGCGGTGGACGCCGCCACCGGTGAGCCCGTGGTGTGGGACCGCGACAGCGGGGTGCCGTTGGTGCACGCTGTGGCGGCGAGCAGCGCCTTCCCCGGGGCGGAGCCGCCGGTTTCCATCAACGGTCGGCAGTACATGGACGGCGCGCTGCGGTCGGGAACCAACGCCGATCTCGCGGTCGGGGCCCGTACGTTGGTCGTGCTGGAGCCGATGGCGCACCTGTTTCCCCGCGCATCGCTCGACCAGGAGCTTGCGGTTGTGGGGGCGCACACCGTGATGACCGTTGGTCCCGATACGGCCTCGGTACGTGCTTTCGGCTCGGACCTCAATGACCGGGCTGCCTGGGAACCGGCCTATCAGGCGGGCCTTCGCCAGGCGGATGACGTCGGTGCGCGGCTGCGGTCCGGGTGGAGTGCTGAGGCTGCCGCTGACGCGGGCTGATCGCCGTATGGAGTGGAGTCGGTGACTTGGTGGCGCGCGGGTCGACCGCGTAGCAGAGGTCGGGGAGTTGGCCCCGGATTGGTGAGCTATGAATGATCAAGTCCCTCTGGCCACCCAAGCTCTGGGCCTGGTCAAGGACCGTTTCCCGCACGCTCTGGGCGCCATACTGGGCGGCTCGGCCGCCCAGGGCCGTGCTACCCCCACCAGTGATCTGGATGTGGCCGTCCTCCTCCCGGACGGGGACACCAGCCGTCGCGAGGTGGTACGCCACGACGGCCGCCTGTCCGAACTCTTCCTGCACACCCTCGCCGACGTTCCGGAACACTTCGAGCGAGACAGAGTGCTCCGCCGGGGCACCGTTCTCTTCCTCTACGACCAGGGCGTGCCCCTGGTTGACCCCCACGGCCATCTGGCCCGTACACGCGAACAAGCCCGCGCGGTACTGGCGGCCGGCCCACCACCGCTCACTCCAGCGGAGTGGGAACGAGGACGGTACGTCCTTACATGCTTCATGGACGACCTGACGGATACCTCTCCGACCGAGCGGTACGAGCAGCTCTCCCTCGCCGACTTCACTCTTCGGGAGGCGGCGCACCTGCTCATCGCCCACCACGGCGCCTGGACGGGCATCGGTAAGTGGCTGCCCCGCAGGCTGCTGAGTGCAGACCCGGTACGAGGCAAGGCCCTGCTGGAGGGCCATCGGGCCGTGGCCGAACACGCGGATTGCAGCCCCTTGGCGGTGGCCGCAGAGCAGGTACTCGACATTCTCGGCGGACCGCTGAGGGAGGGATACACACAACGCTGGCGCCTTTGAGCGTGACTCTTCGTACGGCGTAGCGCTGCCGCAGCCACCGCACGATCCTCAGGAGTCCACACCCCCACCGTTCAACAGACATGTCCCCTCGTTTGCAGCCCGGTTCCCACCTCAATCCGGCGCGGTGCGGTTCAGTGGTGGGGTGCAGTGGTGGAGTGGGGTGAGGTGGGTTGTCCTAGGTGGTGCTGGTGCCGTTGAGGAACCGAAGGAGTACGGCGGCTTCCGCACGGAGCTGTGCGACCCGGTCAGCATGTGCGGGCGCAGTCAACTGGTCTGCCAACTCCAGTCGTTCGGTGGCCTCGGCGCGCACGATCGCCGTCACGTCGTCCTCAGTCAGCTCACAGCGCGCTGCCTCGGTAACGCCGACGCCAACCGGCGACTGCTCCAGGGCCACACCACGGAGAGCGGATTCGTCCAAGGGCATCGCCTCGGCGTTGTCCAGCGCGGCAAGCGTGGCGCGCAGTGCGCTCACCGCGGCCTTGTCGCGGGCACGCATCGCTTCCGGCAGGGCCTGACGCATCCGAAGACGTATGGACATGCACGAGACCTTACGGGCGTCCCCTCTGGGCCCACAACGGGATATGCGCCCAGCCCACGGGATATCCGCCCAGCACAGATGCCCCGTCAGGGTGCATGCCTTGGCGCCGCGCAACCGAGCCACCCCTACCCGCCGCCGTCGTGGATAGGTCCGCTCGCGGGATCAAGTCCCTCGCCACGTCGGCAAGTTGAGGTCGCTGTCGGTCGTCAGTCCGCGAGTGGAGTGGAACGAGGGCGGACGGGAGGCTGCCACTCGAAGGCCGCATATTGCTGCGCCACCGCCGAGCGCGACCCGCGGTTCACGGGGAACGTGCCCGTACTGCGGCCGTGCTTGTGCTCGCATCCCTCTAGCCGGCCGGGTGGCCGCGGCGGTCCTCGGGCTCGGCCGGCCTGAGCCGCCGCGCGCTGTGTCGGGGCACTCGACCTGGTCGTGGCTGCTGTCGTCGGCTCCGCTCCGTACGGCTGACGTCCGTCAGGCCCACGGCCGGCTGCCTCCCGCGCCCGTCTATCGTGATGGCGCCTGTCGATCACGATCACGATGGCGCCTGCCGATCGCGATGGCTCGCGGACAGGGTGGCTGGTCGGGCTGTTCGAGCTGTTCGGTGGGCACGGCCTGACGGAGACCGGGAAGGGTTCGTGGCCGCGGCTGCCGTGCCGGAAGGTTCTGCGCCCTGATCGGTGAGCTGTCCGCGTTTCTCGGCGATCTTGGCTGCCTGGCCACTGGACTGGTCACGCCGCTCGCAGCCGCTGCTGCATCGGCGTAATGATCAATGCCGGCCCCGGGCGGCGGCAGGCGCTGGACCGGTTCTTCCTTCATGATCCATTTCGCCCTGCTGATGCCATGGCCCTCCGGGAGCTCCGTCTGGTGCGCGTGGGCCCGGCATCTTCGGTCGCGTCGCTGGCCGACCAGCCTGGCCGGCTCACCGCCCCCGCGCCGGGCCTGACCCGCCCCCCCGGCCTGGCAGGCTCGCCCCGACCAGCCCGACCAGCCCGACCAGCCCGACCAGCCCGACCAGCCCGACCAGCCCGATCAGCCCAAGGGGCAACCTCTCCGGCTTCACGCATGACCCGCCAGCCAGAACCTCGCCCGTCACGTGTTCCCGAGCCGAACCGGGGCTCGTCGAATCGCTCTCCTCGACTCTTTTCTGTCCTCATGAGCCATGAAGCGGCTGCTGAGAGGCGTAGTGTCTGCGCGCGTGCGAGGCTGAATGGGCCGGATGCCGGCATCCTCCCGGAAGGAGCATGTCATGAGCGCCCAGTCGGGCCGGGCCAGACCAGGCATGACAGATCAAGGCCAACGCATGGACCGCGCTATGGACCGGATGGCTGACGACCCCCGGCGGGGCGAGCGCCTGGGGACGGGTACAGAGCGGGAAGCGCAGCAGGAAGCACGGGCAGGCATGGAACGGGCGCGGAGCAGGGAAGCCAAGCGGCCCGACGACGATAGCTAGCTGCCGCTAGCTAGCCGTCGCTCTCCCTCCCCTCCCTCCCTGCCCTCACTGAGTTCCCTGCCGTGGAGGTCAGGGAGCGGATTGCCATGAGCACGCCTGCTCGGTCGCCGGCCGGGGGGTGGACGGCCTGCTCAGGGCTGTGCGGACCGCCCACTCTCAGCTGTGCGGACCCTGCCGATCCGTGGAGCGAGCGGCGGTAGCGGGTCGCAGCCTGCCTGTGGGCCGAGGGCGCCACTGGATCTGCCAAGAATCGCCGGACCCGGAGGGGCACCGGCCGGCGTTGACCGCCGCGAGCCTGGCCCAGCGTTTCGGGTCAGTGGGAGCCGTGGCGCGCTACGAGCACACGCCGCAGCGCTCGACGCCAGCAAGACCAACCGACGTCAAGGACGACGAGCAAACCGACGTCAAGGATCACAGCAAACCGAGGCCAAGGACCACAAGCAAACGGACGTCGAAGACAACGAGCAATCCGACGCCGAGGACCAGAAGCAAACCCACGTCGGAGACGACAAGCAGTCAACAGAAGGAAACTCGATACAGGAAGAAGGACGGACGTGTCCGGCAGCGAAAGTGAGAACCCAGTAATCCCTTCCCCGGCCCCCACGCCGACCCGGCCCAGGACGAACCGGGACTGGTGGCCGAATCAGCTGGACCTTCAGGTTCTCCACCAGCACTCGCCCCAGTCCAATCCGATGGGCGAGGACTTCAACTACGCGGAAGAGTTCGCGACCCTCGACCTCGATGCGCTGAAGCAGGACATCTTCGAGGTGATGACGACGTCACAGGACTGGTGGCCTGCCGACTACGGCCACTACGGGCCGCTGTTCATCCGGATGAGTTGGCATGCCGCGGGAACGTACCGCATCGCCGATGGCCGGGGTGGTGGCGGCGCCGGCGCTCAGCGCTTCGCACCCCTCAACAGTTGGCCGGACAACGCGAGCCTCGACAAGGCGCGCCGTTTGCTCTGGCCGGTGAAGCAGAAGTACGGCCGGAAGATCTCCTGGGCGGACCTGCTGGTCTTCGCCGGTAACTGTGCCATGGAGTCGATGGGGTTCAAGACGTTCGGGTTCGGCTTCGGGCGAGAGGACATCTGGGAACCCGAGGAGATCTTCTGGGGGCCCGAGGACACCTGGCTCGGAGACGAGCGCTACAGCGGCGACCGGGAACTCGCCGGACCCTTCGGTGCCGTGCAGATGGGACTGATCTACGTCAATCCGGAGGGACCCAACGGCAACCCGGATCCGTTGGCGGCCGCCAGGGACATCCGCGAGACGTTCGGGCGTATGGCGATGAATGACGAGGAGACGGTTGCGCTCATCGTCGGCGGCCACACGTTCGGCAAATGCCATGGCGCGGTCGATCCGTCGTACATCGGCCCGGAACCCGAGGCCAGCCCCCTTGAGCAGCAGGGCCTCGGCTGGCGGAACACGTACGGCACCGGCAAGGGTGCCGACGCGCTGACCAGCGGTCTTGAGGGCGCATGGACGACGGAGCCGACGAAATGGGACAACGGTTACCTGGACAACCTGTTCAGGTACGACTGGGAGCAGACGACGAGCCCCGCCGGTGCGAAGCAGTGGACTCCCACGGATCCGTCGGCGAAGGACGCCGTGCCCGATGCGCATGATCCGTCGAAGAGGCACGCTCCCATGATGCTGACGACGGACCTCGCGCTGAAGCTGGATCCGGTCTACGGGCCGATCGCGAAGAGCTTCCACGAGAACCCGGACAAGCTCGCGGTGGCGTTCGCCAAGGCCTGGTACAAGCTGCTGCATCGCGACATGGGACCAGCCTCGCGTTACCTCGGCCCGTGGGTTCCCGAGCCGCAGCTGTGGCAGGACCCCGTTCCCGAGGTCGATCACGAACTGATCGCCGGCGATGACATCGCTGCCCTCAAGCGCAGGATCCTCGACTCGGGACTGTCCATCTCCCAACTGGTCACCACCGCGTGGGCGTCAGCGGCGAGCTTCCGCGGCACCGACAAGCGTGGTGGGGCCAACGGGGCACGGATTCGACTCGCGCCACAAAAGGACTGGGAGGTCAACGACCTGCCCGAGGTGAAAGAGGTGGTGCGGACCCTGGAGCAGATCCAGCAGGACTTCAACCATTCCCAGACCGGGGGAGTGAAGGTTTCGCTGGCTGACCTGATCATCCTGGGCGGGTGCGCGGCCGTCGAGCAAGCCGCGAAGAACGCCGGGCACGACATCACCGTCCCGTTCGCTCCGGGGCGTACGGACGCCTCGCAGGAGCAGACCGACGTGGAGTCGTTCGCCGTGCTCGAACCCCGGGCGGATGGGTTCCGCAACTACCTCCGGGCGGGAGAGAAGCTGTCGCCGGAGACTCTCCTTCTGGACCGCGCCAGTCTGTTGACGCTGACCGCTCCGGAGATGACGGTTCTGGTCGGCGGCATGCGGGCCCTGAACACCGGTTTCAAGCGCTCCCCGCACGGCGTCTTCACCCACCGCCCGGAGAGCTTGACCAATGACTTCTTCGTCAACCTCCTCGACATGGGAACGGAGTGGAAGGCATCAGACTCTGCTGAGAACGTATTCGAAGGGCGGGACCGCGCCACGGGCGAGCTCAAGTGGACCGCCACCGCCGTCGACCTCATCTTCGGTTCGCACTCCCAACTGCGCGCCGTCTCGGAGGTGTACGCGTCCCAGGACGCGGCGGAGAAGTTCGTGCGCGACTTCGTGGCAGCCTGGGACAAGGTCATGAACCTCGATCGTTTCGACCTCACCTGACCTCACCTGAGTCCCACGTCCCGGTCGGCCGCTCATCGGCCGACCGGGACATCTGCATCCGCAGGGCCGGTGACGAGCAGCTCCTCACGGGTCAGGGTCACCAGACTGCGCGCCAAGCTCAACACTGCGCGCCAAGCTCAACGCCCCACCGCAGTCTGACGCTTGCTTGCTTGCTTGCCCCTGCCCCGGCCGCACCTCGTCCGGGAGAGGAACCGGAAACCGGTCCGGACAGGCGCCGGCGCAGCTGGGAGTTGCGGGCCAGCGCCTGACCGGGGCCGGGTCGGAACCAGGTGCCTGGTGTCTGGCCCGCGGAAGGCGAGGTAGTCCTCTCCGCACGAGACGGAGGTGGCGTACAGCTGCCGCGAAAACCAGGCGACAGCCGGAGTCCGGGCACGCTAGCGTCCGCATGCATGGCCCCATCACTCGAACGTCCCCCCTTGCAGGCCGACGAACGCACCGCGCTCATCGGCTGGCTGGACCTCCAGCGGCAGATCCTGCGATGGAAATGCCAGAGCCTGAGCGAGGCGGACGCGCACCGCTCGGTCATCCCGACCTCGCCGGCGATGACGATGGCCGGTCTCATCAGCCATATGCGATGGGCCGAGCACACCTGGCTGGAGGTGCTGTTCCTCGGCGGCGACAAGACACAGAATCCGTCTTTTGACGAGACGGACGAGGACGCCAGCTGGCGTACTGACGGGGTCCCGCTGAAGCAGCTCCTCGCGGAGTACGAGGCCCAGTGTGCCCGAAGCGACGAGATCGTGGCCGCTGCCTCCCTGGACGACGTCGGCCGCCACTCCGACTACCGCTCCGGCAACGCCAACCTCCGCTGGATGCTCATCCACCTCGTCGAGGAGACCGGACGGCATGCGGGGCACGCGGACATCGTGCGGGAACTGCTCGACGGGACGAAGGGGTACTACTAGGCCGATCCGGCGGATCGGGACCGGAGTCAGAGTCGGATCGAGACAAACGGAGACAGTGCCGTGGGAAACGTAGGGGCGTTTGTCGAACCTCGGCGCCACGGCCCACAGGTTCTTGAGGGCGTTGTTACCCTGGTCCGATGGGGCATGAAGACCTTCCCACTCTTGAACTCGCCTTTCCCGGACCGGAACGTGACCGTGGGGTGGAAGCGATCCTGAGCGGTTCGAAGACCGCGCTCACCGGTCTCCTGGAGATCTATGAGCACGCCGGCGAGGCGGTGCCGCAGGCCGGTCAGCGGTTCTCGGTGCTCGATTCCCAGGGTCGTCCGGCCGTCACGATCGAGCTCGTTGACGTGCGGGTCGTTCCCATGAAGGAGATCGACGACGACTACGTGCGAGCCGAGGGGCGCGGCTACTCCGACGTCGCACAGTGGCGGAAAGCCCACCAAGACTTCTTTCGGAGCGAGGGCGTGAGCGAGTTCCTGGGGCACACCCCTGTCATTGACGATGAGACTCTCGTCGTTGCCGAACGGTTCCGAGTGGTCGAACCCGTGTGACCGGTGACTAGGGCTGGTTCTGGCGCAGCGGGTCGCGGACCGGCGGCCGGGCGAGGTGGACGCCGCCTTCGTGGATGCCAGTGCTGTTCCGTGCGTGCTGTGCGTCGCGCCCTGGTGCTGTGCCAGGGGCAGCGGCGCGAACGGCCGCTTCCGTCATGGGCGTCGACAGGGAGCGCCGTCATGTAGTCGCGCGAGTGGTTTACCGTTCCCGTCCGTGTGAAGGGACTGGCTCCGGGCGGTTCGTATGTCAAGTGTGATGAGCGATGAATTCACACGACGGGAGCACTCCGCACATGACCCTTCCGAGCACGAACGGGCCAGACGCATCGGGTGAGAAGCAGCTCGCCTCGGATGCTTTACCGGCCACGCACGCTGCGCCTCGGTCGCACGAGGCGCAGCCCTCACGGCGCGCCGTGGTGACGGCGACCGGTGCGTCGGCGCTCGCGGCCGGACTCACCGCCGCCTCCCTCGCGTCCGCCGCGCCCGCGACCGCGCTGAGCCCCGCCACCGCACCGTCCGCGGCGCCGGCCGCAGTGCCGCCTGGCATCGATCCCAAGGCGTACACCACCGTCGCCCGCGCCATCGCCGTCTACGACGATCACGACAAATCGCTCGTCCCCACCTACCTGAAGGCCATCGAAAACGGCCTGCCCGCCAGCCGGGCGAAGGCAACGAAGCGGGTCCTGATCGTCGGGGCCGGCCCGGCCGGCCTGCTCGCGGCCAACCTGCTCCACCGTGCAGGCCACGACGTCGTCGTGATCGAGGCCAACGGCAATCGCGTCGGCGGGCGCATCAAGACGTTCCGCAAGGGCGGCCACGAAAACGGGGAGCAGCCCTTCGCCGATCCCCAGCAGTACGCCGAAGCCGGTGCCATGCGGCTGCCCGACAGTCACCCCCTCCTCATGGCACTGCTCAAGAAGTACGGCCTTCCGCTTCAGGAGTTCTACCTGGTGGATGTGGACGTCGACGACCCGACGAAGCCGGCCAACCGCGCCTGGATCCACGTCAATGGCATCCACATGCGCCGGGCCGACTACGAGAAGAACCCGCAAAGAATCAACGACACCTTCGGCGTCACGGGCCCCAACCGAACGAAGACCGCAGCCGCCATCCTCGCGCACGCCCTCGAGCCCGCGTTCCGGCTCATCCGAGGAAAGGAAGGGGCAGCCCTCGTCAACGGCTGGGCCAAGATCCTCAAGAAGTACGGCCACTGGTCCATGTACCGGTACCTCACCGAAGTCGCCCAGCTCGACACCAGGACCATCGACCTCATCGGCACCATCCAGAACTTGACCTCCCGGCTGCACCTGTCCTTCACCCACAGCTTCCTGTCCAGCGCGCTGATCGACCCCAAGACCAAGTTCTGGGAGATCAAGGGCGGGACCGCGCTGCTAGCGGACGCGCTGTACAAGCCGGTGAAGGGGAAGGTGAGCCTCGA
This sequence comes from Streptomyces sp. NPDC059649, assembly GCF_042734445.1. Classification (NCBI taxonomy): domain Bacteria; kingdom Bacillati; phylum Actinomycetota; class Actinomycetes; order Kitasatosporales; family Streptomycetaceae; genus Streptomyces; species Streptomyces sp. NPDC059649. Next base: position 665,623 of record NZ_JBHWDV010000002.1, read on the forward strand.
CCGGCGCGCCGTACGCATCGAACACCACGCAGGCAAGGTCAGGGTCCACACCGTTTCCGAGGACTGCCAGACCGGCAAGGGCGGTGTCACGGAGGTCTTCGAGGGCGACCAGGCGATCATCACCGTCCCGTTCTCCGGACTGCGCCACGTGGCCTTCGATCCTCCGCTCACCTACGGCAAACGCCGCGCCATCACCGAACTGCACTATGACGCCGCGACCAAGGTGCTGCTGGAGTTCTCCCAGCGCTGGTGGGAGTTCACCGAGGCGCAGTGGAAGTCGGCGCTGAACTCCATCGAGGACGGTCTCTACGACAAGTACAAGGCGGGCGCGGTCAAGCACGGCAAGTACCTCGGCGCGCACCGGTCCGTGAAGGACCTGGGGGTGACGATCCCCGACGAACTCAAGAAGTGCTTCGGCGTCTTCCGGCCCGCCATGAGCAGCGAGCCGGATGCCGCCCATATCCGTGGCGGCGGCAACGTGAGTGACAACGCCAACCGCTTCATGTACTTCGAGCACGCGCACCCCGTGCAGGGCAGCGACGGAGGCATCATGCTGGCCTCCTACAGCTGGTCCGACGACGCCCTCAAGTGGGACGCCTTCGCCGACGACGAACGGTATCTGCGTGCGCTGGCCGGAGTGCAGGCTGTCTTCGGCCGCCGGTGCGAGGTCTTCTTCACCAACAAGTGCAAGACGCAGTCGTGGATGCGCGACCACTACGCCTATGGGGAAGCCTCCGTGCTCTTCCCTGGTCAGCACACGGAACTGTTTCCCGACGTGCCCACATCCGAGGGACCACTGCACTTCGCGGGGGACCACACGTCCATCAAGCCCGCCTGGATCGAAGGCGCACTGGAGTCTGCCGTCCGGACGGCATTGAAGGTCCACACGGGCTGACGGAGGGCACGATCGCCCGGTCCGGCGTCCTGCTCTGCATCGGGGCGCCGGGCACGTCCTTCTCGACTGCCCAAACTGCCGGTGACGGTGCGGAATTGGGGCGATGCGGCACGTAAGCGGCAGCGGCAGCGGCAGCGGCACCGGCAGCGGTACCGGCATCGGCTCTGACGTGGTGGAGTCTCGCGCTCAGCGCCGCGGTTCCGGACTGGGGAAGCTTCCGGTAAGGCAGGTGGAGGGTGGTCGGCTCGTGCGGCGGTGGGCGGACACCTGCTTAAGCCGGGGTGGCTGTTTGACGCATGAATGTGAAATGGGGGTGAAGGCGGTTTCGGAAACGCTGGGCGGGAAATGCGCCGGACCATGAACTACCGCAACGACGGCATGCCGCAAAATGCCGCATACGACCCCAATGTAAACTCTCCTTACCGTGGCGGTTCAAACGCCTCACAGGGCGGCGACACGGCCCCTTTGCCTCCGGCCGAGGCGTACGCCCCGCGCACCGGCAATCCTCCGCCTCCCTACCACTCCGAACCGCGTGCACCGTACGCCGGTGTTCCTGATGCTCCGTACGACGTGCCCAGGAATCGGGCGCGTGACGGGAGAGGTAACCGGAAGGGTCTGGGGGCGGACCGGCTCGCCTTGATCCTTCACAGTCTGGGCGATATCGCCGCGGTTTTCCTTGGGCTGTGGATCCTGCTGTATCTGCTCGACGCGAATCAGGCGAACGTCTTCGTCGACTTCGTGCACGGCATGGCCCAGTGGCTCGCCGGCTGGTCGCAGGACATCTTCACCATGGACACCGAAGGGCTGCGCGTCTTCTTCAACTACGCCCTTCCCGCGGCGGTCTATCTCGCCGTCGGGCATGGCGCTGCCGCCTGGGTGCGGCGTCTTTGAGGTTGCTGTCCTTCGGCTCAGCAGCCCGGTCGTGCGGCGGTCCTGTGCATGTTGGGCGTGTACGTGCACCTGCGCGGTAACGGGATCGTCTCCCGCGGCGCTGAGAGAGGCGTGGTGTGTCGTGGCGGCCCGCCGCTACGGCACCACCGATCCGGCTCCGCATCATGGAGATCACCTACCAGGCAGAAGAAAAATCCATCGCTGTTTCGGCGGTCCCTTTCGGGCTTCACGTCAACGACATGCTCAACATGCCGATCTGGTGTGTAATTTGTGACGCCAGGAATGTGATCCTCCCTGCGTGGTCGATCCTTCTGTCGGCACGCATGCGGCGTAATTCGCTGAAGGTGCCATGTCTGCTTCGGTGGGGATCAGTGCGGTCCATCGTCGCTCATTGAACGCGGCAATGGTGCCGCCTTGTCCGAATTCCTGCGATCGATCGAGAGTGCCTGGTTGGACATGCCGTTGGCGGCATTGGCAGGACATTGTCGGTAGCCCGTTGGGCGAGCATGCATCAATTCTGAAACACTCCCGCGTCGGCCCGTTCCTCGATTTGCTTTCGGGGGCACTGAGGAAGGCACACTGCCCGGCATGAATCAGAGGCCCGACGTCAGGAACGTCGATTTTCAGGACCGGTATCAGGGTGGGCACGCGACGCCTCGCCCGGACACGGCTCGTGGCATGGACCCCCAACGGCCGGCGGTGCCGTCCCAGCCGAGGGGCAGCGGTCCGTACGACGCCGGGCGGCGGCCCCGCCGGGGCGGTAAGGCCAAGCGGATTCTGATATCCGTCCTGGTGATCCTGCTCGTGGTGGTGGGCGGCACGTACTTGTGGGCCGACTCCCAGCTGCACAAGGACGTCGACCTCAGCAAGGTCATCGAGCGTCCCGGAGAGGGCGAGGGCACCAACTACCTGATCGTCGGCTCGGACAGCCGCAAGGGCATGTCGGCGGCCCAGCGCAAGTCCCTGCACACCGGTGGCAGTGCCGAGGCGGGCCAGCGGACCGACTCGATGATGATCCTGCACGTCGGTTCCAACGGCCCGACGATGATCTCCCTGCCGCGCGACTCGAACGTCACCATCCCGAAGTTCCAGGGATCCGAGTCCGGCACGATGCGGCCCGCGATGGGCGCCAACAAGCTCAATGCCGCGTACGCCTTCGACGGCCCGCAGTTGCTGGTCCGCACGGTCGAGTACAACACCGGGCTGCACATCGACCACTACGCGGAGATCGGCTTCACCGGCTTCGCGAACATCGTCGAGGCAATGGGCGGTGTCGAGATGAACCTCGACAAGGGGTTCAAGGACAAGTGGTCGGGCGCCGACTTCAAGGCCGGCCCGCAGACCCTGAACGGTGCCCAGGCGCTCGCGTACGTCCGTACCCGGCACGCCTTCGCCGGCAGTGACCTGGACCGCACCAAGAACCAACAGAAGTTCCTGGCCGCGCTCGCGAACCAGGCGGCCTCGCCCAGCACGTTCCTGAACCCGTTCGCGCTCTACCCCGTCATGGGCGCGGGCCTGGACACCCTGGTCGTCGACAAGGACATGAACCCCTATCTGCTGGCCAGGATGTTCTTCGCCATGAAGGACGTCAACAGCGGCGAGGGCAAGTCGATGAACATGCCGATCTCCGGCAGCGTCGGCGGCAACCTCACCTGGGACATGCCCAAGGTCAAGCAACTCGTCAACGAGCTGAAGAACGACGAACCGGTCACGGTCACCAGCAACCGGTGAAGTGATGCGCTGCTGACAACCCGACGGGACTGTGCCTACGCCCCGGCTCCTCAGGGAGCCGGGGCGGACGCCTGGCCGAGTAACGCGTCCTTCCCGCCGTCCAGGCACTGCCCGCGCCGGATTGCTGGCGGCAGTTCCTCCCGTAACCCCCGGACCGCCCGTACGCCTTCGGCCGGGTGAGGCCTTACGCCTTCGGCTGGGTGAAGCGGAGGCGGTTGCCGAAGGGGTCGCGGAGGCCGCAGTCGGTTCCGTAGGGCCGGTCGGTGGGCTCCTCGGTGAACTCGACGCCCCGGGCCAGCAGCGTCTCGTACGTCTTGCGGCAGTCGTCCGTGGTGAAGATCAGCCAGCCGCCCATCGCGCCCTTGGTCACCAGGTCGCGGACCTGCTGCGCGGTCTCCTCGGACATCGCCGGCGCACCCGGCCTCTCCAGCAGGACCTCGCGCTCCGGGTGGCCGGGGACGTTGACGGTGAGCCAGCGCATGAAGCCCAGATCGATGTCGGTGTTGACCTCCAGGCCGAGCTTGCCGACGTAGAAGTCGAGGGCCTCGTCCTGGTCGAGGACGTATATCTGCGAGTGCGTGATGGCGTTGAACATGTGCCTCACGCTACTGGGCACGCCGGACGGAAACTTATCCAAAACTGCTCAGTCGACGAGGCCGGAGGACAGTCCGGGCCCAGTGCGGGCAGGCGGTCAGGCGCTCGGCCGCGTCCACGCCATCGTGAAGCACGTCGGTACGCCCGCCGCTGCCGCTTGCCTGGCTTCCTTACGGTATGTCCGCGGCGAGCGGCCGACGATGTCGCGGAAGGTGCGGCTGAAGGTTCCCGGGCTGCTGAAGCCCACTTCGAAGCAGATGTCCGTCACACCGCGGTCGGTGTCCCGCAGCAGGAACATCGCCCGCTCGACGCGGCGGCGCTGTAGGTAGCGGTGCGGCGTCTCACCGAACGTGGCCCGGAAGGTCCGCGTGAAATGCGCCTGGGACACATGGGCGATCCGGGCCAGGGCCGGGACGTCCAGCGGCTGCGCGTAGGCACGGTCCATCGCATCCCGTGCCCGGAGCATCCGGCGGTTGGTCTCTTCTGCGGCGCGGCTCATGGCGCCATCACACCACGGTCTCCGACCGTACGAGACGGGGCGGTCCCGCTGGTGTGCGCAGGTCCCGGAACTGGCCTCGGCGTCCGGCCCTCGCCCGTAATCCGCACGACCTGCCCGCATGCCACGACCGGCGCGAGTCAGCCCTTGAGGCGGGTGATCGTGGGAACGAGGTCTCCGTTACGGGCGATGCCGGTGGCCCAGAGGTCGGCGCTGTGGGGGATGGTGGTGAAGCTGCGGACGACGAGGTCGGGGGCGGTGGTTTCCTCCCACTGGTTGCGCTGGCCGTTCCAGCGCAGGGCGACGGGGGCGGCGCCCTTGCCGCCGAGGGCCCACAGCTCGCCGGTGGCCGTTGTGCCGACGGCGCGGAGGCGGCCGTCGGCCACGTCCGGTGTCGTGGCCGTGGTCCAGGTGTTGCCGTTCCAGTGCACGGCGAACGGCCGCTCCGTGCTGCCGGTGGTGCTGCCGCCCACGGCCCAGATGTCGTTGGCGGAGAGGGCGGTGACGGCGCCGAGCCAGTTGTGCGTGGTGCGCGGGCCCGGGGCCGTGATGCGGCGCCAGTTCTTGCCGTCGAAGTGCAGCAACAGCGCCGACTGCTTGGTGTTCTCGTCGGGGGCGTAGGCGGCTCCCACGGCCCAGATGTCGTTGGGCGCGACCGCCGTGATGCCGCTGAGTTCCCCCTTGCCGACATCCGGCAGGGCCTGCCGGTGCCAGGCCTTGCCGTCCCAGGACTGGACGGCCGGGACGCCGTCCTTGACCGATCGGCCCATGGCCCGGCCCACGGTCCAGGCTTTTCCGTCGGAGGTCGTGGTGACGGCGTCGGGGACGACGTGGCCGGCGGGGTCGTTGTCCAGTTGGTAGGCCGTCCACTTGGTGCCGTCCCAGTGGGCCGATGCGCTGCCCACCGTCCAGATGTCGCCGGCCGAGCGGACGGCGAGTGCCTGCGGGAAGCTGTTGTCGGGGAGGGTGGATTCCTGGGTCCAGGTCTTACCGTCCCAGCGCAGGGCGATCGCCTTGAGCGAGGTGGCGCTGTTGAGCCGGTAGCCCACGGCCCAGGCCTGTGTGTCGCTCAGCGCGGCCACGGCGGTCAGATCGCCCTTCTCGACGGGCACGGGCGTTGCCTGCCACTGCCCCGCGTGCCGGGAGGTGGCGGGCGCGGGAGCGGTGGCTGCGGTGTTGGTGGTGGGCGTACTCGGGCCCCCGTTCTGGCCGGCCAGGACCAGGCTCCCGGTGACCAGGGTGGTGGCGAGGGCCGCCAGGAGGGACAGCCGGACCGATCGTCGCGGGGAGAGGGAGATGCGCGAGGGCATGGGGATTCCTTGTCTGGTGGCGACTGTGGGTGGTGGGAGGGGGAGGGACGGAGGCGGTGGACCGGGGGCGGGGGCGGATGAGGAGACGCCGGGTCGCGTCGGGGCCCACTGGAACACCACGTCGGATGTGCCGTTCGGATGTGCCGTCGGGGGTGCCCAGACCTAGACCGTGGTGGTGATGACGAAGTCGAAGGTGCCCGTGTAGCGGCCGTTCTCCGGGCCGGTGAGGTGGATCGTGCAGGCGCGGTTGAGGAGACGGTCGGCGGCGTTGAGGGCGGCGAAGTCCCTGCCGTAGGCCTGGGTGTCGTCCGGGAAGTACAGCTGGGTGACCAGCACGGGGCCGCCCGAAGCCTGGACCTGGGTGTGGATGTGCGGAGCCCGTTGTCCCCAACGGCCCCAGTAGTCCCGGGGGATGATGGTGCGGAGACGGTAGGCGCCCCGGCTGTCGGTGTACTGGTGGCCGCGCAGGGAGAAGCCCGAGGTGTCGTAATCGCCGTTCTGGTCGCACTGCCAGAACTCGATGAGCGTTTCGGGCAGTGGCTTGCAGGCGGTGTCGTACACGACGCCGCTGAGGTCGAGCTGTACGCCGCGGATGGCCGGGGTGATCAGATCGTTGCGCGCGGGGGAGTGGGGCTTGAACAGCGGGCCCTCGATGGATGCCGGCGTTTCCTGGCCCGAGCAGGCGGGGGTGACGGCGAGCGGACGGGTGCCACGTCGGCCCACCGGGACCGACGCTTGCGTCTGGGTCGCTTCCGTCTCGGCCGCCTGCGTATCGGCCGCTTGCGCAGGAGGGCTGCCGGCCGAGGCGGCCACGCTCGCGCCGAGTGCCACCGACGTCACCCCGACGGACGTCGACCTGAGGAAGGTCCGGCGAGAAGTGTGCTGCCGATCGGGAAGAGTGCCGTCGGGGGAGGTTTCGTCGGCGTACCGCATCGCATCTCCTTTGCGGGAGGTTGGGGGAGAAGAGAGCGGGGGAGCGCTCTCCGGCTGCTGCCCAGCCTCTGTGGGCAGGTCGTCTGCGCACATCCGTCGAATGACCGTCCGTGTGCGGACGTGACGAAACCCCCTGCGGAGAGCGGTGGGACATGCGCAGGGGGGCGGGCTATCACCGCGCCCGTCCGAAGCTCCCGGTTCGGGCTACCACCGCACCCCGCGCGGACCTCCCGTCCCTCCGGCGACCCGGACGGCGATCTGAGTGCGGGACCGGACGCCCCACTTGTCCCGGACACGGTCCAGATGACTGGCGACCGTGCTCGTGGACAGGCCGAGATGGGCGGCGATCTGACGGTTGGTCATGCCTTCCGCGACCAGTCGGGCGACAGCCGACTCCCGCGGGGTGAGCGGGAGTTCAGGCGCCGGGGTGGTCGGACCCGGACCGATGGCGTCGTGTGCACCGTCGTCCACCGTTCCTCCGGCTGATGCGGTGCCGTGTGCGGCGTACGACAGCAGCCGTTCCGCACGCAGGCGGCGTCCGGCCGCCATCGCCGCGTCGACCCGCGCAGGGGGCAGCCGCCTCCTGGCCCGTGTCACCGCTGCCTCCACCTTCCCCCGCCAGCTCGCCTCCGGTTCGGTGTCGAGGCGCTGGCGCGCCGCCGTGGCCGCCGCGTACAGCTGCGAGGCCCGTTCGGGATCGCCGCGTTCGGCGGCGATGATGGCGAGACCTTCCACCGGGTACAGCGTGTGCAGGCTCTCCCCGTCCGGCACCTTCACCAGCACCTCCGCGAACCTCCGCTCGGCGGCGTGCCAGTCCCCCCGCGCCATATGGATCGCACCCGCGGTGTGCAGAGCGGCCGCCGCTTGTCCCGGGGGAGAACCGGCTTCCACGACGGGCAGGCACTCCTCCATCAGCTCGGCCGCCCGTACCGTGCTGCCGGTGTAGAGCAGCGCCCAGGCGAGGTGGTGCCGGCACACGGCCACGTCCAGCGGGCGGTCCAACGTGCTGACCACGTCCAGGCACTCGGTGAACACGGCGACGGCATCGTGGTAGGCGCCCCGGCACAGGTGGGCTGCCGCCAGGGCGTCCAGGGCGTTGGCCAGCCGGCCGGGGTGCGGCGGACCGGAGTGCGGTGGTCGGCCGGCGCGTTCGACGGCGACCGCTTCCTCGGCGAAGGCAACGGCCGCCGACCGGTCGGCCTGCTGACAGGCGGCACGCGCAGCCAGTGCGAGCGCCGCACCGTGTTCCTGGCCGCCGACCGCGGCCGACCGCGCCAGCACTCCCGTCAGCAGACTGCGGGCCGCCGTCAACTGCTCCTGCTGGTAGTGCAGTCGGGCCAGGGCGAGCGCGAGTCCGGTGTGCCGGGGGTCGTTCCGCTCGGTGGCGGCACGGGTCACGGCGGCCGCGAGATTCTCCTGCTCGTGGGCCAGCGCAAGCTCGGCACTGTCGGGGAACACCAGGGCGGCATCCTGGGCCGCCTGCCGGGACAGCCGGTCGAGAGCCCGCTCCCACACGTCGTCAAGCTCCCCGGCCTCGGCGAGCCGGTCCATGGCGTACGCCCGGATCGCCGCGAGCTGCCGGAACCTCGCGGTACCCGGAGCACCCCCGCGCACCCGTACGATCAGCGACTTCGTTTCCAGGGCACACAGCACGGGCAGCACCTGTTCCCGCCGTACGCGGCACGGCCTGTCGCCGCCGCCATCGTCGACTCCCTCAGCAGGGCCGGCGTCGGCGACGCCATCCGAACGCTCCGCATCGTCCGCACAGACTGCGGCGGCGCTCTCCGCGTCGAACCCGCCCCCGAGCACCGACAGCCGCCGGAACACCGTCCTCTCCAGCGGGTCCAGCAGGCGATGGCTCCAGTCGATGGTGGCCCCGAGCTCGCGATGCCGGCCCGGCCCGGTCCTGCTGCCGTCGGTCAGGAGGGAGAGTTGGTCGTCCAACCCCTGCAGGATGACGGCCGGCGGGAGCGACCCCATCCGGCCTGCGGCGAGTTCGATGGCGAGCGGCAGTCCGTCCAGCCGTCGGCAGATCTCGGCCACGGTGCGGAGGTCGCCCGGCGTGGGCTCGTCCAACGACGCGTCGCAGGCACGAGCACGCTCCAGGAAGAGCCTGACCGCCTCCGACCGGAGGAGCCGGGCACTGTCCTGCCCACCCTGGCGACGCGAATCCGGTTCCTGACGGTACGGGTCCGGCCCCTGACGGTACGGATCCTGTCGCTGACGGTACGGGTCCGGGTGCTCGGTGGCCGGCGGCAGTGACAACACGCCGACGCGGAAGACCACCTCGCCGGGTATCCGCAGTGGCTCCCGGCTGGTGGCGAGAATCCGCAGGCCCGGGCAGCGCGCCAGGAGCGCCGCGGCCAACTGCGCGCAGGGCTCGGTCAGATGCTCGCAGTTGTCGAAAACGATCAGTGTGCTGCGCCCGTCCAGCGCATGGATCAGGGCCTCGATCCCGGCCCGGCCGGCGCGCTCCCGCACGCCGAGTGCGGCGGCGACGGTCTGTGGCAGCAGCTCACCGTCGTGCAGCCCGGCCAGCTCCACCAACTGGGCCCGGCCCGTTCGCCCGCCGCGCACACCGCCGGCAAGCTCGACGGCCAGCCGCGTCTTGCCCACGCCGCCGGGGCCGGTCAGCGTCAGCAGCCGCGACGACCGCAGCAGCGTACGTAACCGCAGCACTTCCCGTTCCCGCCCGATGAACGCATCGAGCGACACCGGCAGGCCCCGGCCCGCCAGCTCCGCGGGCCGGGCCGTACGGGATGCCGCGTCGGCCTGCTTCGCACGCTCCCGGAACGCGCGCTGGCGGCACGCGCCGGAGCAGTACCGCGCCGGCCGGCCCCCGGCCCCGCCGCCACCCGGTCGCCCGGACCGCGAGCGCCCCGGAAGCCGCACACCACATGCCTCACACGCCCACGACTCCGCCACCCAAGCATCCTGCCTAACAGTCCCCCGCCGGACCACCGCCCACCCGGCCACCCGGACGTCGATCTCCGGTCACCACGACGGAAGGGCCACTGACCTGAGCCGACGCCGACCGCGACCGGAGTACGCCGACCGCGACCGGAGTACAACCGACGACCGGAGTAGTACGCCGACCGCGACCGGGGTACGGCGGCCGTCGTCCGTACCCCGGTCGGTGAGGTCTCGGCGAACTCGCCCTAATTCCCTGCCGGGGCCGCCGCCCGCGACGAGCCTTCGGCGCTCGTCATCTCGCGCAGGTCCTTGTGGCTGCCCTCCCGGAACGTGAACGCCGATACCAGGCTGACGGCGCACAGGGCGCTGACGTACCAGGGGAAGACACCGGACAGATGCGAGGAGTTGAGCGTCCCCGAACCTGGTACTGAACAGCATGCCGAAGTGAACGCTGATCAACTGTCTTGAATGTATGGAGGTTGAGGTTGCCATGACCACGAACGACGACTCATCACGCGGCAGTTCCGCCGAGGCCGGACCCCGTCTCGCCCCGTTGGCCGAGGACGACTGGGACTCCCGGACCCGCCAACTGCTCTCCCTGATCTCACGGGATGCCGACGGCCGGGTCCCCAACGTCTTCACCACCCTCGTACGCCACCCCGATCTCTACGAGCGGTTCATGCCCTTCGGCAGCTATCTGCTGCGCAGCGGCCGTCTGCCGGGCCGCGTTCGTGAACTGCTGATCCTGCGTACCGCGTGTCTCACCCGCGCCTCGTACGAATGGGGGCGGCACGTCCCGCTGGCGAAGGCGGTCGGTGTCACCGAGGCCGAGATCGCACGCATTCCCCAGGGGCCGGACGCCGACGGATGGGCGGAGCCCGACACTCACCTGCTGCGCGCCGCCGACGAACTCCATCGTGAAGCCCGGCTCTCCGACGCCACCTGGCAGGCCCTCTCCGCCCACTATGACGAGGCCGACCTGGTGGAGATCACCATGCTCGTGGGCCAGTACCACATGGTGGCGTTCTTGTTGAACTCGGCCGGTACGGAACTCGATCCCGGTTTCGACCCGGCGGGTTTCCCCGCATCCGCCGAGGGCGCCACGGAGACCTCGGGCCCGGCACGCTCCACCGAAGGGCTGTGAGGGCATGAGCGACGTGCAGCAACCACCCACCACCGCCGCTCGCCGCTTGGCCGGCCGCAGGGTGCTGGTCATCGGCGCGGGCACCCGGCCCAGCGACGACCCGGCAGCTCCCGTGGGCAACGGCCGGGCCATCGCCGTGCTCGCCGCACGCGAAGGCGCGGCCGTCGCCTGCGCCGACCTGTCCGCCGACGCCGCCGAGGCCACCGCCGGGCTGGCCGGTGCGGAGGGCGCCGACGCCATCTCGCTGGTGGGTGATGCCACCGACCCGCTGCAGTCCTCCGCGATGGTCGCCGAGGCACGCCGCCGCCTCGGCGGACTGGACGCCCTCGTCGTCAACGTCGGCGTCGGGCTGGGCTCCGGTCTGGCGAACACCTCGCCCCAGGACTGGGAGCGCGTCATAGCGCTCAACCTGGGTGCTCCCTTCCTGGCCGCCAAGTACGGCCTGCCCGAACTCGCCGACGGCGGCGCGATGGTCCTGATCGGCTCGGTCGCCGGACTCCGTGCGGCCACCAGCTCCCCTGCGTACGACAGTTCCAAGGCGGCGCTGTTCGGTCTCGTCCGTCATGTCGCCAAAGAAGGCGCAGCACGCGCCGTCCGTGCCAATCTGGTCGTCCCCGGTCTGATCGACACTCCGATGGGCCGCAGCGCCTCGGCAGGGCGGCCGTCGCGGACCGCCTCGTTCGCACGGATCCCGCTCGGCCGCCAGGGCACAGCCTGGGAAGTGGCCGAGGCCGTCACCTTCCTGCTCTCCGGCCGAGCCTCCTACATCACGGGGCAGGCCCTGGTGGTGGACGGCGGGCTGAGCGCGGTCTGAGCCGAGGGGAGCGGGGCGGCCGCCGTTGGGCCACGAGATCGCCCGGCCGCCACCGCTCCACCGTGCCATGGGCAGTTGGGCAGTTGGGTAGTTGGACGCGGGTGAGGGCGCGTCTTGATGGGATCGGCGGCCGTGCCCGGAGGGGGCACCAAGGGTCAGGAGTGCTGCGCCCCGCGTGCCAGCAGCATCAGGGCGTCGACGAGTTCCTCGGCGGGCAGACCGGTGGCCAGGCTGCGCAGTTGCAGTCCGAAGACCAGCGCGACGGCGCTGCTCGCCAGCCGCTCGGCGTCAGGTACGCCGAGACCGGTGAAGATCCGGGCGACCAACCGGTCGTAGGCGGCGAAGGATTCCGCGGCCGCGGTGCGCAACCGCTCGTCGCGGCCGGCCTGGATGTAGAGCTCGAAGGGTGCGATGTGCCGGCTGTCGAACGGCGCGCCCCCGGCGACCTGGCTGACGGTGGTGGCAGCCCGATCGGCGTCCATTCCGTCGGTCTGGCACTGGGCGGCGAGCTCGGTGAGGCGCCGGGTCTCCTCCGCGACGAAGTGCAGCAGACTTTCCCGCAGCATCTCGTGCTGGGTCGCGAAGTGGTAGGTGACCGAACCGAGCGAGACCTTGGCCTCCTTGGCGATCCGCCGGTTGGTGACCGCGGCGATGCCGTCCTCACCGATGATGCGCAGGACGGCGTCGATGATGCTCTGCCGGGTTCCGGGGGGCTTGGTCATGGCAGTCATTGTGCCAGCGGTGGCCTCCTGGTATGGGAGAAGGGCCGGGGCCGCTCCGACCAGCGCAGATCCTTCCCAAGCCGGGTGGCGGACGGATCAGCGACTGCTCCCTTCTCTGACCCCGGCGTGGGGCCTGTGCGCGACGGTGGGGCGGCGGTCGTCGGGGTCCGGGCACGATGTCGTACGCCGTGTGGATGCCGCCCGCTTCGTTGTCGGAGAAGTCGGCGGGCCCGGCGGAGCCTGCTGTTGACAGGGTCGTCCGCCCTCCATACTGTTCGTTCGAACGAACAGTTTTCAGGAGGCTCGTCCCATGCGCATCGAAGGATCCACCGTTCTCCTGACCGGAGCCGCCGGCGGCCTCGGTCAGGCCATCGCCCGCGACCTGGCAGCCAAGGGCGCCAAGCTGGTCCTCTCCGGGCGCCGTGCCGACGCCCTGGAGACGCTCGCCGACGAGCTCGGTGCCCGAGTGGTCGCCGCCGATCTCGCCGACCCGGACCAGGTCGACCACCTCGCCCGGGCATGCCCCGACACGGACATACTGATCGCCAACGCCGCCATGCCCTCCACCGGCGATCTGCTCGACTACACGCCGGAGCAGATCGACCGCGCGCTGACCGTGAACCTGCGCGCCCCGATCATGCTGGCCCGCGCGCTCGCGCCCCGGATGGTCGAGGCGCGTCGGGGCCATATCGTCCTCGTCGGCTCGATCTCCGGGAAGGCGGCCACCAAGTACTCCTCGCTCTACAGCGCGGCCAAGTTCGGGCTGCGCGGCTTCGCGCTCTCGTTCCGCCAGGACCTGCACGGCACGGGGGTGGGGGTCTCCCTGGTCCAACCCGGCGCCGTACGCGACGCAGGCATGTTCGCCGCCACGGGCGCCACCCCGCCGACCGGCGTGCGCATGGTCTCCCCGGCCCAGGTGGTGGCGGGCGTGGCTCGGGCCGTCGAGCGCGATCTGTGCGAAGTCAATGTCGCGCCGGTGGAGTTGAAGGTGCTCAGCGCCCTCGCCGGTCAGTTCCCCGGCTTCGCGGAGAAGGCGCAGCGCGGCTCCAGTGCCGAGCGCACCATCAGCGAGGTCGTGGCGGCCCAGCGGCACAGGCGGTAGCCGCCCCCTCGCGCGCCGCCGGCGGCGACCGCGGTGCGCGAAGTTCCTCCATGGGTCCTAGGCCACCCACCCGTTGGTCAGCGTCTGCACGGCCGCACCATCGAGGTCCTTGAGCTTCGCCCCGACGAAGCCGCGCGCGGCGTCCGAGGTGAGCACCCGGAAGGCGGGCCGCTCGGCCGCCAGCAGTTCGACCAGCTGCGCTGCCACGTCCTGCGGAGACTGCGCGTGGGCGAAGGCGCCGCGGGTGCGTTCCAGATAGGCGGCCAGCGCGGGGGCGTACGGTCCGGCCTGTTCCAGCACGTCGTCGCGGACGCCCACATTGCTGACGAACTCGCTGGCCACTGCCCCCGGCTCGATCACGCTGACGGAGACGCCGGCCGTCGCCGCGACCGGCGCGAGGGACTCCATGAAGCCCTCGACCGCGAACTTGGCGGCGCAGTACGCCTCGTTGAAGGGCTGGCCGATCACGCCGCCCACACTGGTCACGGTCACCACCCGGCCCTTGCTCGCCCGCAGCAGGGGCAGGGCCGCCTTCGTGACATGCAGCACGCCGAAGAAGTTGACCTCCATGACGGTACGCACGTCCTCGACGCTCTCCTGCTCAAGGGTGCCGAGGTGGCCCGCGCCGGCGTTGTTGACCAGCGCGTCCAGCCGGTCGAGGCCGGCCAGGCACGCCTCGACGGAGGCCGGGTCGGTCACATCCAGCGCCCGGACGTCGACGGCGACTCCGGCCTCCTCGGCTGCCGCCTGGAGCGCGCCCGCCTTGGTGGTGTCGCGCATGGTGGCGATCACGTGCCAGCCGCTCCGCGCGGCGGCGACGGCGGTGGCCAGTCCGATACCGGAGGAGGTGCCGGTGATCAGGACGGTCTTGGTGATCATCTTGAGGCCCATTCTCTCTGTGGCTACTAGGCCACTACTTATGGAACATAACTAAGGTCCGCCATAACTATGGGAGCGGTTATTTCACTTTGTCAAGCAAGTCGATAGACTGAACGGCATGTCCCACGCACCGGATGAGCTGACCAAGGAAATCGTCGGCCTCCTCGCGGCCATCACCCGCCGCTACACCCAGGAGGCCGAGGCCGCGGCGACCGCCCACGGGCTGACCCCGCTCCAGGCCAAGGCGCTGCTCGCCGCCGAAGAGCCGGTCCCGACGCGCCGCATCGCCGACCGGTTGCACGCGGAGCCCTCCAACGTGACCGCGATCATCGACCGGTTGGAGTCCCGCGGCCTGACCGAGCGCAGCCTCGACCCGGCGGACCGCCGCGTCAAGCGCGTCGCGGCCACCGCGGCCGGCCGCACCGTCGCCACCGACCTGCGCACCCGGATGCCGTTCGCCGCCGCCCCGCTGGCCCAGCTCACCACGGAGCAGCGGGAGTCCTTGCGTGAGTTGCTGCAACTGGTACTGGACGCGTAACGCCCGCCGGCCGTCGCGCCGATCGCGGGCTCCGGGGCCGCACCCGCGTCCCACCGAAACGGGACCCCGGCACCGGCTCCCGGCTCAGTGGCGGGTGGCGTCGATGCGTAGCTGCAGCCAGCAGGAGAGGCGGTCGTCCGGCTGGTCCAGGTCGAGGCCGAACAGCTCGCGGGCGCGGCGCAGTCGGTACTTGAGAGTGTTCTGGTGCACCGTGAGCCGCCGGGCCGCTTCGCCCACATTGCCGACCGCGTCGAGCCAGGCGGCGACCGAGGCGGCGTAGTGGGTGTCCTTGGTGCGGTCATGTTCGAGCATCGCCTCGACGCCCGGGTGCCGCAGCCGGGGCCGCTGGGCGAGCTCGTCCGCCAGGTGAGCGAGGAGGACCCGGGCATGGACGTCGGTCAGCGCGGCGACGTCCGGTGCCTTGGGGTCGCTCGTGGTCACCCGTAGCACGTCATCCACTTCCGAGCGCAGCTCGGGCAGGTCGCTCACGAGCCTTGCGGGCCGGCTGACGGCGGCGCGCAGCGGCTCCGTGCCGGGGCGGGAGGCCGCGGCGAGGGCCTGTGCCGCCAGTCGGCGGGACGCGTCGAGGTCGGCCTCCGGCAGCAGGGTGTACACGGCGCGCGGGCCGGTACAGACGGCGGCGGAGGGCCGTACCGCGGCCCAGTGCCGACCGAGCTCGGCTCCCAGGCGGGTCAGCAGCGTGCCGGCGTCCGGGGAGACGCCGACAGGGGCGAAGCCGAGGAGGGTCAGGGGCGTGTTCGCCGGCAGGCCGAGCCGGTAGGCCGTGTCCGTCGCCGGGGCCGTGCCGTCCAGACCGGCACGGAGTGCCTGCTCCCGGGCGTGCAGCTCCAGGGCGGTGGCGCTGCGGCGGCGCAGCATGTGCAGGGCGGCGGTCCGGGCGCCGTCCAGCAGCGCCCGCTCACCGGCCTCGTCGAGTGGGCTCCGGTCCTCGATCGCCCAGATGGTGCCGAGCGGGAGGTCTCCGGCGCGTACGGCGACCGCGGCGCGCGGCAGTTCGCCCTCGGCCAGCCCCGGCATCCGTATGACGCCGGGTGCGGTCAGCACCTGCCGGTACTGGCGGAGCTGCCGCTCGGCCTGAGGGCCGGGCTGTGCGGGGACCCGTCGGCCGAGGATGCCCTGGCGGCGCAGCTCGTCGATGGCCTGTCCCGGCCGCGTCGAGTAGGCGACCACCCGGGTTTCCAGGTCTTCGATGGCCACCGATCCGCCGATGACCGCGGCGATGGCGTCGGCGAGGGCGAAGAGTTCCTCACCGGCTCCGTCGCCGCTTCCCGTGCTTGTCATTTCCGACGGAATCATGCCCTGACCCTAGGCGATCGCGCCAAGGTGCGGCCCCGTGGGCGGACGGGAGCATGAGGCGGCCGGCCCGGAGGGTGGGTCCGGCCGCACGGCAACCACGGAGGAAGATCCATGGCCATTCCGGTCGCTCCCCCAGCTACCGCTGGGAAGGACCCGCAGACCGATGCCGGTACGTCCCAGGAGGCACTGCTCGGGCTGTTCCCGCCGGGCACCGTGCTCGGCCAGGACGGAGACCTGGTGATCGGTGGCTGCCCGGTGACCGACCTCGCGGACCGCTTCGGCACACCGGCACTCGTCGTCGACGAGGCCGCACTGCGCGCCCGCGCCCGCTGCTACGCCGACGGACTCGCCGCCCGGTGGCCGCACTCTCGGGTGGCGTTCGCCTCCAAGGCATTTCCTTGTACGGCGGTGTACCGGCTGCTGGCCGAGGAGGGGCTGAGCATCGACGTCGCGGGCGGCGGCGAACTGACCCTGGCCCTGGCAGCAGGAGTCGACCCGGCCTCGCTGGTGGTCCACGGCAACGCCAAGACCGAGGACGAGCTGCGGCTGGCCGTGGAGGCCGGGGCCGGCCTGATCGTCATCGACAACTTCGACGACATCGACCGGCTGGAGCGGATCGTCACCGACGAGCAGCCCGTGCTGGTACGAGTGACGCCCGGCATCCGCCCGGACACCCACGCCGCGGTGTCCACCGGGCAGGAGGGCTCGAAGTTCGGCCTGGCCCTGCCGCAGGCCCGGGAGGCGATCGCCCGGCTGCGTGCCAGCAGCCGGCTGCGCCTGGACGGGGTGCACGTCCACATCGGATCGCAGATCCTCGACACCGAGCCGTTCGCCCGCGCAGTGGAGGCCGTGGCGGACCTCGGCAGCTTCGCCGTCTACGACCTCGGCGGTGGCCTCGGCAACCGCTACACCTACGAGGACCGCCCGCCCGGCATCGGGGAGTATCTGGACACGCTGGTGGCCGCGGCCCGCAGGACCCTGCCCGCCGACGCGCAGATCATCATCGAGCCCGGCCGGTCCATGGTGGCCGAGGCCGGAGTGACGCTCTACCGGGTGGTCACCGTCAAACGTGGCGAGCCGACCTTCGTCGCCGTCGACGGTGGTATGGGCGACAACCTCGAAGTCGCCCTGTACGGACAGCGTTTCGAGGCCACGGTCGCCACCCGGGTGGGCGGCGGCGAACCGTACCAGCTGGTGGGCCGGCACTGCGAGTCCGGCGACCTGCTCAGCGCCGGCGTGCCGCTGCGTGACCCCCGGCCCGGCGACCTGATCGCCGTGCCGGTCACCGGTGCGTACTGCTTCTCGCTCAGCAACAACTACAACGGCACGCTGCGGCCGCCGGTCGTCTTCTGCCGCGACGGCGAGGCGCGGGCCGTGGTGCGCCGCGAGACCTACGGCGACCTGATGCGGCGCGACCGTCCCTGAGCCGCTACCGACCGTCCCCTCCCCTCTCTGTCTTCCCTTCCTGTCCGCAATCCGCACCCCGCATCCCGCATCCCGTCATCCTGGAGAGGTCCCCTATGCCTGATCGGCCGACGCTGCGTCAGCAGGCGCTCAGACGCAAGCCGTTGCACACCTTCACCACGGATTCGCACGAAGCGGGCGGGCTGCGCCGCACCGTCGGGCTCTTCCAGCTCACGATGATCGGGATCGGCGCCACCATCGGCACCGGCATCTTCTTCGCGCTGGACTCCGCGGTGCCGGAGGCGGGCCCCGCCGTGATCGTGTCCTTCGTCATCGCGGCGACGGTCGCCGCCCTCACCGCGCTCTGTTACGCGGAGTTGGCGTCGGCGGTACCGGTCTCCGGTTCCTCGTACTCCTACGCGTACGCCACGCTGGGCGAGTTCGCGGCCTGGGCCGTCGGCTGGTGCCTGCTGCTGGAGTACGCGGTCTCCGGCGCCGCGATCGCGGTGAGTTGGGGGCAGTACCTCAACGACTTCACCGAACGGCTCTTCGGCTTCCAGTTGCCCGAGGCGATATCGGCGCCCCCGGGCGCGGGCGGAATCGTCAACCTGCCCGCCGTCGCCCTCGTGGGTCTGTGCTGTCTGCTGCTGGTGCGCGGCGCCAAGGAGTCCGCCCTGGTCAACACGGTCATGGTGCTGGTCAAGTTGGGCGTGCTGGTGCTGTTCGTGGTGGTCGGCTCCACCGGCTTCGACGCCGGCAACCTGCACCCCTTCGCCCCCATGGGCATGGCCGGCATCGGCACCGCCGCGGCCACCGTCTTCTTCTCCTTCATCGGCCTCGACGCCGTCTCCACCGCAGGCGAGGAGGTCCGCAACCCCCGCCGCACCCTGCCGCTGGCCATCATCCTGGCGCTGATCGGCGTCACCCTCGTCTACGCCCTGGTGGCGCTGGTCGGCGTCGGCGCCCAGCCGTGGACGCGGTTCGAGGGACAGGAAGCGGGGCTCTCCGCCATCCTCGGCCGACTCACCGGAACCAGCTGGCCCGCCGTGCTGCTCTCGGCCGGCGCGGTGCTGTCCATCGTCAGCGTCACACTGGTCGTGCTGTACGGACAGAGCCGGATCCTCTACGCCATGGGCCGCGACGGCATGCTGCCCGCCGCGTTCCGCCGGGTGAACCCACGTACCGGTACTCCGGTGTTCACCACCCTGCTGACCGGCGGCTTCGTCGCCTGCCTCGCGGCGGTCTTCCCGCTGGACCTGCTCGCCGACCTCACCAGCATGGGCACCTTGGTGGCCTTCGCCGTGGTCTCGCTCGGCGTGCTCATCCTCCGCCGTACGGCCCCGGACCTCGAACGCGGCTTCCGCGTCCCAGGACACCCCGTCGTGCCGGCCCTGTCCCTCCTCGCCTGCAGCTACCTGGTGTACCAACTTCCGCTCGACACCTACCTGTTGTTCGGCGGATGGCTGGCCCTGGCCCTGGTCGTCTACCTGCTCTACAGCCGCCGGAACTCACGGTTGGAGACGACCGCCCCCGGCATCGCCCTGGAAGAGACCCGGACTTGAGTCGGACAACGACGAGCGCTCGTGCGCCGGGCCCGGGGCGCGCGGCGTCGCCACAGGGGCGCCTCAGAAGACCCGGGCATTTACTTTGCGAAGACGCGCCATCTGGATCTGGCCGAACTACGCGGCGCAGCACAGTCGGTGACGCTCGGCCAAGCGGTGATATCGCGCGGTCCGCCGCCCCGTACGGGCAGTGGGCACACAAGGACGCCGGGCCGCCCTCGTGGACGGCCCGGCGCCGGTGCGCTGTACGGGAGAAGGAAGGGGGGTTACACGACGGTCTGGGTGTCGGTGTCGCTGGAGCCGGTGAAGTTGGTGTCACCGAGATAGGTCGCCGTGATGAGGTAGTTGCCGGTGGTCAGCGGGGTGCTGACCGCGGCGACACCGGAGCCGTCGAGCGTCCCGGTGAGGTTGACGGTGGTCACCCCGTCGGTGACGGTGAAGTTGACCGTCCCGGTCGGGACGCCGCTGCCCGGGGCCACCGCCGACACGAACGCGAGGATCGCGACCGTGTCACCGGAGTTGGAGGGGTCGGGGAACGAGGTGGCCGTGGTGGTGGTGGATGCCTGGTTGACGGTCTGGGTGTCTGTGCCGCTGGAGCTGGTGAAGTTGGCGTCGCCGCTGTAGGTCGCGGTGACGTTGTGGACACCGGCGTCGAGTGTGTTGGTGGTGACGGTGGCGACGCCGCCGGAGACGGTGGCGGTCAGCGAGCCGCCCCCACCGCCGTCGATGACGAACGTGACCGTGCCGGTCACCGTGCCGGCGCCGGGCGCGACCGGCGCGACCGTGGCGGTGAAGGTCACCGTCTCCCCGAAGACCGACGGGTCGGGCGAGGAAGAGACCGTGGTGGTGGTGGATGCCTGCGCGACTGTCTGGGTGTCGTTGCCGCTGGAGCTGGTGAAGTTGGCGTCACCGCTGTAGGTCGCCGTGACGGGGAAGGTACCCGGACCCAGCGCAGTGGTCGTGACGCTGGCCGTCCCGCCGGAGAGGGTGCCGGTCAGCGTCGGACCGCCGGTGACGACGAAGGTGACCGTTCCGGTTGGTGTACCTGTCCCTGGCGCGACCGGTGCGACGGTGGCGGTGAAGGTCACCGGCTGGCCGACTACGGAGGGGTCGGGTGAGGAGGAGACGCTGGTGGTGGTGGATGCCTGGGCGACGGTCTGGGTGTCTGTGCCGACGGAGCCGGTGTAGTTGGCGTCGCCGCTGTAGGTGGCGGTGACTGCGTAGGTGCCTGCGGTGACGAGTCCGTTGGTGGTGACGCTGGTGGTGCCGCCGCTGA
>NZ_JBHWDV010000003.1:0-74406 GCF_042734445.1 Streptomyces sp. NPDC059649
TGGGGTGGGGTGGGGTGGGGTGGGGTGGGGTGGGGTGGGGTGGGGTGGGGTGGGGGCGGGGTGGGGTGGGGTGGGGGCGGGGTGGGGTGGGGTGGGGGCGGGGGGCGCCCCCCCCCGGGGGGAGCAGACGCCGAGCCCCTCCCTCCCCCAGCCCCGCCCCTTCCTGGCCAGCCACCCGCCCGCCGCCTCACCCGACACGGCCCGCGCCCCGGCCTCAGCCGGCCCAGCCGCCTAACTAAGCCGCCCGCCACCTCAACCAGCCCGGCCACCTCAGCCGTCCGCCACCCTCAGCCGCCCGCCGCCTCAGCCGTCGCTCACGCCCCGCGCCCGGCCGCCACATCCGTGGCCTTACCCGGCTCGTCCGCCGTCCCGTCCGCCGGCTCGTCCGCTGTCTCATCCGACGGCTCGTCCGCCAGCTCGTCCGCCGGCTCGTCCGTCCCCGGTAGGAGGCCCAGGGCTGCGTCCTTTGCGGCCTCGGATTCGCGGCGGAAGAGGCGGAACCACATGAAGACCACGAAGCCGGCGAAGACGAACCATTCGCCGGTGTAGCCGAGGTTCTGGAAGGCCTTGAGGTCCAGGCCGCTGCCCTCGGCGGCGGCCGGCGGGACGGGGTGCAGCGGGGCCTGCGGGTCGGTGAGGGTGATCCAGGCGTCATAGACGTCGTACGGCACGATGTTGACCAGCGACGCCGCGCTGATCATGCCGAGCTGACCGCGCGGCAGCCCACCGCCCGCCTGCACGCCGTCGGTGCCCTGGTTCTCGGAGGCCTGCAACGCACCGGTGACCGTCACCTCGCCCTTGGGCGGTGCGGGCACCTTCGCCGTGTCGGCCTTCGTACCGGCGTCACCGGGCAGCCAGCCGCGTACGACCGGGAGCGCCTTGCCGTGGTCCGTGCGCAGGAGGGTGAGGACGTAGAAGCCCTGCCGCTCGCCGTGCTTGTCCTTCAAGGTGCGGTCCGGTACGAGCAGTTGGTGCTCCGCGTCATAGTGGCCGCGGGCGCTGGCCTGGCGTCCGGAGGTGACCTTGTCGACGGGCAGCAGGCGGTCGAGGGGCCGGGCGGCCGCGGTCTTCGCCCGGGCCGAGCGGTCCTCCTGCTGCCGGTGGGTGTCGACGCGGTCCTCGAAGCGGCTCAGCTGCCAGCTGCCCATGAAGATGCAGAAGGGAATCGCCAGTACGGCGAAGACGTTGATCCCCCACCACCGCGGGGTCAGCAGGAACCGGTACACCCCATCAACGGTACGGGGCCCGTACGGCGAGGCCTCACCGCCCCCTCACCGCCGCCGCCCACACCGCCCCCCACACCGCCACCTCGACGGGCTGCACGAGAGCTGGTGGGCCCCCTTGGCACGCCCGCTCCCCTACTGGGCCGCCACCGTCACCGGCTGGGCCGTCACCCACTGGGCCGCCACCGACCGGGCCGCCACCCACTGGGCAGTCCCCTACTGAGCCGCGACCGCCTCCGTGCGGTAAACCGTTCCGGCGCAGGCGTCGCTGATCTTGGCGTCGGTCGCGGCGGGCTCGCCCGCCTCCGGCGTATGGCTCAGCACGATCCCTCCGGACACGGCTCCGCCACCGTCACCACCACTGCCGGAACCGTCGCCGCCCCCCGCCTGACCGCCGCCGTCCGTACCCGTCGTGGCCCCCGCGTCCGGGGACTGCGCCGGCTCCTTGGAGGGGTCGGGAGTCGGCGAGGGCCCCGGATTGGCGCACCCGGTGGGCCCGCCGCCGGCCTGCGGGATCCAGGCGAACTTCACCTCGTACGCCTCGCCCGGCTTGAGAACCAGCTGGTCAGGGGTGGTGGCCGGGTCGGGCAGACCGGTGGCCTCGTCACCTGAGGTGTGGTCGACCACGTGGATGTGGTCGGGGTTCGTGGAACCCTGCGCGGAAGCCACGACGACGGTGCCACCGCCCTGGACGGAACAGGGTGTGGCGGACGTGTTGACCACCCGGAACGCACCGTAGACGCGGCCGTCGGCGTCCGCCGTGCCGACCGTGCTCGTTCCCTGGCCGAGCTGATCGCGCCCGCAGACCGGCGAGGTGACGTCCATGGTCTCGTCCGGGGCGGGGGTGCCGGCACCCGGGCCGTGGCCGGCGCCGTTCTTCTCCGTCGCCTTGCCCTTGCCCGCGGGTTGTCCGCCGCCCGGTTTGGCGCCGCCCTTGCCGGGCGGGCGAGGCCCGGCCTGTTCGGTGCCTTCGCCGTGCGTGCCCCCGCCGGTGTCGTGGGCGCGCTGGCTGCTCGCGGCGTTGGCGGGCCGGTCGGGGGAGCCGTCGGCGAGGTTCGCGACGTGGAGCATGGCGGGGATCGACATCCCGCCGAGCAGCACCGCTGCTGCCGCGCCGACGGCCGCGTGCCGACGGCGCTGGCGGCGGGCCGGTACGGCGCGACGCAGGTGTTCCAGGGCGTCCGGGGACGGTTCGAGGCCGCCGACGCTGGACTGCAGGAGGCGCCTCAGTTCGTCCTCGTCGCCGAAGCCGTCGCCGAATCCGCCGCCGGTGGGGTGGCTACGGCCGTGGTCGTCACCGTCGCCGTCGCCCCCACCGCCCCCGGGGGCCGCGCCTGCAGAGACAGGACCCACAGAAGCGGGACCCGCAGAGGCAGGACCCGCAGAGGCAGGACCGGGATCCGTGGGAGCAGTGCCGTCGAACGTTCCACCGCTCTGGGCATCGTTGTCGCGACCGCCCTTACGGGAGCGCATCTCACCGGCCCCGGCCGCACCGGCCGGCGTCTCGTCGGCCTCGTCCGCACGGGCCCGCGTCTCGCGATCACGCACCCCACGGTCGTACTCATGACTCTCGCGGGTTTCAGGACTCTCGCAGATCTCACGGCCCTCACGGCTCGCGCAGACCTCACGGCTCTCTTCTTCCTCACGGCCCGCGTGGCTCCCCCGGCCCTCGTGGCTCGCACAGCCACCCAGACCGCCACCCTGGCCAACGCCCTGACCGCCACCCAGACCGCCGCCCTGACCGCCGTCGTGCGCCTCGCGTACGAGGTACAGCCCCTGCGGCCCACGGTCCGACATGCCGCGCGTGCGGTACGAGGCGTCGTCCACACCGGCACGCCCCGCCGCCCAGCCCGGAACCGCACGACCCCCGGGCACGCCGCGCCCCCCAAAGCCCGACGAATCAACCGAACCGACCGACCCGGCCGACCCCAGCGACCCGGCGTCCAACGACCCCGCGTCCAACGGCCCGTACCGACCGAACCTGTTGTACCGGCCGAACCTGTTGCCACTCATGCTGGTGCCTCCATCGCGACGCGGAGCGCCGCGATGCCCCGCGACCCGTACGCCTTGACCGAGCCGAGCGATATGCCCAGCGTCTGCGCCACCTGCGCCTCGGTCATATCGGCGAAATAGCGCAGCACCAGCACCTCGCGCTGGCGGCGCTGCAGCCCGCGCATCGCCTTGATCAGCTGGTCGCGCTCCAGCAGGTCGTACGCGCCCTCCTCCGCGCTGGCCATGTCCGGCATCGGCTTGGACAGCAGCTTCAGGCCGAGGATGCGGCGGCGCAGTGCGGAGCGCGAGAGGTTGACGACCGTCTGCCGGAGGTAGGCGAGGGTCTTCTCGGGGTCGCGCACCCGGCCGCGCGCGGAGTGCACCCGGATGAAGGCTTCCTGTACGACGTCCTCACAGGAGGCGGTGTCGTCGAGGAGCAGCGCGGCGAGACCGAGCAGGGAGCGGTAGTGCGCGCGGTAGGTCTCGGTGAGGTGGTCGACTGTGGTGCCCACGGCCATCGCGTCGTCAGTGTCCCCACGCTGAGAAGGAATCTGCGCGGGGCGCGTGGTGGGCCAGGGAGCGATCACTGGCATGCCCCCGACTGCGCGGGGCCGCTGCGGACGCACTGCCGCGCCTGCCGCGCCCGCCGGGGCGATGGTGAAACCGAGTACCTCTGCCACGCCTGTTGGACACGCTTCCCCCCATAAGGGTTGTACGCGCAAGGCACCGCTTTTGACGATGCATCAAATGCCCTCATGCGTACCAGCTCTTCCCGAATGCCCCATATATCCCGATGCGTTCGCCCCGACACCCGAGGGCTCACACGTGCAGACCCGCAGGCATCCCGGACCACCCACCGGGATGGCCACAAAGACGCTCCCCGCCGAACTGCCGGTTGCAGTGTGGCGGGGAGCGAATGGTCGAACAGATCGTCAGCCCAGATCAAGAGGTACGGACCAGCAATTCGCTCACAGGATCTTCACACGTCCCTCAAAGTATCCCCCAGGCGGCCGGCCCGCCACGGCCAATCCCGCCAAGTCACCCCTCACAGAACCAACCAAGAACCCCCACCACGCCGCACCCAACCCAGAGCCCTCACAGACCCCAGATACCGCGTACGCCCCAAGGCCCCCCCAGACCCCGCAGTCCCCACACCCCAGCCATCACACACCACACGAGGGCCAGCCGAGACACAGGGGTCAGTCAAAACACGGGGCCAGTCAAGACACGAGGGTCAGTCAAAACAGGCCCACGGGGCCAGTCGAAGCAGGCCCACGGGCCCAGCCAAGACAGGTCCACGGAGCCAGTCGAAGCAGGCCCCTACCCCCTACCCCCGAGCCCCCCAGGCCCCCCGGCCCCCCGCATCTCCCCCGCCACCAACTCCCCGATCTGGGCCGTGTTCAGGGCCGCGCCCTTGCGGAGGTTGTCGCCGCACACGAACAGTTCCAGCGCCCGCCGATCGTCCAGGGAGCGCCGTACGCGTCCGACCCAGGTGGGGTCCGTGCCGACGACGTCGGACGGGGTCGGGTACTCGTCCTCCTCGGGGGCGTCGCACAGCACGACGCCGGGGGCCGCCGCCAGGATCTCGTGGGCGCCGGCGACCGTGACGTCGTTCTCGAAACGGGCGTGGACGGTCAGCGAGTGGGTCGTGAGCACCGGCACCCGCACACAGGTCGCGGTGACCGGCAGGTCCGGCAGGCCGAGGACCTTGCGGGACTCATGACGGACGTCGAGCTCCTCCGAGGACCAGCCGTCCTCCTGGAGCGTGCCGGCCCAGGGCACGACGTTGAGCGCGAGCGGCGCCGGGAACGGCCCCAGGGTGTCGCCGACGGCCCGCCGTACGTCACCGGGCGCGGCCCCCAGGTCCGTACCGGAGACCGCGGACAGCTGGGCCCGCAGCGTCTCGACGCCGGCCCGTCCGGCCGCGGAGGCGGCGTGGTACGAGGAGACGATCAGCTCGCTCAGCCCGTACTCGGCGTGCAGCGCCCCGAGCGCGACGATCATCGCGAGGGTGGTGCAGCCAGGACCGGCGAGGATGCCGCGCGGGCGCACCCGGGCGGTGTGCGCATTGATCTCGGGGACGACCAGCGGCACGTCCGGGTCCCGCCGGAACGCGCGTGAGCTGTCGATCACCACCGCGCCCTTGGACACCGCGACCGGCGCCCACTGCGCGGCGACCTCGTCCGGGACACCGAACATCGCGACGTCGATCCCGTCGAGGGCGTCCTCGCTCAGCGGGACGACCTCGACCTCCGCACCCCGTACGGTCAGTTTGCGGCCGGCCGGGCCCGGTTCGAACTCCCCGCCGCTCGCACGCAGTTGAGGGCTGGGGGGAGCGATCAGCCGGATCTCGCCCCAGACGTCGGCCCGCTCGGACAGGATGCCGAGCAGGACCGAGCCGACGGCGCCGGTGGCACCGACGACGGCGAGATCCGGCTTGCGGGCCGGCTCACGGGCCGTGCGGGCGTCCGCCCCCGCCGTGTCAGCGAGGGACGGACGGCCCGCCTCGGCCGGAATCATCGACCGGTGCCGCCATAGACCACGGCCTCGTCGCTCTCCGAGTCGAGCCCGAAGGCGGTGTGCACGGCGCGCACGGCCTCGTTGACGTCATCGGCGCGGGTGACGACCGAGATCCGGATCTCGGAGGTCGAGATGAGCTCGATGTTCACATCGGCGTTCGACAGTGCCTCGAAGAACGTCGCGGTGACGCCGGGGTTGGTCTTCATGCCCGCGCCGACCAGCGAGATCTTGGCGATCTGGTCGTCGTAGCGGAGCGAGTCGAAGCCGACCGCGGCCCGGGTCTTCTCCAGGGCCGCCACGGCCTTGCGGCCCTCGGCCTTGGGGAGGGTGAAGGAGATGTCGGTCAGACCGGTCGAGGCCGCGGACACGTTCTGCACGACCATGTCGATGTTGACCTCGGAGTCCGCGATCGCACGGAAGATGCGCGCGGCCTCGCCCGGCTTGTCCGGGACTCCGACGACCGTGACCTTCGCCTCGGAGGTGTCGTGCGCGACGCCCGAGATGATTGCCTGCTCCATCGGCTGGTCCCCTTGCGGTTCGTTGCTGACCCACGTGCCCTGCAGCCCGGAGAAGGACGAGCGGACGTGGATCGGGATGTTGTAACGGCGTGCGTACTCCACGCAGCGGTGCAGCAGCACCTTGGAGCCGGAGCTGGCGAGCTCCAGCATGTCCTCGAAGGAGATCCAGTCGATCTTCCGGGCCTTCTTGACGACCCGCGGGTCGGCGGTGAAGACGCCGTCCACATCGGTGTAGATCTCACAGACGTCGGCGTTCAACGCGGCGGCCAGCGCCACCGCGGTGGTGTCCGAGCCACCGCGCCCCAGCGTCGTGATGTCCTTCTTGTCCTGGGACACGCCCTGGAAACCGGCGACGATGGCGATGTTGCCCTCGTCGATGGAGGCCTGGATACGGCCCGGGGTGACATCGATGATCCGTGCCTTGTTGTGCACGGAGTCGGTGATGACGCCGGCCTGGCTACCGGTGAAGGACTGCGCCTCGTGACCGAGGTTTTTGATCGCCATCGCCAGCAGGGCCATGGAGATCCGCTCTCCGGCGGTCAGCAGCATGTCGAACTCGCGCCCCGACGGAATCGGGGACACTTCCTGCGCGAGATCGATCAGCTCGTCCGTCGTGTCGCCCATCGCCGAAACCACCACGACAACCTGGTTGCCGTTCTTCTTGGCCTCGACGATTCGCTTGGCAACGCGCTTGATGCCCTCGGCATCCGCAACGGATGAGCCGCCGTACTTCTGCACGACAAGGCCCACGTGCGCTCCTCGCAACTGTCTCTTCGGGAGTTTCCTCCCGGACCCCCGAACATGGGGGTACTGCGGTCGGCTCAGTCTAACGAGCAAGCGGAGTCCGCCCTGCCGATATCACATGGTGAGACGATTCCGTGAGACGGACCGTACTGCCGTACGTCCGGGGACGTCCGGCCCACCGCGTGATCATGTCCCGCCGGTCGGTTCCGCGTGGCGCACCGTCGCGCCCGCTCGGCGAGCACATGCCCGCTACGGGCCGGTACACACGGAAAGGTAACCCAGGTCACAGCCACCGGCCCGGCGGTCCGGATTCCCGGCGGTCAGGTGCCGCGCAGCTCCCGCAGCCCCAGCGGCGCGGCGATCTCCGCCGCCATGACCTTGCCGGCCTCCTCCGCGAGCCGCTCCTCGTCACCGTCGCCGTTGACGCCGCTGTCGGTGTCCAGCCCGTCCAGCTCGTCCAGCGGCTGGTCCAGGCGTACGTGGGCGACCAGCGACTGCAGCGCGCGCAGGGCGGCCGAGGCGGTCGGGCCCCAGTTGGTCAGGTAGGAGAACTGCCACCACCACAGCGCCTCGACGATCCGTCCGGCACGGTAGTGCGCCAGCCCGTGCCGCAGGTCGGTGATGATGTCCGCCAGGTCGTCGGAGATCCGGCAGGCCACCGGCTCGCTGCGCGGTACGTACGGGTCGAACACCTCGGAGTAGATGTCCACCGGGTCGAGCAGGGCGGCGAAGCGCTCCCGCAGATCGTCCACATCGGGCTCGGGCCCGGTGTCCGGCTCGTAGCGCTCATCGGGAACGATGTCCTCGTGCGCGCCCAGCCGGCCCCCGGCGAGCAGCAGCTGGGAGACCTCCAGGAGGAGGAAGGGCACCGCGCTGTCCGGCTCGTCCCCCTTGGCGACCTCCGTGACCGCGACGATGAAGCTCTCGATCGAGTCGGAGATCGAAACGGCGAAGTCGTCAGGGTTCTGTCGCGCGTCGTGCAGCGTGGCATCAGACATCGAGAAGTCTCCTCCCTTCGAAGGCCCGCCCGAGCGTGACCTCGTCGGCATACTCCAGATCGCCGCCGACCGGCAGACCGCTCGCCAGTCGCGTCACCTTCAAACCCATGGGTTTGATCATGCGGGCCAGATACGTGGCCGTGGCCTCGCCCTCCAGATTCGGGTCGGTGGCCAGGATCAACTCCGTGACGGTGCCGTCCGCGAGCCTGGCCAGCAGTTCCCGTATCCGCAGATCGTCGGGGCCGACGCCCTCGATGGGGCTGATCGCGCCACCGAGGACGTGGTAGCGGCCGCGGAACTCACGGGTCCGCTCGATCGCCACGACGTCCTTGGGCTCCTCCACGACACAGATGACCGCCGGATCACGCCGCGGGTCCAGGCAGACCCGGCACTGCTCCTCCTGCGCCACATTGCCGCAGACGCTGCAGAACCGGACCTTCGCCTTGACCTCCATCAGCGCGTTCGCGAGCCGGCGGACATCGGTCGGCTCGGCCTGAAGGATGTGGAAGGCGATCCGCTGCGCGCTCTTGGGACCGACGCCGGGCAGTCTGCCCAACTCGTCGATCAGGTCCTGAACCACGCCTTCATACACGGAACGTCTTCTCTCTCTTCTGCCGTGCTGCGTACGCTAGTTGGCTACTCCTCAGAATGGGAGACCGGGGACTCCTCAGAACGTGAGGCCGGGGATGCCGCCGCCACCCAGACCCTGGGCGAGCGGGCCGAGCTTCTGCTGCTGGAGCTGCTGGGCCTTGGCGTTGGCATCGCGGACCGCCGCCAGTACGAGGTCGGCGATCGTCTCGGCCGTCTCCTCCGCGGAGTCGGTGTCGACCGCCTTGGGGTCGATGACCAGGCCCTTGAGCTCACCGGAGCCGGTCACCGTCGCCTTGACCAGGCCGCCGCCCGCGGAACCCTCCACGGGCGTCTCCGCCAGCTCCTGCTGGGCGGCCGCAAGGTCCTGCTGCATCTTCTGGGCCTGCTGGAGCAGCTGCTGCATATTGGGCTGACCACCGGGGATCACGACGTGACTCCTGCCATACGACAACGATTGTGCGGTAGCCCGAGCCTACGTGTTTCGCCGCCCCGGCGCCCTACGCCGCAGGGAGGAGCACTGGTGTACGTCCGGTGTACGCCCACCTCTCCGGCCACGCACCGTCACCGCCCCCTACGCACCGCTCCACCTGCCGCGTCTTCTGCCCTCCCCCGCCCCTTCCTCCGGCCTTCCTCCCGCCGTTTTCCGGCCCACCCGTCCCCGGGCTACTCGTTGTTGAACTCCTCGATCACCGTCGCGCCCAGCTCGCGGACGATGAGGTCGTGTCCGCTGAGCGCGGAGTCGACGAGGTCGGGGTCGTCCTCCGCCGGCATGTCGTACTCGATCGACATCGGCGGGGGCTCGGGCGGGGTGTACGAGGGCTCCGCCGCTGCCGCACCCGAGGCGCCGCCCGCGGACGCGGACGGGGCCACCGCCTCCCGCGCCATCCGGGCACCCTGACCGCCCCCGCCGGTGCCGGCCCCGGCACCGCCGCCGGGCCCACCGGCCGTTCCACCGCCGCCGCCCTGGCCGTACGACCCGCCGGACGACGAGGGCGCCGCCGGACCGCCCGGTGCGGACGGCGCCTGGGGTGCGGGCGGCTGCGCCGGTGCCCCGCCGAAGCCGCCGCCCCCACTACGGGGCGCGCCGCCGGCCGGCGGATTGGCACCGCCCGACGGGTCGACGATCGCCTCGACCCGCCACTGCACCTGGAACCGCTCGGCCAGGACGTCCTTCAGCACGTCCTCGCTGCCGCCGTTGGCGAAGCTGTCGCGGGCACCGGCGTTGGGGAAGCCGATCTGCAGGGTCGTGCCGTCGAAGCCGGAGACCTGGGCGTTCTGGCTCAGCAGGATCCAGGTGAAGCGCCGGCGGGCCTTCACCGCATCCAGGATGTCCGGCCACATCTGGCGCACCTGGGCGGCACCCTGCGGCGTCCCCGGAGCCGCTCCCCCGGCCTGCGGTCCGGCCCCGGACGCGCCACCGGGAGCACCACCGGCCGGGCCGCTCGCGGGCGGCGGGCCCGCGGGCGTCCTGCCGGTCTGCGGCGCCGGCACCTGGCCGCCGCCCTGCCCCGGCGCCACGGCCGTGGGCCAGCCCCCGGGCTGCCGCGCCGCACCGCCGCCACCGGCCCCGCTGCCGCTGCCCGCGCCACTGCCGTTGCCCGCGCCTCCGGGGGCGGCACCGCCCGTGGCGGCGCCACCAGGACCGGCGCCGGCACCCGTGCCCGCACCGCCCCGGCCCGTCCCTCCGGGCCACGCCCCGGGACGCGGCGGACCACCCTCACGACCACCGGCCGGCCCACCGGCCTGCGGGCCCGCGCCCTCCCCGGCCTGGGCGCCACCGGCAGCCGGGGCGCCTTGCGTCGCCGGGGCGCCCTGAGCCGAGGCCGCAGCAGCCGGAGCCGCGGGAGCAGCGGCCGACCCCGTACCTCGTACCGCGGCACGCGCGGCAGCCGGCCCCGACGGGCCGCCGGGCGCCGGCATCGGCGGATGCGCCTCCGGACCCGGTACGTATCCGGCCGCGGGACCGCCACCGGACACCACGACGGGACCCGGCTCGCCCCCGGGACCCGCACCCGGGCCGCCGGGCACGCCGCCGAGGCCGCCCGCGCCCGCTCCGCCCAGCAGCGCCGCGCCCGCGCCGCGCTCCAGACGGTCCAGACGCGCCTGCACCGACCGCTCGTCGTCGTACGCCGCGGGCAGCAGCACCCGCGCACAGATCAGCTCCAGCTGGAGCCGCGGCGAGGTCGCGCCCCGCATCTCCGTCAGCCCCGTGTTGACCAGGTCGGCGGCCCGGCTCAGCTCCGCCGCCCCGAACACCGAGGCCTGCGCCGTCATCCGCTCCACGACGTCCGCGGGGGCGTCGATCAGCCCCTTCTCCCCGGCGTCCGGCACGGCAGCCAGAATCACCAGGTCCCGCAACCGCTCCAGCAGATCGGCCACGAACCGGCGGGGGTCGTTGCCGCCCTCGATGACCCGGTCCACGACCTCGAAGGCCGCCGCGCCGTCCCCCGCGGCGAACGCCTCCACGATGGAATCCAGCAGCGAACCGTCGGTGTACCCGAGCAGGGCCGTGGCCATGGCATACGTCACACCGTCGGCGCCCGCCCCGGCGAGCAGCTGGTCCATCACCGACATCGAGTCCCGCACGGACCCGGCACCGGCCCGGACGACCAGCGGCAGCACCCCGTCCTCGACCGGGATCTCCTCCTGCCCGCACACCTGGCCCAGGTACTCGCGCAGCGTCCCCGGCGGCACCAGCCGGAACGGATAGTGATGCGTACGCGACCGGATCGTCCCGATGACCTTCTCGGGCTCCGTCGTCGCGAAGATGAACTTCAGATGCTCCGGCGGCTCCTCGACGACCTTCAGCAGCGCGTTGAAGCCCGCCGACGTGACCATGTGGGCCTCGTCGATGATGTAGATCTTGTACCGGCTGCCGGCCGGCCCGAAGAACGCCTTCTCCCGCAGCTCACGCGCGTCGTCGACACCACCGTGGGACGCCGCGTCGATCTCGATCACATCGATCGAGCCCCGCCCGTTCCTGGCCAGGTCGACGCACGACTGGCACGTCCCGCAGGGCGTCGGAGTGGGACCTTCCTCACAGTTCAGGCACCGGGCCAGGATCCGCGCACTGGTCGTCTTGCCGCAGCCGCGCGGACCGCTGAACAGATACGCGTGGTTGACGCGGTTGTTCCGCAGCGCCTGCTGCAGCGGATCGGTCACGTGCTCTTGCCCGATGACCTCGGCGAAGGTCTCGGGACGGTAGCGGCGGTACAGCGCAAGGGACGACACGCTTACGACGATATCGGGCCCCACCGACAATCGACCGGCCCCGCAAACGCAAGCGCCCCTCACGCACCCGCCAGAGCCGACCTACCCTTGCTGCCTTCCGGCCCTGGGGGAGTTCAGTCAGATAGCGCCACGTGAGGGGCTGGCCCCCACCCTAGCGGATCCCACCCCCAACCCACGAACCCGTCCCCGCCCCCACCCCTCCCCGACACCCCTCCCCGGACCCCCGCCCCGGATCATGTTCGCGAGCACTCCCCAACGTCTTGTATTGTTTGCGGCGGAGGATTCGCCTAGTGGCCTAGGGCGCACGCTTGGAAAGCGTGTTGGGGGCAACCCCTCACGAGTTCGAATCTCGTATCCTCCGCCAGTGCTCTCACCGGGCACGATGTCGAAGGGCCCCACCGTTCGCGGTGGGGCCCTTCGACGTTCCGTGAGGGCGGTTCGGCTGCAGTGGTGATGGTCGGGGTGGTTGCAGGCGCCTCTGCCGGGGCCGGCGTCGGCCATCGGCGGTGGAGTGCGGCGCGGCAGACGCCGTGGTGCGCAGTGCATGGCCGTGCCCCCGTAGCGGTGCAGCAGCGGTCCGCACTCGACGCCCGGTCCCGGCACCCGGTCCCGGCGCCCGGACCGGGCAACCGAGGCCGGCCGGAGCCACGGCTCGCTGGACGGGTGTGGTCGGCTCCTTCGCGCCCGCTGCACCGGCGTCCGGGCAAGGCTGGTGCAGCCGGCCGGCTGCACCAGGTCAGGAGCGGGCCGGGTAGCGGCCAGGCGGTGCCGGGGAGCCGGTCCGCCCCTGTTCGCCCACGGTCACCGGCACTTGTGGTGGCGGCACTTGGGGCTCGTTGTCGGGGCGCCCGGCGTGGGGGCGGGAGTGGTGGCCGTCCTCTTGCCCGGCTTGCCGTTCCTGCCGGTCCTGTCGGTCTGCCCGCCCTTCTTGGCGGGAGGGGCGGACGGGGAGGGTGACGGGGCGCCCGGCTCGTCGGTGCCGCGGCCGAGGGGGACGGCGGTGGGGAAGGGGGCGTCGGGAAGGCCGGCGAGGGCGTCACTCATGTACCGGGTCCAGATTTCGGTGGGGATGTCGCCGCCGAACACCTTCTGCAGGCCGCCGACGCCCACCAGGGACTGCAGCTGGGGGTGGGCCGCGTCCTCGCGGAAGAGGACCACGGAGGTGGCCAGTTGGGGGGTGTAGCCGACGAACCAGGCCGAATGGTAGTCGTCGGTGGTACCCGTCTTGCCCGCGGCCGCCCGGCCGAGGGCCTTGGCCTTGGTGCCGGTGCCCCGGGCTATGACGCCCCGGAGGACATCGGTCACGTTGTCGGCGATGGCCTGCGGCAGCGCCCGTACGGGGGCGGGGGCGGTGAAGCCGGGGAGTGCGGAGCCGTTGTGGGTCACCTTGGTCACCGAGTAGGGGGTGGCCCGCATACCGGAGGCGGCGAAGGTCGCGTAGGCACCTGCCATGCGAATGGCGCTCGGTGTCGAGGTGCCGATGTAGAAGCCGGCGCTGGGGGCGGCGAGGCTGCTGTGGCGCAGGCCGAGGGCCTGCGCCGTCCTCACCACGTTCCGGTGGCCGACGTCCTCTCCCAGTTGCACGTACGGCGTGTTGACCGACTGCTCCATCGCCTTGCGCAGAGAGATGTAGCCCCAGTGCCGGGGAGTGTCGTTGTGCTGGTGGAGGAGGCCGGTGGGGTCCTTGTCATCGGTGACGTAGGCGCCCTGCCGGTCCTTGATCTTGATGCCGTCGTCACCGTTGAACTTGCTGGCCGGGGTGATCGGCGCCGGGGGCCTGCCGGGCCGCAGTACGGCTCGGTGCTGGAGCGCGGCGGCGAGGACGACGGGTTTGAACGTCGAGCCCACCGGGACGCCGGAGGTGTCGGCGTTGTCCGAGTAATGGGCGTGGTCGTAGCCGGGGCCGCCGTAGACGGCGAGGATCCTGCCGGTCGTGGGGTCGACCGAGGCGGCTCCGACCTGGACGTCCCGGTCGACCGACCGGTGGGCGGGGTCGAGGCGTTGCGCACGGACCCTGGCGACGGCCCTGGACAGTCCTGCGGTCCGTTTCCTGTCGAAGGTGGTGTGTATCTGGTAGCCGCCCCTGCTCAGGCTGCTGTCGGTGATGCTCGGGTCGTGTGCCTCGGCGTACGACCGGGCGAGCTGGACCAGGTAGCCGGTCTGGCCCGGGAGACCCGAGCCGAGGGTCCACTTCCTGGGTGCCGGGAATCCTGCGGCCGCGTACCGTGCCCGCTGCCCCGGTGTCAGCTTGCCGATCTTCACCATCCGGTCGAGCACCCAGGACCAGCGTGCCTTCGCCTTCGCCCGGGCCGTGGGATCGGAGTCCGCGTGCTGGAAGAGGCTCGGCTCGTTGACCGCCGCGGCGAGGAAGGCTCCCTGGCTCGCGTCGAGCTTCTGCACCGGAAGGCCGTAGTACGCGCGGGCCGCGGCCTGGATGCCGTTGGCCTGCCGGCCGAAGAAGCAGGTGTTCAGGTACCCCTGGAGGATCTGCTGCTTGCTCATGGCGGCGCCGATCTTGGTGGAGATCAGCAGTTCCCTGAGTTTCCGTGAGACCGTCTGCGACTGGTCCAGGTAGGTGTTCTTGACGAACTGCTGGGTGATCGTCGACCCGGACTGCACGGTGTCGCCCTCGGCCATGTGGACGACGGCGCGGAGGATGCCCTGCGGGTCGATGCCCGGGTCGGTGTAGAAGGAGGCGTTCTCCGCGGCGATGAAGTCCCACCGCACGTCGGCGGGGACCTGCGAGATCCGGATGTTCTGCCGGTTGACGCTGCCGTCGGTCGCCAGGACCGTGCCGTCCGACCAGTAGTAGACGTTGTTCTGCAGCAGTGCCGTGGGGTTGGGGTCGGGGATGGTGACCGTGGCGTAGGCATAGCCGACGGCCGCTGTCGTGGCGCCGAAGAAGAACAGGAAGAGCGCCAGCAGTTGACGCATCGACGGCAGCCAGCGGCGCGGGCCCGTCCTGTCCCGGCGCGGGTAGTCGATCCGCCGTCTCCCACGTCTCCTCTCCGGCGCCGCTCTCCCCGCACGGCGTGACGTGCCCGGTCCGGAGGGCCGGTGCCGCGAGGGGCGGTGGCCCGTGGGGCGGACATCCTCGGCAGGCGTGCCGCCACGGGACTGCTGCGGCGGTCGGCGCCGGTGTCCGCTCATGGCCCGGATCACTGTCCTCTCGGTAAAACTCGGTACGACTCTGTGCGACTCGGTGCGACTGCGATGTCCCGTGCGGTGCGGGCTGCCCGGAAATCGTTGTGGGGCGGGGGCTGTCAGTAACCGTTGTGGGGCGGGGGCTGCGGAAGGCCGTCGGGGGGCGCCGGCTGGTGGAAGAGGTCGTGGCGTGCCTGCCGGGGGAAGGGGGCCTGCGGCGCCGGCTGCGGGGAGGGGGCATACGGTTCCGGCTGCTGGAAGGGGTCGTACGGTTCCGGCTCGTGGAAGCCGTCGTACGGCGCCGGCCGGGGGAACGGGCCGCACTGCGCCTGCCGCGGCAAGCCGTCGTACGGCGCCGAGTGCGGAGAGTGCGGAGAGTACGCAGAGCCGGCATCCCGCGGAGACCGGTCACGGCCGGGCGACTCCGCGCCCGCCGGGGCCCGGAGGCTGCCGTACCGCTCCATGCGCTGCCATCTCAGGCGGGAGCCCGAAACGGCGGTGAAGACGGACTGGATCACCACCAGGTACATCAGCTGCCGGTAGACGAACTGCTGCAACGGCAGGCTCCACAGCGGGCCGGGCCGTTCCCCGTCCAGGCGGAACGCGTACCGGCCCATCAGGAGTTGCAGCAGCAGGAAGGCCAGCCAGAGCCCGATGATCCGGACCGGGTCGAGGAAGAGCAGCCCGTACAGGGCGAAGATGTCCACGACGGGGGCGAGCAGCGGCAGCAGGACCTGGAAGAGCAGCAGGTAGACCAGGCCGCGTCGGCCGAGTTTCCCTGCGGCGCCGCGCTGCACCAAGGCGCCGCGGTGCTTCCACATCGCCTGCAGGGTGCCGTAGCACCAGCGGTACCGCTGACGCCACAGGGCGTTCAGTGACGCGGGCGCCTCCGTCCAGGCCACCGCGCCCTCCTCGTAGACCACCCGCCAGCCGGCGCGGCACAGCGCCATGGTGAGGTCGGTGTCCTCGGCGAGGGTGACGTCGCTGACGCCGCCGAGGGCGAGCAGCGCCCGGCGGCGGAACGCGCCGACCGCCCCCGGCACGGTCGGCATGCACTCGGCGAGGTCGAACAGGCGGCGGTCGAGGTTGAAGCCGACCACGTACTCGATGTGCTGCCAGCGGCCCAGCAGGCCACCGCGGTTGACGACCTTGGCGTTGCCCGAGACGGCGCCCACCTGGGGGTCGGCGAAGGGCTGCACGATCGTGCGGACGGCGTCGGATGCGAAGACCGTGTCGCCGTCGACCATGACCACCAGCTCGCACGAGGCGGCGGCGAGTCCCGTGTTGAGCGCGGCCGGCTTGCCCGCGTTCTCCTGCCGGATCACCCGCACCCCCGGCAGCCGGAGCGACTCCACCAGGTCGGCGGTGCCGTCGGTGGAACCGTCGTCCACCACGATGATCTCCACCGGGTGGTCCGAGGCGAGCAGTGAACGCACGGCCGCCTCGATCCCGGCGCTCTCGTTGTACGCGGGGACGATGACGCTGACCGGTTCGGTCACCGGCGGCCCCCAGGACCGGCCGCGGGGCCCCGCCCGCAGCCGCCGGTGCCGGCGGGCCGCGAGCAGCACGACCGCCGCGCGCAGCACGCTGAGCGCTCCGGCCGCGTACATCAGCATGCCGAGCAGCCACACGGTCCAGTCGCCGGCCTGCAGCAGCCCGATGAGAG
Organism: Streptomyces sp. NPDC059649; assembly: GCF_042734445.1. Taxonomy (NCBI): domain Bacteria; kingdom Bacillati; phylum Actinomycetota; class Actinomycetes; order Kitasatosporales; family Streptomycetaceae; genus Streptomyces; species Streptomyces sp. NPDC059649. Next base: position 16,628 of record NZ_JBHWDV010000003.1, read on the forward strand.
CCTGGCCTTGCAGATGGTCGCCGAGCCCGGCGCGCCGGACCGGCGCAGCCATGCCGACCGAGGCGCCGACCGTCGCGAACCGGAAACCCTGCGCCTTGAGCCGTGGGATCAAGGCGCTCAGCGCGGCGGCGGTCTGTGACCGGTCACCGCCGCCGTCGTGCATCAGCACGATCTGCCCGGCACGGCCGTGGGGTGTGGCACGGGCGAGGATGCGGTGCACACCGGGGCGCTGCCAGTCCTCGGCGTCCCGTGTGGAGAGCGCCGTGACGTAGCCCGCCGTGTCCGCCTGCTGGAGGACGGCCCAGTCGGCATCGTCCAGCGCGTCGTTCTCCGAGGAGTACGGCGGCCTGAGCAGTGCGGTGGTGACCCCCGCGGCGCCGGCCACCGCCAGCTGCGTCTCCCGCAGCTCCAGGGAACGCTGCCAGGGAGCGAGGCGGGCCAGGTCGGGATGGGTGAAGGTGTGGATGCCGATCTGGTGTCCCTCGGCGACGATCCGGCGGACCAGCTCCGGATGGGCCACGACCTGGGTTCCGACGACGAAGAACGTCGCAGGCACATGGTTGCGGCGCAGTACGTCCAGGATGCGCGGCGTCCAGCGGGGGTCGGGACCGTCGTCGAAAGTGAGGGCGATGGTGCGGTCCTTGACCCGGGCGGTGTGCGCGGAGGTGGCGGCATCCGCGATCACGGGGCCGCCGTGGGTCACCTGGCGGGGGACCGCCTCGCTCCGGCCCCGGGCACCGGTCACGGCGTCCGAGGTGATCCCGAACATGTGGTGGGTGTAGCCCTGGAGCAGGAGGGCCGTCGACAGGGTCACCGCGAGCACGCTCAGCAGGAGCCAGTGGGCGCGGGGTGTGATCCGGCGGGTGCGGCCGTGACGGCGGGCAGGAGCGTTGCGGTGGCGGCGGTCGGTCACGTCAGGGCCTTGGTCACTTCACGGGCTTGTGGGACGAGCCGCGGGCGCGTCCCTTGGGGGTGGGGGCGGCGGTCGTGGTGGGGGCGGCGGTCGTGGTGGGCGCAGCCGTGGGCCGGGACGGGGCCGCAGGGGCGGCGGAGACTGTCGGCCGGCCGGTGGGGCCGGGGGACTTCCGCACCGCTGTGCCGGAGTTCTCCTGCGCCTCGGTGGGGCTCGCGCTCCGCGCCGGGTGTTCGGTGGGTGCGGTCGCCCTGGGCCTGGCCGAGTGCGCGGAGTCCGCGTGCGGGACGAACGGAGAGCTGATGCTGGGGCCGCCCAGCATCGTGCTGATCAGCACGGCGACATAGCCGCCGGCGGGGATCAGCAGCAGCCGGGCGGCTCGGATCACGCGACGCTGGCGTCGCCCCGAGGAATCGACGAAGACGGGCCGTGCCGACTCGCTCTCGGGCCTTTCGGGTTCCGGCACGGGGTGACCGGGCGCGTCGAACACCGGGAGCTGCGCGGTGAGGACGTCACCGTGCGGGGAACCCCACGCCGTCGTGGCCTCCCCCGGCGGGTACGTCCACTGCGCGGGCTGCGCCCCGCCCCTGGGCTGCGAGGCCGGGTCGGCGGTGACGCCGGTGACGCCCCCTCCGTACGCGTTCCCGTAGGCGTACGCGTTCCCGTAGGCGGGCTCGTGGCCGTGGGCGGGCTCGTGGCCGTAGGCGGGCTCGTGGCCATAGGTGGGTTCGTGGCCGTGGGCGGGCTCGTGGCCATAGGCGGGCTCGTGGCCGTGGGCATAGGTGTAACCGGGGCCGCCGTACGGACCCTCGCCGTACACCGCTCCGCTTCCGTCCGTCCACCGCACGAGTCGTGTCTCCTGTCCTGGCCGACCGACGCGGTCGCCCGCATGAAGAGAGCGAACTCGGCCGGAAGTGTTACACCTGGCCCTCACGGAAGGGATGAAGTCTCCATAAAGGCGCGATCCGGACAGTCGCTCGCCGGGAGAGTCGGCAGCAGCCCGGAGAGCGCCGGTCACGCACCGTCGTGGGGACGCCGATGGGCTGCGGCGACGGCGTGAAGGACCCCTGGACGTTGTGACACTTTCATGAGGGCGGACGCTGTTCCTCATGGGCCGCCGTTGCGTCCGGAGCGCGGGCGGACGACACGGACTCGCTATGAACCCGGTGCGAACGAGGACAGTCTTGGGCCAGGTAGGGCAACCCCGGCGCGCAAGGACGTACGACGGGGAATTGGGTGCAGCGGTCACGCGGGCCCAGGACGGCGACGAGGCCGCTTTCGCGGTGGCCTACCGGCTCGTGCAACCGGGCCTGCTCGGCTATCTGCACGGGCTGGTCGGCGAGGAAGCGGAGGACGTGGCCTCCGACGCCTGGCTGGAGATAGCCCGCGACCTCGGACGTTTCAAGGGGGACGGGGCCGGGTTCCGCGGCTGGACCGCGACCATCGCCCGGCACCGGGCACTGGACCATCTGCGCCGCCAGCGCGTGCGGCCCAGGGCCGGCGGGACCGAACAGGACGTGCTGAACCTGCCCGGACCGCACAACACCCATGACCAGGCCCTGGAGTCCCTCTCCACCGAGCGGGCCCTGGAACTGGTCCGCGGCCTGCCGCGGGACCAGGGTGAGGCGGTGCTCCTGCGGATCGTCGTGGGTCTGGACGGTCCCGCCGCCGCACGCGTCCTCGGCAAGCGTCCGGGAGCGGTGCGCACGGCTGCCCACCGGGGCCTGAAACGCCTCGCCCGCCAGCTGGGCGTCGGCGGTGAGGCGGACGAGGGTGTGACGGATGGGGCTTCCCGAACGCTGGGGAAGTCGGAATGAACGACGAGGGCGACAGTGGACGGCCGGCAGGCATCGGGGCCCGGCACCTCGACGGATCGAAACGGTCGGACAGGAACGGAAGCGGACATGGGTGAGCGGCTGAGCGGCGACGGAGCTCCGGTCCGTCGCCGGCGTGGGCACCCTGACGGCAGCGTGTCCGGCCCGTGGGACGTGCAGGACCCCACCACGCTGGAAACGGTGCTGGGCGCCGCCGTCCGCGCGGACCACCTCGACCCCGAGGCCGAGCAGCGGGCGCTGGCCGCCTTCCGGGCCGCCGCCCACGGCGCGGGTGCGCGCCGGGCACGTACCCGGCGCCGGGACGACTGGCGCCCGCGCGAGGAGCGCAGTGTCCGGCGCCCGGTGCGGATGACGTTCGGCGCGGTGTTCGCCGGCCTCGCGCTGGGAGGTGTCGCGGTCGCTGCCGTCGGTTCGGCCGGCTCGTCCACCGGAGGTCCCGGTAGCGGCCGGGGGACCGCGCGCCCCTCTGCGGTCGCCCCGGACCAGCCGGGCGGTACGACCTCGCCGTCGTCCTCCGGCCGCCCCGGCCCCACGCACCGCCCCTCCCCCGCCCAGGACACCGAGGCCCACTGCCGCGCCTACAAGCAGGTCGAAGGGCGCGGCAAAGCACTCGACGCGACGGCCTGGCAGCGGCTCGTCGCGGCCGCCGGCGGAGAGGACAAGGTCGCCGCGTACTGCTCCGAGCAGCTGAAGCGGGTGCCGGGCGCGCCGAGCGGGACGGCCGGCACGGGCAAACCCGGCAAGGGCGACGCGGCAACCGGCAACGGCTCAGCGGGGAACACCGGCGCCTCCGGCAACGGCACGCCCGACACCAACCCCGGCGCCACGCACAACGCGACCGGGAACGGCCGGACAGACGAGGGAAACGGCCGCAGGAAGCACCATTAGCCCCGCGCCGTTGCCGATTTGACCGTCTGACCGTCTGACCGTCTGACGGCAATCAAGGGCCCCACCGCTTGTGGTGGGGCCCTTGATCGTGTTGCGCGTTTCAGTCGGCGGTCTGTGCGGTCGCTGTCGCCGGGGCGGGTCCTTCCGGTGGCGGTGGCAAGGCGCGTAGGCGGGTGACCGGGGACAGGGCGAGGGCGATCAGTACGGCGGCGGAGGCGATTGCTGCCACGGTCAGTGCGGCCCGGGGGCCGAGGCGGCCGGACAGCAGGCCTGCGGAGAGGCCGCCGAGGGCGCCGCCGCCGAACAGCAGGGTGCGGAAGGCCGCCGTCATCCGGCCCATCATCGACGGCGGGGTACTGGCCTGGCGCAGGCTGACGATGAGGACGCCGGCGACGCCGAGTCCGAGGTAGGTGGTGAAGAAGGAGAGGACGAACATCCCCAGCATCACCGGCCTGGGGCCGGCGGCCAGGACGATCAGCGTCGGGCCGATGAGGAGGGCGGACTGCGCGACGAGGTAGACACGGCCGAGCCGGAAGCGCCGGATGACCTTGCGGGAGATCGCCGCGCCGATCAGTCCGCCCAGGGAGGCGGTGGCGAAGATGCCGCCGAGGGTCGTGGAGTCCAGGTGCAGGTCGCGGGTTCCGTACAGCAAGAACATCGTCCATACGGTGATCATGGAGAAGTTGCAGCAGAACCCGATCAGGGCCAGCGACCGCAGGACCGGGTTCTTCAGCACCCAGTGCAGGCCGTCCCGGAGTTCGGCCGGCAGGTGCCGTCGTACGGCCGGCGGTTCGGGACGGGGTTCGGGCGTGCGGATGAGCAGCAGCGAGATCAGCGACACCAGGTAGGAGAACGCGTCGACGATCAGCGCCACGGGTGCGGTCAGGGCGCCGACCAGGACACCCGCGAGCCCGGGCCCTGCCACGTCGGCGGCCGATGAGCTCATCCCCATCTTGGCGCCGGCTTCGACATAGTGCCGGGGGTCGCGTACGAGAGTGGGGACGTACGACATCCAGCTCACGTCGAACAGCACCGAGGCGACGCCGACGGTGCAGGCGATCGCCAGCAGCGAGACCAGGCTGAGCACGTCCGTCCAGTACAGGACGGGTACGAGGGCCAGCAGGAGCATCCGGACGAGGTTGGCGCCGAGCATGATCCGCCGCCGTCGGGCCCGGTCCACCCACACCCCGAGGACCAGGGCGAGGCCGAGGTACGGGACGAGTTGCAGGAACCGCAGGACGCCCAGCTGTTCGTCGGTGGCGTGGAAGGCGTGGAGCGCGGTCAGCGGCAACGCGAGGTTGGTGACCTGGGTGCCGAGGAGCGAGAGCGTCTCGCCGAACCAGAACCTGAGGAAGTCGCCGTTGCGCCAGAGGCTTTCGGCGGGCGGGCCCTCGGTGCGTGTCTGCGTGGCGGTCATCGCCGTGCCTGGCCGGCGAGTTCCGCGACCGCGTCCGCGACGTGGTCCACTTCCTCCTCGGTGTTGTAGTAGTGCGGCGACAGGCGCAGGCACCAGTCGACGTCCTTGTCCCCGAAGTCGAACTGGGCGAACTCCCGGAAGCTGAGCGCCGAGTTGATGCCGCGGGCGTCCAGGGCCGCCTTGAACGGCTGCGGCTGCCAGCCCGCCACTGCGAAGGTGACGAGCGCGGCAAGACGCGGGCCGCGGTCGAGCACCCGCACCCCCGGGATCGGTTCGAGCCGGCTGCGGAGCCGGGCCGCGAGCGCCGGGGTGCGCTGCTCGACGGCCTCGATACCGACCTTGCGGGCATAGCGCGTCGCGGCGGCGCTGCCGAGCACCGTGGCGTACGGAAACTCCCACTCCTCGAACCGGGCCGCCGTCTCCACGGGCCGGTAGCCGCCCGGTTCGGTCCAGCGGGCGCCGTGCATGTCGATGAAGAGCGGTTCGTAGCCCGCGCGCAGGACCCGGTCGGACACGTACAGGAATCCGGAGCCGCGCGGGCCGCGGAGGAACTTGCGGCAGGTGGCGGTGAGCAGGTCGCAGCCGATCTCCGCCACGTCGATGACGAACTGGCCCACCGACTGGCAGGCGTCGACCAGGTAGAGCAGGTCCAACTCCCTGCAGTGGCGGCCGATTTCGGCGACGGGCGTGACCAGGCCCGAGTTGGTGGGGACATGGGTGGCGGATACCAGGCGGGGGCGGTGGGTCCGCATCAGCGCGGCCATCGCCTCCACATCGACCCCGCCCTCCGGGGCGTTGGGCGCGTGGACGATGCGTACGCCGTATCGCTTGCGCAGGGAGAGGAAGGCGATCTGGTTGGAGATGAAGTCGTCGCGGGTGGTGAGGATGACGTCGCCGGGCGCGAACGGGATCGAGGACAGGGCGTTGGCGTAGGCGTGGGTGGCGCTGCCCGCGAAGGCGATGTTGTCGGGCGTGGTGTTGATGAGCGCGGCGATCTCCGTGTAGAAGCCGCGGATTTCGGCGGCCCGGGCGGCCGACGCCTCATAACCACCGATCCGGGCTTCGAGGTGCAGATGGCCGACCATCGCGTCCGTCACGGGCAGGGCCGGCAGTCCGCAGCCCGCGTTGTTGAAGTGGATGACCCGGCGGCAGCCCGGGGTGTCGGCCCGCAGAGCGGCGACGTCCAGCTGAAGTGCTTCCTGAGCAGAGGTAGAAGCGCTACTGTTGTCTCTCATGAATGACGGTAGCACTTCTGGGGAGTTGGCCGACAGTCTCCGTGCGCTGGTCTCCCGGCTGGCGCCCGGCGACCGGCTGCCGAGCAGCCGGGAGCTGGTCAAGGAGTACCGGGTCGGCCCGGCGACGGTGGCCCGGGCCATCGCCGCGCTGGCCGCCGAGGGCGCGGTGGTGACCCGTCCGGGCAGCGGGACGTTCGCGGCGCAGCGCAACCGGCTGCCGGACACGCTCGGCGGCAGCGCCACGGACACCGACTGGCAGACCGTCGCCCTCACCGACCGCGCCGTCGACACCCACCTGATCGCCGACCCGCTCGGCCCGCCACCGGCCGGGACGATCACGCTGGACGGCGGCTATGTGCACCGCTCGCTGCAGCCCACCCGGGCCCTGAGCGCGGCGCTCGCGCGGGCGGCCCGCCGTCCGGACGCCTGGGACCGCGCCCCGGCCGGCGGCCTGATGGCGCTGCGCACCGTGTTCGCCCGGATCGTCGGCGGCAGCGTCGCGCCGGAGGACGTGCTGGTCACGGCCGGCGGGCAGAGCGCCCTGTCGATCGCGTTCCGGGCCATCGCCGGGCCCGGCAGCCCGGTCCTGGTGGAGTCCCCCACCTATCCCCGGGCCCTGGCCGCCGCGCGCGCCGCGGGGCTGCGGCCCGTTCCGGTACCGCTCGACGCCGACGGGCTGCGGCCCGACATGCTGGCCGACGCGTTCGCGATGACCGGCGCGCGACTGCTGTACTGCCAGCCGACCTTCCAGAACCCGACCGGCGCCGTGCTGGGGCCCGAACGGCGCCGTCAGATCCTCGATGTGGCGCGCGCCTCGGGCGCGTTCGTGCTGGAGGACGACTTCGCGCGGCACCTGGGTCACGGCGGCGCCGTACCGCGGCCGCTGGTCGCCGACGACCGCGACGGCACGGTCGTCCACGTCACCTCGCTCACCAAGCCCGCCGCCCCGAGCCTGCGGATCGGGGCGCTGGTGGCCCGCGGGCCGGTAATGGAGCGGATGCGGGCGGTGCGGCTGGTCGACGACTTCTTCGTCACCCGCCCGCTCCAGGAGGCCGCGCTGGAGGTGCTCAGCTCCCCGTCCTGGGAGCGGCACGTCCGCGCTCTCGGTACGGCGCTGCGGGAGCGGTGCGCCGTGCTGGCCGCCGCGCTGACCCAGGAGGTCCCCGGTGCGACCGCGGCCGGGTTGCCGGCGGGCGGACTGCACCTGTGGGTCCGCCTGCCGCCGGGCGTGGACGACACCGTCCTCACCGGCGCCGCGCGGCAACGCGGTGTCGCGGTGAGCGCCGGCAGTCGCTACTTCGCCACCGAGCCGCCCGCGGCGCATCTGCGGATCGGTTTCGCGGCGACCGCCGATCACGCCGAGCTGACCGAGGGGGCACGCCGGCTGGGAGCCGCGCTCGCCGACCTCGGCCCGAAGGACGGGTGAGGCGCGGAAAACGGCCGGCCTCCGGGGCAGGGCGGTCGCTCCTGGCGGGCGCGGGTGGGCCGCCGGTGACGTCGCCGCCGTTGCGCCGGGGTGCACGCCGTCGCGCTGCTCGCGTCCCCGGGTGCGTCCAGCACGCCTCAGCCGTGCCAGCCCCCCGGCCCCGGCTGCCCCGCCAGGCTGTGCGGCGGCGCCGGCCGGCCGTTGTGGCCCGGGGGGTGGGCGTGGAAGAGGGTGGAGTACAGGCCGTTCCCTGCCAGGAGTTCGGGGTGGGTGCCGGATTCGACGAGGCGGCCGCGGTCGAGGACGAGGATGCGGTCGGCGTCGGTGGCGAGGTCCAGGTCGTGGGAGATCACGAGGGTGGTGCGGCCCTCGGCGAGGCGGCGCAGGGGGGCGAGGATGCGCTGGGTGGCCAGGATGTCCAGGCCGGTCGTGGGCTCGTCGAGGATGAGGACGGGGGCGTCGCGCAGCATGGCGCGGGCGATGGCGACGCGCTGCAGCTGGCCGCCCGAGAGGCGGGCGGTGCCCGGGGCGATGACCGTGCGGTAGCCGTCCGGGAGGGCGGAGATGAAGGTGTCGGCGTCGGCGGCGCGGGCGGCGCGGAGCACGTCCTCGTGGGTGGCGTGCGGGCGGCCGCAGCCGATGTTCTCCTCGATGGTGTCGTGCAGGACGAGGGTGTCCTGGGGGAGGAGGGTGATGTTGCGGCGCAGCTGGGTGAGCGGCATCTGGTGGACGGGGATGTCGTCGAGGCGGACGGTGCCGGTGTCCGGGTCGTAGAACCGCAGGAGCAGCGCGGCCAGGGTGGATTTCCCGGCGCCGCTGGGGCCGGTGAGGACCAGTAGTTCGCCGGGGACCGCGGTGAAGGACAGGTCGTGCAGGACCTCGTCGGGACTGCCGGGGTAGTGGAAGCTGACGTTCCGGACCTCGATCTCGCCGAGGGCACGGGTGAAGCGCGGCGGGGCGACGAGCGACGGCGGCGGGTCGGTGACGGCGGGGCGGGCGTCGAGGATCTCCAGCAGGCGCTCGGAGCCGGCGGTGGCCTCCGTGGCGGTGAGACCGAGCTGTCCCAGCGAGCGGATCGGCGGGTAGAGGTAGCCGATGAAGGCGGCGAAGGCGAGCAGCTGGCCCAGGGTCATCCGGCCGGCGGAGATCTCCCACGCGCCCAGGCCGATGATCGCCAGGACGCAGAGCGTTTCGAGCAGCTCGACGACCTGCGCGTACAGCTCGTTGAGGCGGGCGCTGGTCACCGAGGCGCGGAACCAGGCGCGGGCCTGCCGGTCCAGCCGCTGCTCCTCCTCGTGCCGGCGGTTGTACGCCTGGGTGAGGACGACGTTGACCAGGCCCTCCTCCACGACCGAGGTGATCGCGCCGTCCGCGGCGCGCTCACGGCGGGACACCTCCTTGACCCGGCCGGTGAAGCGGAGGGTGGCACCCCAGAACACCGGTGCCAGCACGAACGTGGCCAGCGCGAGGTCCCAGCGCAGCCAGAGGGCCGCACCGGCGTAGAAGATGACGCCGAAGAGGGCGGTGGCCGCCTGGACGAGGCCGGAGACCACCAGCTGCTCGATGGCGTCGACGTCGCCGGTCAGCCGCTCGACCAGGTCACCGCGCCGGTTGCGCTGGAAGAAGTGCGGCGGCAGCGTCTGGAGATGGGCGAAGACCCTGGCCCGCAGGCGCAGCACGAAGCGCTCGGCGGTCCAGGCGGCGAGCGAGTTGCCGAGGTAGCCGACCACGGCGCCGATGACGGCCACCGCCAGCCACAGTCCGGCCGGCTGCCAGAAGGCGTCGACCGAGCCCTTCTGCAGGGCGTTGTCGGTGAGTTGGGCGAAGAGGAGGATGGCCGCGGTCTCGGCGAGCGCGGCGCCGACGGCGCACAGGCAGACCAGCAGCAGCCAGCGCCGGTCGCCCTTGGTCAGGGGCCAGAAGCGTCGGAGGGATTCCTTGAGCCCGACCCGCCGGGTGCGGATGGTGGGATCGGCCAGCGGGCCCCACAGCCCGCGGCCGAATCCGACGGTCCCGGGCTCCTCCGCTTCCTGGGCCTCCCGCCCCGGGACCTTCCGAACGGTCTCCGGGGCCCCCTCAACGGGCGGGGAATCCCATGCCGGTTGAGGTGCCGGAGGGGCCGGCGGTGGTGGCCGTGTGGACGCTGTCGGCGGTGCGAAGGCTTCGGTCGGCGCCGGGGCCGGCGTCTCGGTGCGCACCGGCCGCCGTCGCGAGCTGCGCAGATGCATGATGGCTACGCCGTATCAGTCGCTGGTCGGACCGGGCGGAAAGGCCGCTGAGGGGCCCTCACGCACACCCACTCGCAAACGCACGAGGCGGACCCGCGCGCCACGCGAGCCTGCCTCGAACTGTGAGGATGGGGTCAGTTAGTCGTAGTCGAAGCCGAAGTAGCGGCGCCTGTTGTGCCGGCGGCCATGCCTACGACGACGCCTCCTGTAACGGTCCCGGTCGTGGTCCCAGTCGCGCCTGTTCCTGCGCGGGAAGACTTTCCGGAAGCTCATTCTGCCTCCTCGGTTGATCCTTTCCGACGCCCCGTTACCGGTGGCGCCAACTCCCAAGCTACGTCGCACACCTACTGACAACAAGGAAAATACGTGAAATTTCAGACGAAAGCTGAAATTCTTAATTTCCTTGCACATAGTGGACAATTCATCACTCTCCGCAGACGGTCACGCAGCGCCCGTACCGTCCGTTCCTCGATCACCCGCCGTAGCCACCACGGGACTTGGCCGCATCCGGGCCGCGGCGACGAAGGTGCAGGCGAGCAGGGCGGCCCCGATCCAGAAGGCATCGCGTACGCCGTGCAGCGCCAAGACAGCACCGGGCGCGCCGACCGGCGGGGCCGCGTGGACCGCGGGGGCGTGGAACGCGTGGAAGAAGACCGCGCCGAGCAGTGCGGTGCCGAGCGTCCCGCCGAGCTGCTGGGCGGCGTTGAGCAGCCCGGCCGCCGAGCCCGTCTCGTGCGGCCGGACCCGGCCCAGCGCGGTGGTGAAGAACGGGACGGCGAACAGCCCCTGCCCCAGCCCGCAGACCGCCAGCGCCACCGGCAGCGGCCACGGGTACGAGGCGGCGGGCGCGGTGGTGTAGACGGCGACGGCGCCCAGTGAACCGGCGAGCAGTGCGGCGAGCCCGGCGAACATCACCCGGGAGCCGTAACGGGGCACCAGCCGGGCCCCGGCGCACCAGGACGCCACCGCCATCGCGGCCGACCAGGGCAGCAGGGTCAGTCCGGACGACCGGGCGTCGGTGTGCAGGCCGAGCTGGAGCTGCAGCACGACGACCATCATCAGGCCGTTGACCACCGCGAAGAACAGCAGCGAGGCGGCCAGCGACGCGGGGAAGCCGCGGTCCCGGAACAGCCCCGCCTCGACCAGCGCGCTGCGCCCCCGCCGGGCACGGCGGCGCTGCTGCAGCACGAAGACGGCCAGCACCGCGAGCCCGGTGGCCAGGACCGCCCAGGGCCGGACCGCGAACCGGACCAGCCCGCCGTCGAGGAGCGGTTGGACCAGCAGTCCGGTGCCGAGGACGGCCAGTACCGTGCCGGTGAGGTCGAGCCGCGGCCGCCGGTCCGAGCGGTCCTCGGGCAGCAGCGGGGTCGCGGCGAGCACGGCGAGGCCGAGCGGGACGTTGACGAGGAAGACCGCCCGCCAGGACGAACCGAGCAGGTCGGCATGGGTCAGCACCCCGCCGAGCACCGGCCCGCAGACCGCGGCCAGGCCCATCACCGGCCCGATGCTGCCCATCGCCCGGGCCAGCGCGTCGCCGTGGAACATGGCCCGGATCAGCCCGATGGTCTGCGGGATGACCAGGGCGGCCGCGGCGCCCTGCACGGCCCGCGCGCCGATCAGCAGCGCCGGGGAGACGGCCAGCGCGCAGGCCGTGGAGGCCAGGACGAAGCCGGCGACCCCGAGGCGGAGCAGCCGCCGGCGGCCCGCGATGTCACCGAGCCGGCCGCCGGTGATCAGCAGCACCGCGAAGGGCAGCGTGTACGCGGCGCTGTACCAGGGGATGACGGACGCCGGCCCGCCGAGGTCGGCGTGGATCACCGGGGCGGCGACGGTCATGATCGTGGAGTCGAGCAGGTTCATCGCCTCGGCGAGCAGCAGCGCCGCCAGCGCGGCCCACCGCCGGGGGTGCGGCCCGGCCGGCGGACCGGCCGGGCCGGGGCGGGTCGTCACGGAGCTCTTCGACAAGGAGTGGTGCGGCATGGATCGTCCCTTCGGCCGTCACGGATTCACGGGCCGAGCCTGCTTGCGCGTACGTTGAATGTTCCAGCTGGACGAATGAGGCCGAGGTTTCTTTCCATCGATGGGCACCTCGGCAAGGAATTCATCCATCACCTTCCCTCGGCGCTCAGGAGGCCCGGGCATGCCGCTCGACGAGATCGACCGCGGGCTGATCCACGCACTGCACCTCGACGGCCGGGCGCCGTTCAGCCGGATCGCCGAGGTGCTCGGCGTCTCGACGCAGACCGTGGCCCGCCGCTACCGGCGACTGTCCGCCGAGGCCGGTCTGCGGGTCGTCGGCCTGCCCGATCCGCACCGCGCCGGCCGCGCCCAGTGGCTGGTCCGGCTCACCGCGACCCCGCACAGCGCCCAGGACCTCGCGCATGCGCTGGCCCGGCGGTCGGACACCTCGTGGGTGAAGCTCGCCTCCGGCGGGACGGAGATCATCGCCGTGGTGCACACCCCGGCGAGCGGCGCCGACGGCCGTTCCCTGCTGCTGCACGACATCCCGCGCACCGCCGGCATCACCGCGGTCTCCGCGCACTACCTGCTGCACACCTACCTCGGCGGCCCCACCGCCTGGCGCGGCCGCGTGAACGTCCTCGACGCCCGGCAGCGCCGCCAACTCGCCCCGCCGGAACGGCAGAACGCCGACGCCACCTCCGTTCCGGGCGCGACACCGACCGACGACGACCAGGCGCTGCTGGCCGCGCTCCAGCGGGACGGCCGGGCCGGCCAGGCCGAACTGGCCGCGGCCACCGGCTGGTCACCGACCACCGTCGCCCGCCGGCTGACCGCCCTGCGGGCCACCGGTGCGCTGTTCTTCGACGTCGAATGCGATGTCGCGCTGTTCGGCGCCACCACACAGGCGCTGCTCTGGATGACGGTGGCCCCGGCCCGCCTGGAGCAGGTCGCCACCGCCCTGGCCCGGCACGACGAACTCGCCTTCGTCGCCGCCACCACCGGACGGACGAACGTGGTCGCCCACGCCCTGTGCCCGGACCCGGCGGCCCTGCACCACTACCTCACCCACCGCCTCGGCGGGCAACGCGCGATCCACGCCCTGGAAACCGCTCCGGTACTCCGCACGGTCAAGGCGGCGGGGCCGCTCGTCCGGCCTCCACGACGGACGAGTTGACCTGCCGCCGGTCTACGGCCGACGGTCCACGGCCGCCGGTCTACGGCTGGCAGCGGGGGCACCACACCGTGCCCCGCCCGGCGATCCGCGCCCGGCGCAGTGGACTGCCGCAGCGCGGGCAGGTGGGGGCGGGGTCGTCGCGCCGGCCGGTGAGCCAGGAGTCCCGCGGCGGGACGCAGCCCGCCCGGACCGCCGCCCGCAGGGTGCGGCGCATCTCGGTGTGCAGCCGGTCGCAGTCGGCGGCGGAGAGGTCACCGGCCGGGCGGCCGGGGGGCAGGCAGCTGCGCCACAGGATCTCGTCGACGAGCAGATTGCCGAGCCCGGCGAGGACCGACTGGTCCATGAGCACGGCCTTGAGGCTGCCGCGCCGCCCGGCGAGCGCGGCCCGGAGGTCCGCCCGGCCCACCTTCCCCGCGTCCGGGCCCTGGCGGCTCAGGATCCGCTCCGTACCGGCCGGGTCCGCGAGCCACAGGCCCTGGAGTTTGCGCTGGTCGCGGTAGCGGAGCTGGCGCTCCCGGCCGAGCGTGAACACCACCCGGTCGTGGGGGTGGACCGGATCGTCCGGCGAGCAGCAGACCAGCCGTCCGGTCATCCCGAAGTGCAGCAGCAGGGTGGGGCCGCCGGTGTGCGCGAGCAGCCATTTGCCGTGCCGCTCCGGCTCGGTGAACCGCCGGCCCTCCAGCTCGCTCCGCAGCCGCTGCCGGCTCACCCCGTGGAGCACGCCCTCGTCGTACACGTCGATCCGCCGGATCACCCGGCCCCGTGCGCAGGAGACGAGCGTCCGCCGGAACCCCTCGACGTCCGGCAACTCGGGCATCCGGTCCTCGGCCCCGCTCTACGAGCGGCGCGCCGCGTGCGGTGACGAGTGCCGCGACGACGAGTGCCGTGAGGGCGCGTGCGGTGAGGACGGATGCCGGGACGACGAGTGCGGTGAGGACGAGTGCCGGGACGGCTGCCGTGCCGACGGGTGCCGTGCCGACTGCGCGGGCGAGGGCCGCGCCGAGGGCTTGCCCGCCGGCGGGTGCTCGGCGGCGGGCGGGTCCTGGTCACCCGGCGGGTCCGTCACCGGCGGCTCCTCCCCGGATCCGGGCGGGTCCGTGTCCGGTGGATCGGTCGACGGAGGGTCCGTCGACGGCGGGTCCGTGTCCGGCGGATCGGTGTCCGGCGGATCGTCACCGGAACCCGGCGGGTCGTCGTCCCCGGGGTCGGGGTCGTCCGAAGGGACCAGTTGCAGGCTGCCGTAGCGGGCGAACACCGCGTCCGTGCCTGCCCGGACGGTGGCCATCGGGTTGCCGGTGCAGTCGCGCGAGGACCACAGGACCAGGTCGAGCGGGGTGTCGTTCACCACCTCGCCGCCCCCGGGCCCGAGGCCGTAGCAGTGGTCGTCGCCGGGGTCGACGATCTGGTACTGCCGGTTGCCCGGCCGCATGTGGAAGATGATGGTGCCGGTGGTGGCCCGGGCCGTGGGCGGTACGGACACGGCGAGCGCCGCGCTGAGCGCTCCGGTGAGGGCCACGGCGCCGAGAAGAGCGGTCTTGCGTCGCATGGCCCCACACGTTCCCGAGGGCGATTTATCCTATTCCTCCCGTTCGGTAGATTCACCCTCCGTGCCGCTCGGCCGGACGCTGCCCAGCCACAGCACGTCCCGCGCCCTGGTCATCGCCACGAACAGCTGGCTCCGCCTCAGCTCGCCCTGCTCACGGGCGGTCCCGGCATCGTCCGGCCCGTCCTTCCGCGCCGTCAGGTTCGCCTCGTAACGGGGCAGATAGACCCGCTTGAACTCCAGGCCCTTGGCCCGCCGGTAGCTGCCCAGTTTCACCGCCGGGACCGGCCGCCCGTCGTAGTTCTCCAGCAGGCAGACCCGTACGCCCGCCCGGGTCAGCAGCCGCCGGTAGCGTTCGATGGCGCGGGTGGCGGGGCACAGCACGGCGGAGTCCGCCAGTTCCTGCGGGGTCAGTCCGCGCAGCACGGCCACCAGCGCCGCGTCGTGTGCCGCGGGCGTGGGCAGCACGGCCCGGACCACCTCGCCGTGGTGGTACGTCAGGTCGACGTCCCGCCGGCCCGGGGTTCGCGAGCCGTCGATGTCCTCGAAGGCGTCCTCGGCGACGACGGACAGCGCGGTGTCCACGATCTCCTTGCTGTTGCGGTAGTTGGCGCGCAGCACCTGCCCGCGGTCGCCGCGGATGTCGATCCCGGCGTCCGAGAGCCGGAACCCGCCGGGATAGACGGCCTGCTGGCCGTCGCCCACCAGGAGCAGTCCGTTCGGGCTGTCCCCCACCAGGGAGTGCAGCAGCCGCACCCCGACCAGGGTGAGGTCCTGGACCTCGTCCACGACGACGGCCGTGTAGGGGGAGTGCCCGGAGCGGCCGGCCGTCTCGGCGAGCGCGAGGGAGAGCACGTCGTTGAAGTCGTGCACCGCGCGTTCGGCACGCTGGGCCTCGTACGCCTCGTAGAGCGCCCAGACGGCCTGCCGGTGCGGGTGGCGCAGGCTGGTGCGGCGGCGCCGGCGGGGCAGCACGGCGTACTCGTCGAAGGAGGTGATCCCGCGGCCCTTGATGACGTGGTCGATCTCCTCCTTCCAGTAACGGGGCAGCGGATCGATCTCGGCCAGGCAGCTGTCCCGGCCGACGTGTTTCCAGGCCAGGCTGAAGGCCGTCTCCGCCTTCTCCCCGTGCAGCCGCACCGGCACGCCGCGGGACTGGAGGTACTCCTGCGCCCACGAGTGCAGACTGCGGAAGGCGACCTTCTCGGCCACCGCGGGGGCCATGGTCGCGAGGAACGTCGCCTGCACCCGGGGCAGGTTGTTGGCGAAGGTGACGTACAGGACGCGGCCGCCCGTGCGCTGGGCGAGGTACGCGGCGCGGTGCAGGGCGACGACCGTCTTGCCGGTGCCGGCCGGGCCGCTGATCCGGGCCGGTCCGGCCCAGTTGCGGCGCACCAGCGCCAGCTGGTCGGGGTCGAGGAAGGTCATCCACTGCTCGATGGGGGCCCGCCGGGCCTCGTCCAGTGCGGCCCGGCGCAGCCCGTCGAGGTCGAAGAGGCCGTCGTCCGCCAAGGCGGGTGCGGCCGGCGCGGACGGTGCGGCCGGCGGGGCCGCCGTGGTCGCGGGCCGGTTCCGCGGGGCCCGGCCGTTCGCCGTCCCGGCCGCCGCCGGGTCCTCGTACTCGGGGAAGACCCGGGCCAGGTGCTCGGCGAGCGCCCGTACCGAGCCCGGGGGCAGCCGGGTGCGCTCCGACAGCAGCGCCGGGCCGATCTCGTGCTCGCCCAGCAGCCGCAGCCGGCCCAGTTCGGTGTCGACGCGGTGGCCGGCGAAGGCCATCAGCGGGCGGACCGCCACCGGTGACATGCCCAGCGCCGCCACCGCGCCCTCGGCGGCCTTGGTGACCGCGAGGAGTTTGCGCCGGTGCTCGTCGCGGGAGAACCCGCCGGCCCGCAGCCGCCCGCCGGACGGTTCCGGCGCCGCCCGCCAGTTCTTGACGTCGATGACGAAGACCCCGCCGGGCCCGATCAGCAGCATGTCCACGTTGGCCGCCCGGGTGCCCGGCCAGCGCCGGTCCACCAGCAGCCGCCAGCCCCGCTCGGTCAGCATCAGCAGCTGGGCGGCGATCCGCCGCTCCCCCTCGCCGGCCGCCTCCCAGCGCTCGGCCCGCTGACGGGCGGCCTGCCACTGTTCCCGTAACAGCCGTTCCTGGCGCCGGGCCTCCTGGGCCCGCCGTGCTGCCGATCCGCCCGCCGCCGACCCGCCTGCCGTCATCGCGCGCCCCCTCACCTCGCCCCGCGTCCCACGGGGTCATGAACCATAGGTCCGTGGCACATGACGCGGTAGTGCGCACAGGAGGGGCACGGGGGCATGGCACGGGCCCGTGGTCCGCGGTCCCACGGGCCCGCCGCGCGGACGGCTACCCGCCGCTCGCCACCGGCCGCCGGCCGAGCCGGAACGCCGAGGTGCCCAGGCCGTCCGGGACGCCCCACCAACCGGGCGAACCCGTCGGGTGGCGGAGTTCGGACGCGACGTAACGGCGGCAGTTGCGGTGCCAGTTGAGGATGCCGGCCATCCAGTTCTCCAGCTCGTGGACATAGCCGTCGAGCACCTCACGGGCCTCGGCGGACAGCTGGAAGTCGTCGTGGACGACGGGCAGTTCCTTGGCGGCGAGGTGCTGGAACTCCTCGATGCGCGAGGTCATGAGGTCATTGATGATGCCCAGCGCGCTCGGGTAGTCGCAGCGGAAGAAGGTCTGGACGACGAGGACGCCGTTGTGCACCTCGCCCTCGTACTCGATCTCCTTCTGGTACGAGAAGACGTCGTTCAGCAGGCAGGCGAAGTCGGCGGCGGAGTTCTCCAGCGCGCGCAGGGTGCCGGTGCGGTAGACCTCCGGCGGCACCCGCCGGCCGTGGCCGATCCGGCACAGGGACATGGTGAGGTCGGACCCGAACGTCGCCCGCCGCATCTCGATGTAGTCGACCGGGTCGGGGATGCGGTTCTGGATCTGGTTGTCGATCTCCCAGAGCCAGCTGGCCGTCATGACGTCGACGGTCCTGCGGAAGTCGTGGCGCGCCTCCGGCGTCATCGCCGCCACCGTACGGGGCCACAGGTCCGCCAGTCCGCGTTCCAGGGCGTTGACCGGCTCGGGGACGGGCGTGGCGGCGTCGAGCGGCATGAACGCCGACAGCCGTTCGGTGCAGACCTTGGCCGAGGCGATGTCCCGGGCCCGGCCGAAGACCTGCGGGTAGTAGTCGTCGGCGTAGGTGCCCCAGGCCAGCCACTGGGAGTCGAGGTCGAGCTCGTCCGGGGTGGCGTCCGGATGGATGCCGGCCGCGCACAGCGCCAGGTCGTGGCGCTCCATCGCCGGCTCGTCCCAGACGTCGGAGAGCGGCACCCCGGGCTGCGGCCGCAGCATGCCCATCCGGTGCGCCCAGTCGATGACCCGGCGGCGGGCGCCGTCCAGGTGCGGGCTCAGGGTGAGGGTGAACGGCATGGTGATCTCGGGGATCCGCGCCGGGCCGACCTTCCGGTGCGGTACGTGGGTGTGGCTGCGGAAGCGGTGCGCGCCGGCGGTGGTCAGCGCCGTCCTCAGGTCCCCCGCCGAGGTGCCCAGTCCGGCGGCGGCGAACGGCGACCAGGGTTGCGCGGATCCGGCCGCCGCCGCTCCGCCGCCGTTCATGTAGCGGCTGGAGCGCAGGTGCCATTCGTGGCCGCCGGACTGCCAGTCCTGCAGTCCCTTGGCGTACGCCAGCACGGCCGCGCAGGACGCGGGGTCCAGGCCGGTTTCCAGGAACAGCGCGGGGAGCTCCGTGACCACGGTGTTCTCGAACTGCTGGAGCCGGGAGGTGATCAGGTCGTTGACCGCGTCCGCGGCCTCCTGGGTGGTGCAGTCCAGGAAGGTCTCCAGCACCAGGACGCCGTTGCTCAGCTCGCCCTCGTCCTCGGTCTCCCGCTGGTAGGAGAAGAGGTCGTTGCGCAGGTGCACGCCGTCGGCGAAGGTGTCGCGCAGCACCCGCAACGGCCGGGAGGCGGCGACCGCGGCCGGGACCTCGGCGCCGGCCGCGAACTCGACCAGGCCGGCGGACCAGGGCGCGCCGCCGACCTTGCGGCGCATCTCGATGTACTCGACGGGATTCGGCACCCGGTTGATGTCGATGTTGGACAGTTCCCAGAGGGACTCGTTGAGCAGGTGCTCGGTGCTCTCGGCGAACCGCCCGCGCCAGTTCGCCGACATGTGCGGAACGGTGCGCGCCCACAGATCGGCCAGACCCGCCTCGACCGGGTTGGTCGGCTCCGGTACGGGCGTGGTGTCGTCCATCGGCATGAAGGCGGGCAGCCGGTCGAGGTACTGCTTGCCGCCCTCCCGGTCCAGGGTGCGCTTGAACTTCTCCAGGAAGTGGTCGTCGAAGAAGAAGACCCAGACGTACCAGTCCGTCACCAGCGAGAGCGCGTCCGCGTCGCAGTCCGGGTGGGTGTACGCGCACAGCAGGGCGTAGTCGTGGGCGTCGAGGTCCCGCTGCTCCCAGATGCCCGAGCCCTCCAGCATCCCCATCTCACGGGCCCACCGGCGGGAGTGCGTACGCGCCGCCTCCACGTGCGGATTCAGCCGCGCCGGATGGGGCGTGTAGAAGTGGGGCAATTCAAATGGCTGTGTCACCGTTGCTGGCCTCTCCCCATACGTGCGGAAGGACGGCGCGCCGGACCACGCCCCCCTGACGGGGGCAGCGCTACCCCGGGGCCCGGCGCATTAGACGTTGCGGAGGAGGAGCTTCCGCCCCCGCCGCTTTCTGCCCGTTCGACTCCGCACCGACGATCACTTCAGCCGCTTTTCCGGCGCCACGCTTTCGTTTCTTGGGCGGCTGGGGCGGTATGGGTGGTGGGGACAGTACGGGCGATGGCGGCGGTGGCAGCGGTACGAGCCGTGGGGGCGGTACGGGCCGTGGGAGCCGTGGCGGCGGTACGGGCGGTGCGGAGGGCGAGGTCCGCCAGTGCCTCCGGCGCGCCGGCCTGGCCCCGTATGCCGGGGAAGGCGTTGACGTCGACGACCACCGGCCCGTCCGGCCCCCGCAGCACATCCACGCCGTAGACCTCCAGGCCGAAGGCCGCGCCGGTGCGCAGCGCGAGCTCCGCCCAGCCGGCGGGCAGTTCGCCGGGCGACAGCGGCCGGGTCGGCCCGCGTCCGTCCGGTGCCAGCTCCGAGCGGCGCAACCCGGCGAAGAGCTGCCCGTCGACCACCCACAGCTTGTGGTCCCAGCCGCTGTTCGCGGTGAACTCCTGCACGACCACCGGCTCCCCGGGCCAGCCGGCCGCCAGTTCCCGCAGGTCGGCGACGGTGTCGGCGCGGGCCACCAGGTCACCGCGCCGGCTGTACCGGCTCTTGACCACCAGCGGCCCGGCCGGCTCCCCCGCCGCCGCCAGTTCCCCGATCGTGTCCACCGCCCGGGTCGCGGCGAACGGCAGCCCCGCCGTCCGCGCCAGCTCCGCCATCGCCACCCGGTCCTGACAACGGGCCGTCGCCGCCGCCGAGTTGAGCACCGGAACGCCGTACGCCTCCAGACGGGCGGCCAACGCCAGCGCCCGCGGCGTCCGCGCCTTGAGGAGATACACATCGGCGAGCCCGCCACGGTCCGGGCCGGACACCGCACCGTCCGGGCCCGCGTGGTCATCCCGGTGACCGTGCGGACCCTCCAGATCCAGGTGGCCGACCCGGTGACCGTCGGGGTCGAGGTGGTCGCCCCAGTGGCCGTGCGGACCCTCCGGATCCAGGTGGTCGCCCCGGTGGCCGCCCGGACCCTCCGGACCCAGATGGCCGACCCGGTGACCCTCCGGACCCTCCGGGTCCAGGTGGTCGACCCGGTGGCCGGCCGCGGTCAGCAGGGCGGTGACCGCGGCCAGCACCGGGTGCGCCGGGTCCGTGGTGATCAGGCCGATCCTCACCGGTCGCCGCCGATCGCCGCCAGCGGCACGGTCTCCGGCGCGGTCCGCGCCGCCGCGGCCGGCACCCGCTGCCCGCCGTACCCGCCGCCTGCGCCACCCACGCCGTCTCCGCCGGCGAGCCGCAGCACCGCCGCCGACACCCGGGCCACCGCGTCCGGCACCTGACGGAAGCTCGGGAAGTCGTTGATGTCGACGACCACCGGCCCGTCCGGGCCCAACAGCACGTCCACGCCGTAGAGGTCGAGCCCGAAGACCGCCCCGACCTCCGCCGCGATCCCGGCGACCTCGGCGGTGAGCGGCACCTGGCGCTCGGGGACGTCGTGCCCGGGGTGCAGCGGCGAGCACCGCTCGGTGGCGTACAGCTCACCGGCGACGCAGTAAACCTTCAGGTCCGTACCGGAGTTGGGGACGTACGGCTGGGCGATCAGCAGCCCGCCGTCGTTCTCCGGGGCGCCCGGCCCGGTCAGCCGGCCGGGGCTCTCGACCAGCCGCACCGCACGCCCCGAGCTGCCGTCCGCGGGCTTCACCACCAGCGGGAACGCGCTGCCGGGCAGCTCCGCGAACTCCTCGGCCCGGGCCGCCGCGTACGTCACCGGGACCGGCAGTCCGTGGGTGCGGGCGATCACCGCGGCCAGTGCCTTGTCCCGGACGCCGCGGATCGCCCGGGCGTCGTTCACCGTGGTCAGTCCGACCGCGGCGGCGGCCTCCAACAGGGTCAGCCCCGGCCCGCCGGAGACGGTCTTGAGTATCCAGGCGTCGTGGCTGCCCGCGCGGATCGACTCGGATATCGGGATCAGCGAGCGGCCGGGCCGGACGACGTCCACCTGGTGGCCCCAGGCGCCGAGTTGGCGGATCACGTCCTTGGGCATGCCGTCGTGGCGGTACTGCTCCTCCACCAGGAAGCAGAGTCTCATCTGGGCATCCTCGTCATCGCCGGGCGTCCGTCCACCGTCCGCCCGGCAGATCCGCGACACACCAGGATCCCACGCACGGCCCGACAGGGGCCGTGAGGGCCCGTGCGCCGCTACGGATCCCCGCCCGCCCCATGTTTCGGCGAGGTTACGCCACCCTCGGCGCCCGCTCCGACCGCCCTGACCAGGCACGCCACCGCCCCCCTCCGACCCAACGCCACCCCCCACCCCACCCCTCAAATCCCGTATGCCGGAACCCTTGTTCCGATTCTGGTGCGGTCCTAGGGTCGGGCCACCCCGGGGACGGATCGGCGAGCGGTACGCACCGCGTACCGGAGTACGGAAGCAGGCGAGCGGGTTGGCGAACGCACAGCACAGCGGATTCGGCCGGCGGGGATTCCTGGCCGGCATGGGCGGCATCATCGGCACCTCAGGACTCGGCGCGACGAGCCCGGCCGAGGCCGCGGCACCCCATCACGGGCCGCGGCCCGAGGACTTCCACGGCCACCGGCAGCTGCTCGTGCCCGAGCTGCTGCTCCTGCCCGAGGGCCCGGTGCGCGACCGGGCGGTCCTCGTCTCCGGCGGGACGTTCCACACCGTCGGGCCGGCCGAGCAGCTCATCGCCGACCACCGCGACCTCCAACCGGTGCGGCTGGACGGCCACTTGCTGATGCCGGGCTTCGTGGACGCGCACCACCACCTGACCCAGAGCTTCGGCAAGGCCCAGTCCTTCGGCCAGCCCTCGGAGATCTTCAAGACCATCTGGGAGCCACTGGAGCACGCCCTCGACGAGGAGAGCGCCTACGTCTCCGCGAAACTGGCCGCCCTGGAGGCCCTGCGCGGCGGCTTCACCACCGTCGCCGACGCCGGCACCCGCGCCCCCGTCGACGTGGCGGCGATCGCCAGGGGCACCGAGGAAGCCGGCATCCGCTGCGTCCTGTCCAAGATCGTCTCCGACGGCACCGGCGGCCCCGCCCACCTCGCACGCTGGGACGGCCACCCCCTCGTCCACCCCTCCCTGGCCATCGCCGTCCCCGAGGACGCCCCGGCCGAGACCCTCCGCAGGACCGCCGCCCTGTGCGCCGAGGCCGGCGCGGTCCTCCAGATCCACGTCAACGAGCACCTCGCCTCCGTGGAACGCTCGTTGAAGAGCGTCGGCCGGCGCCCCCTCGAACACCT
Organism: Streptomyces sp. NPDC059649; assembly: GCF_042734445.1. Lineage (NCBI taxonomy): Bacteria > Bacillati > Actinomycetota > Actinomycetes > Kitasatosporales > Streptomycetaceae > Streptomyces > Streptomyces sp. NPDC059649. The sequence continues at coordinate 39,216 of NZ_JBHWDV010000003.1, forward strand.
CCACCACATCGGCGCACTCGGCCCGCACACCCTCGGCGCCCACGCCACCCTCCTCACCCCCACGGAGATGCGGCTGCTGGCCGACTCCGGCGCGGCCATCAGCTACAACCCGGTGGCCAGCGCCTGGAAGGGCAACGGCGTCAACCACGCCACCATGCTGGCCGCGCTGGGCGTCCGGTTCGGCATGGGCACCGACGGCACCCGCGGCGACGGCTTCCGCCTGCTCGACGCCGCGGAGACCGCCCAGCGCCTCGCCTACGGCCTGGGCTCCGGCGACTCGGTCTGCGGCGCCGGCCGGATGTGGCTGGACCACGCCACCGCCCGCAGCGCCGACGCCCTGGGCCTCGGCAAGGTCACCGGCGAGATCGCCGCCGGCAAGGCCGCCGACTACCTCGTCGTGAACCTCGCCGTCCCCGAACTCACCCCCTCCTACGACCTCCGCTGGGAACTCGTCCGCCTCGCGAACCGCGACCAGGTCGCCGCCGTCGTCGTCGCCGGCCGACTCCGCCTCTGGCACGGCTGGCCGACCGACTGGGACGCCCACGCCCTGCTCACCCACGCCGCCGAACTCGGCCCCCGAACCGTCGAACGCGCCAAACTGCAACGCGTGGAGCCGGTGTAGGGCCCTACGGGGATACGTGCCGGTGTAGCCCACCCACGGGGACACCCGCCGGTGTAGGCCCACCCACGGGGATACCCGCTGGCCTCGGCCCCACCCACGGGAACACCGGCTGTCGTCGGCCTCCACGGGAATACCCCTCACCTCTGGCTCGTTGTGGGCCCCGAGGGGGCGCCCGGACCCCCTAGCTAGGGGATCTGTTCGCCCCCTCCCTAGGGGCCCCCGCCCTCACCCCGCCCCCACCCGCCCGTCGCCTCCCCCACTCCCCGAGCACCCTGCGCCCCCGGGGGAGATTGACCGCGGACCCCATGCCCACCACGCCGACCCGGCGCAGCCCCAACGCGCCTACTCCACAACGGAATTGACGTCCCGCGCCCGGTCCAGCGTGGCCTGCAGCGTCAGCCGGTCCCCGCGCAGATGGATGAACTCCAGGTCGGCCGGCCGCCCGTCGGCGAGCCGGGTCAGCCGCTCCACGGCGAGCACCGCGCCGCCCTCCGGCATCGCCAGCACCTCACACGTCGCCGGATCCGCGACCACCGCCCGCACCGACACCTCCGCCCGGCCCAGCGGCGCCCCCGCCACCCGCTCGATCAGATCGAAGACGTCATTCCGCTCCAGCGTCGCCCGCCCCCGCGCCAGCAGCGGCTCCCCGACCTCCGGAATCAGATACGTACAGTCCAGCGACAGCGGCGCCCCGTCCACCCGCCGCAGCCGCTCCAGATAGACCGCCGCCGCCCCCTCCGCCAGCCCCAGCCGCCGGGCCACCGCCTGCGGCGGCCGCACGCTCCGCGCCTCGCGCACCTCGTTGACGACCACACCGTGCCGCTGCAGCACCTCCGCCAGCCCGGACAGCTCCCCCAGAGGATGCTGGTACGTCCGCCCCGCCACCACGGTGCCGACCCCCCGGCGCCGCTCCACCAGCCCCTCGTCCCGCAACAACCCCAGCGCCTCCCGCACGGTGTTCCGCGACGTCCCGAACTCGGCCACCAACGCCCGCTCGTCCGGCAGCACCCCTTCCGGGAACGCCCCGCGCAGCACCTGGCCCCGCAGCACATGCGCCACCCGGCGCGCCTGATCCGCGCGCCGCCCCTGATCCGCCGGCATTCCCAGCCCTCCTCCCTACGCCCGCGACGCTAGGCGACCGGCGTTGCCGCGAGGGTACGCCGCCCCGCCTGACCTGCATAGATTCCTGAACTGCCGGTTTGCGGGCCGGCCCCGGGACTGCGCCACCACCCGGCACCGGCGGACCACCACGGACGGACCACTGCGGGGCACCCGCGAACCACTACGGGCGGAGCACTACGGGGCGCCGGCGGGCCGCTACGGGCGGAGCACTACGGGGCGCCGGCGGGCCGCTACGGGCGGAGCACTACGGGGCGCCGGCGGGCCGCTACCGTGAGGCGATCACCGTGCGTACCGTGAGGCGGTCACGCATACCGTGCGTTGCTGTGCGGCGATCACGCAGGACTGGGAAGACAAGGAGGTCCCGCCGTGACCCACAAGGCCGTGCCCTTCGACGACCTCGACCGGAAGATCATCGCGGCGCTGATCGACAACGGCCGGGCGAGCTTCGCGGAGATCGGGACCGCCATCGGACTGTCCGCCACCGCGGTCAAACGACGCGTCGACCGGCTGCGCGAGCACCACGTGATCACCGGTTTCTCCGCCACCGTCCGCCCCGCCGCCCTCGGCTGGCTGACCGAGGCGTACGTCGAGGTGTACTGCGACAGCGCGGCACCGCCCCGCCGGCTGGCCGAGGTCGTCCGCAACCACCCGGAGATCGCGGCGGCGATGACCGTCACCGGCGGCGCCGACGCCCTGCTCCACGTACGGGCCACGGACGTCGAGCACTTCGAGGAGGTCCTGGAGCGGATCCGGGCCGAACCGTTCATCCGGAAGACGATCAGCTACATGGTCCTCTCCCACCTCCTCCCGGACAGCCCGGAGGCCGGGGCCCAAGCAGCAGCCCAGCACGGCCCAAGCAAATAGCCCATGCAGCGAACGAGCGCATCTGACCCGTAGCACGCAGGATTCCTGCTCATATACGCAGCATTTGTTGCTTGTGGCCGGAATCCACCCCTCCTTACCGTGGTAAGGCCCGGGTGACGACCAGTGACGCAGTGTCACAGTTCATGAATCACAGCGCATGGATCGAGGTCACCCAGCCTGTCCCACCGGAGAGGAAGGGATACTTCTGTGCCGACGAGTAGTGCGACGAGCACCCCGAGCAGCGCTGCCGGCGCGAGCATCGTGAGCACCGCGAGCATCGTGAACAGCACGAGCGGTACGACCGGCGCGCCCAGCGCGCCCAGTGCGCACGGGTTGAGCAGCCCCAGCAGCGCAAGCGTGACGAGCGGCCCCAGCACCACGAGCAGCACGAGCGGTGTGATCAGCCCCAGCAGCACGAGCGGTGTGGTCAGCCCCAGCAGCCCCAGCAGCCCGATCACCCCCAGCATCACCCCCAGCACTACGCGCCTCCCCGCCCCCGTACCGCCCCGCGTGGCGCGCCCCCGCCGCTACCTGATGTGCGAGCCCCGCCACTTCGACGTGCGCTACGCCATCAACCCCTGGATGCGCGAGGGCACGCAGGTAGACACCGCCCTCGCCGCCCGCCAGTGGGAGGCCCTGGTCGACGCCTACCGCACGCACGGCCACAGCGTCGAGACCGTCCCGCCGGCGCCCGGCCTGCCCGACATGGTGTTCGCGGCGAACTCCGCGCTCGTCGTGAACGGCCGGGTCTTCGGCTCGCAGTTCCACGCCCCGCAGCGCCGCCCGGAGGCCACCGAGTACGAGGCCTGGTTCAAGGCCGCCGGCTACGACGTGTACCGTCCCGCGTCCCCGTGCGAGGGCGAGGGCGACCTCGTCCCGGCCGGCCGCTACGTCCTCGCCGGCACCGGCTTCCGCACCGACCGCGCGGCCCACGCCGAGGTGCAGGAGTTCTTCGGCGTCCCGACCATCGGCCTGCAGCTGGTCGACCCGCACTTCTACCACCTCGACACCGCGCTCTTCGTCCTCTCCGAGGACGCCGGCACCGGCGACGCGGAGATCGCCTACTACCCCGGCGCCTTCTCGTCCGGCAGCCGCGAGGTGCTGCGCCGGCTCTTCCCCGGGGCCGTGCTCGCCACCCGGGACGACGCCATGGCGTTCGGCCTCAACTCCGTCTCCGACGGCCGGCACGTCTTCGTCGCACCGCCGGCCACCGCCCTGATCGACCAGCTCGCCGCCCGCGGCTATGTCCCCGTCCCCGTCGACCTGTCGGAGTTCCACAAGGCCGGCGGCGGCATCAAGTGCTGCACCCAGGAGATCCGCTCATGACCGCACCCGTCCGCACCGTCCCGGCCCCCACCGCCGCCCCCGCCCGGGCACCCCGCTCGTCCGCCGAGCTGATCCGCGCCGAGGGCCCGGTCCTGGCCCACAACTACCACCCGCTGCCCGTAGTGGTGGCCCGCGCCGAAGGCTCTTGGGTCGAGGACGTCGAGGGCCGCCGCTACCTCGACATGCTGGCCGGCTACTCGGCACTCAATTTCGGCCACCGGCACCCGGCCCTCATCGAGGCCGCACACCGCCAGCTCGACCAGCTCACCCTCACCTCCCGCGCCTTCCACAACGACCGGCTGGCCGGCTTCGCCGAGGCCCTCGCCGAACTGACCGGCCTGGACATGGTCCTGCCGATGAACACCGGCGCCGAGGCGGTGGAGAGCGGCATCAAGGTCGCCCGCAAATGGGCCTACGACGTCAAGGGCGTCCCCGCCGACCGCGCGACGATCGTGGTGGCCGACGGCAACTTCCACGGCCGTACGACCACCATCGTCGGCTTCTCCGACGACGCCACCGCCCGCACCGGCTTCGGCCCCTTCGCCCCGGGCTTCCGCACCGTCCCCTACAACGACCTCGCCGCCCTCGCAGCCGCCGTCGACGACACCACGGCCGCCGTCCTCATCGAGCCCATCCAGGGCGAGGCCGGCGTCATCATCCCCAACGAGGGCTACCTGACCGGCGTCCGCGAACTGACCCGACGAACCAACTGCCTCTTCATCGCCGACGAGATCCAGTCCGGCCTCGGCCGCACCGGCACCACCCTCGCCGTCGAGCACGAATCCGTCGTCCCCGACGTCCTGCTGCTCGGCAAGGCACTCGGCGGCGGCATCGTCCCGGTCTCCGCCGTCGTCGCCCGCCGCGAGGTCCTCGGCGTCCTCGGCCCGGGCCAGCACGGCTCGACCTTCGGCGGCAACCCGCTCGCGGCCGCGGTCGGCTCGGCCGTCATCGAACTCCTGGCCACCGGCGAGTTCCAGCGCCGCGCCGCCGAACTCGGCGAACAGCTGCGCACCGGCCTGGCCTCCCTCACCGGCAAGGGCATCACCGGCTTCCGCGCCCGCGGCCTGTGGGCCGGCGTGGACATCGACCCCGCTCTCGGCACCGGCCGCGAGATCAGCGAACGCCTCCTGGCAGAAGGCATCCTGGTCAAGGACACCCACGGCTCCACCATCCGCCTGGCCCCACCCTTGACCATCACCCCGGAGGAACTGACCTCGGCCTTGACGGCACTGGAACGGGCTTTGGGCTAAGGCCTGTACGAGGAGGGGCGGCGCCCGTACGGGGGGGGCGGCGCCCGTGCGGGGGCGGGAGGCTGAACGTCCGTATGGGGGCGGGAGGCCTAACGTCCGTACGGGGGCTGGAGGCGGCGCCCGTGCGGGGTGGTGTCCGGAGGCAGCGCCCGTGCGGGGTCCGGAGGCGCCGCCCGTACGGGACCGCCACCACAGGGCGTCCTTACGGGGTGAGGTTAGGGGCGAGGCCGCCCTTACGGGGCCGCCCTTGCGAGTGGTGAGGTCAGGGGCAGACGGGGCCGTCGTCACCGGGCCGCCGTCCCCCTCCCTCCATCCGGGCCGCCGTCGCCAGCAACACCTCGGCGGCGGCCCGCGCCTGCCGGGCCGACCCCGCCTCCCCGGCAACAGCGGCCGCACTGATCGCCCCATCAACGAGCAACGCCAACTGGCCGGCGAGCAGGGAGATTTGCTCCTCCGAAAGTTCGCCGGAGAGGTCACTCACCAGCCCGCCCAGATAGCTCACCAGCGCCCGCTTGTGCTCCCGCGCGGCCCGTGCGACCTGCTCCGACGTGGCCCCCAGCTCACCGAACGAGTTGAGGAAGGCGCACCCCCGGAAATCCGGCTCCGCGAACCACTCCGCCAGCCAGTCGAAGACCGCCGGCACCCGCTCCGCCGGCCCCTCGCCGTGCGCGTCCACGTACTCCGCGAGCGCCGCCCGCCACCGGGCATCCCGCCGCCGCAGATACGCCTCGACAAGATCCTGCTTGGCCGGAAAGCACTGGTAGAGCCGCTTCAACGAGACCCCCGCAGCGGTCCGCAGCTCATCCATGCCCACGGCCTGGATCCCGCGCCCGTAGAACAACTCCTCGGCGGCATCAAGTATCCGCCCCCGGGCTTCATCCTGGTCCATCGTCATGTCACGTCCGGGGTGTTCGGGGGTTGACGGGTGGCGTATCGGCGCTGATCGGGAGGGGGGTGATGGGTGGCAGATCAGCACTGATCGGGGCGACCGGTAGCGAGGAGAACGCCCGTTCTCTACACTAGCCGACACAGCACCTCGAGAACGCTCGTTCTCCCCGCCCTCCTCCCGAGGGGTGCGCAACGACTAAAGAGTGCGCCCCGGCCGCACCACGACAAGGAGTCACCATGACCTCCCCACGCCCACCCTTCCCCCCGTTCGACGAGCAGAGCGCCCTGCAAAAGGTCCAGGCCGCCGAGGACGCCTGGAACACCCGCGACCCGGAACGAGTGGCCCTCGCCTACACCGAGGACTCGATCTGGCGGAACCGCGACACCTTCCTCCGCGGCCGCGACGAGATCATCGCCTTCCTCCGCCAGAAGTGGTCCCGCGAACTGGACTACGCGCTACGCAAGGAACTCTGGTCGTTCCACGGCAACCGCATCGCGGTCCGCTTCCAGTACGAGAGCCACGACACCAACGGCCAGTGGTGGCGCAGCTACGGCAACGAGCTGTGGGAGTTCGACGACCACGGCCTGATGCGCCGCCGCGAGGCCGGCATCCACGACATCCCCATCCAGGAATCCGCCCGCCGCATCATCGGCCCCCGCCCAGACCACGAAAAGGGCCACCCCCTCCCCTTCGCCTAACGCCCCCAACTCCCGCCGCCTCGCCCCACCCCCACCAACTTAACTCTCTGCTACGACCTAGGGAACAAATTAACCCTCCGTAATCGTTGCCGGAAAGAGTAGGGAGGCAGGCCCGGCGAGGCAAGGCGAAACGAGGCAACTCGGCGGAACACGGCCCAGTGCGGCACGGCCCTTGAGGCCTTAAGACACCCACCACGGCGCCCGCGCAAGGCGCCTAAGGCCTCCGCCCAAGGCGTCCACGCAAAGTGCCTAACGCATCCGCTCAAGGCGTCCGCCGCGCGTTGGGTTTCCACCCCGCGCATCGCACTTCAAGGCGTCCGCCGAGTGCATCTCGCACCACCCAGCGCCGCCACGTCCCCCAGCGCCTCCCCCAGAACCTCCCCCAGGGTGGCCACCCCCTCCGCGATCTCCCCTGCCGTACGCGCCGCATAGCCGAGCACCAGCCCCGGCGCTCCCGGCCGCTGCCGGTGCCAGGACAACGGCTGCACCTTCACGCCCCGTTCAAGCGCAGCCGCTGCCCACTCCACGTCGACCACGTTGGCTCGACCGACTCGACCAACTCGGCCGACTCGACCGACTCGGCCGCAACCGGCCAGGTCCTCGGTGCCTGCTGCACCTGTCCCGTCGGCACCTGGCCCGTCGGCCTCGTCGAGCACTCCGGTCGAATCGGACCCGCGCGGCACACCGTCAGGCCCACCGGCCATGGCCACGTCGGCTTCGTCGGGCAGGCCAGCCATCGCCACGTCTACCCTGCCGGGCATGCCAGCCCTGTCGGCACCACCGGCCCCGCAGGCCGCATCGGCTGCACCTGCGGGAGCCCGGAAATCCGGCGCTCCGAAGGATGAGGTAGCCCGGAAGTCCGACACCCCGAACCGTTCCGACACCCCGAATGATTCCGACACCCCGAATGATTCCGGCGTCCCGAACGTGAGCGTCAGGTGGAGCCCCGCCGCGGCACCGTGCACGGTCGCGCCGGGCAGGTGGCGCCGGACCGCGGCGATCATTGCGTCCCGGCGCTGACGGTGGCGCCGCCGCGCCCACCGCAGCCGGCGCTCCAGTTCACCCGTCTCCATCAGCCGCGCCAGCACCAGCTGCGGTAGTACGGCGTTGCCGAGGTCCGCGAACCGCCGGGCGTCGACCAGCGCCTCCCGGTACGCCGGCGGCGCCAGCAGCCAGCCCACCCGCAGCGCCGGCGCGAGCAGCTTGGAAACGCTGCCCGCGTAACAGACCTGCTCGGGAAGGAGCGAGCGCAATGCCGCCACCGGGGGGCGGTCGTAGCGGTGCTCGGCGTCGTAGTCGTCCTCGATGATCAGCCCGCCGTCCTCCGCCGCCCAGCGCATCAGCTCCCGCCGGCGCGCACCGCCCAGCACCACGCCGGTGGGGAACTGGTGCGCCGGCGTGAGCAGCACTGCCCGCGCCCCGCTCGCACGCAGCTCCCCGACCCGCACCCCCTCCTCGTCCACCCCCACCGGCGGCGTCGCCACGCCCCAGTACCGCAGATGCTGCCGCGCCCCCAGCGACCCCGGATCCTCCACCGCGACCTCCCGGATCCCCGCGCCCCGCAGCACCTGCGCGACCAGCCCGAGCGCCTGCGCCGTACCCGCGGTGATGATCACCTCCTCCGGGTCCACCGCGATCCCCCGGTAACGCGCCAGCCAGCCGGCAACCGCCCGCCGCAGCGCCGGCGCGCCCCGCGGATCCCCGTAACCGAACCCGGCGGCCGGCAACCCGGCGAGCACCTCCCGCTCGGCCCGCAACCAGGCAGCCCGCGGAAACGCGGCCAGATCCGGTACGCCCGGCGACAGATCGACCTTTGCCGGCGCCGCCCGCATTACATCGAAAACGTCCGGTCGGAGGATGTCCGGTCCGACAACGTCCGGCCGGAAAACATCCGGCCCAACAACGCCCGGCCGGAAGGCATCTGGCCCGACGCCCGCCCCGCCCTCCGGCAATCCCCCAGACATGGCCATCCGACCGGCCGAGGGACCACCCCCCGGCGTGGCCACCCGACTGACCGAAGAACCGCCCCCCAGCGTCGTCGCCGGTGCAGCCACCACCACCGTCCCGCCCCTCCCCCGCCCCGCCAGCTGCCCGTCCTCCCCCAGACGCCGATACGCCTCCGTCACCACACCCCGCGAAACCCCCAGGTCAGCGGCGAGCACACGGGTCGCGGGCAACCTGCTCCCGACCGGCAGCCGGCCATCCGCGATCGCCTCCCGCAATCGCCGCGCCAGCCAGTCCGCCCGTCCCCCGGCCGGCGCCTCCCCGATGTCCAGCTGAAGAAAATCAGAGGTCCCCGCCGCCTTTATGGACCCCTCAGCCGTCCCGCCTTTGGACCTGTTCATCGATCCATTGTCCGCGCCACGCTGTGTCCCATGTCCACCACGAACCACACCCCCTCCACCCAGACCCCCTCCACCAACTCCCCCTACATCCATGGCTATTCGCCCCAGGAAGCCCGCCGCCTCGGCGACCAGGCCGACACCCTGGCCGCGCTCCTGCACGCCGGTACGGCCTACGAGCCAGGCAGCCGCGTACTGGAGGCCGGCTGCGGGGTGGGCGCGCAGACCGTCCACCTCGTACGGAGCAGCCCCGGTGCCCAGATCGTCGCCGTCGACCGCTCCGCGGAGTCGCTCAACCAGGCCCGCGCCCAGGTCACGGCCCAGGCCCCCGCCGCCCCCGTCTCCTGGCACCACGCCGACCTGCGCCAACTCCCCTTCGTCGACGCCTCCTTCGACCACGTCTTCACCTGCTTCGTCCTGGAACACCTCCAGAACCCGGCGCAGGCGCTCGCCGAACTACGCCGCGTCCTACGGCCGGGCGGCACCCTCACCGCCATCGAGGGCGACCACGGCTCGGCGCTCTTCCACCCGGCCAGCCCGTACGCGCAGGCGGTGATCGACCACCAGGTACGCCTCCAGTCCGCCGCCGGCGGCAACGCCCTGATCGGCCGCGAACTACACCCCCTGCTCACCCAAGCGGGGTTCGACGCGATCACGGTGCGCCCCCGCACCGTCTACGCCGACGCGTCCCGCCCCACCCTGGTGGACGGCTTCACCCGCAGGACCTTCATCGCCATGATCGAATCGGTACGCGACGAGGCGCTGTCGGCCGGGCTCACCACGACGGCCGCCTGGAACCGCGGAATCACCGACCTCCACCGCACCACCGACCCCGACGGCACCTTCCACTACACCTTCTTCAAGGCCACAGCCCTCAAGCCCCAGCCATGACCGCCGCCACGGAGTCCCCCCAGCCCTGGCCGGGAACACGACGACCGACCCACCAGTCACTGTGGAAGACCGAGAATCGTGGAAGACCGAGAGGGGACGCCGGCGGGGTGGGTGCCGGTCACCACGACGGGGTGCCGGTCACCACCTCGTCACCCACCGTCTGCACTGAGCACCCCCGTCCGCACTCATCATCCCGGCTGCACTGATCACCCTCGTCTGCACTGAGCGCCACCGGTCGAACACCCCCAGTGCCCCACGCCCACGCCCTACCCCCTACGCCTCCAACAGGCCCTCCCGACCCTCCCCACGGCTCCTCCAGCCCTCCCCCACCGCCCCGCCGACGGACCGCGAAAGACCTGAAAGGCCTGACAGAGCGAGCTGACTCAAGAACGGGCGAACGGAGGTCGGCCCGATGGCCCAACTCGCCGTCATCCCCCCATAGGCCCGCAGGTTCGAGGGCGCTAATGTCGGATTTCCAGGAACGTAACGGGGGAGGGCAGCCGCCGATGGTGCAGGACGACGCGGTGATCGGCTGCACGGGAGTGCTACTGATCGGCACTCGTGGGGCTGCCGGTCCCGGTGAGGTTCTGGTGCGGGTCAGGGGTGGCTCCGAGGCCTTTCTCGCCTGGTCCGCCGAGCCCCTTCCAGTAGGGGCAACCGTGCTCGTGATCGAGTCCCGTGGCAATCGCCAGGTCGAGGTCATGGAGTGGACCGATCCGTTGGACGCGTTGACCGGCGACGCCGGCAACGCCGGTTGAGGAGACGAAGATGTTCGGTTACCGCGTTCCGGCCCCAGATCAAGCCATGCTGATCTCGGGTGGCAGGCGTGGACAGGGCGGCGCGCCATTCCGGGTGGTGACCGGTCATGGCAAGTTCGTCCTGCCGGTCTTCCGCAAGGTCCGCTTCCTGACCCTGGCGATGTGCGAGGCAGAGGTCGCCGAGACCTGTGTGACCCGGCAGGGCATTTCGCTCACGGTCCGTGCCGTGATCGCGTTCAAGGTCGGCAACGACACCGAGAGCGTGGTCAACGCCGGCCAGCGATTCCTGTCCGACCAGGATCAGATGTCGGTCCTGACCGGCCGGATCTTCGCCGGCCACCTGCGTTCCATCATCGGTTCGATGACGGTCGAGGAGATCGTCACCGAGCGCCAGAAGCTGGCCACCGAGGTCCTGGAGACGTCCAAGACCGAAATGGCCAAGATCGGTCTGATCGTCGACTCGCTGCAGATCCAGTCCATCGACGACGGCGACACCGGCTACATCGAGGCGATGTCCGCCCCGCACAAGGCCGCCATCCAGCGCCAGGCCCAGATCGCCCAGGCCCAGGCGACCCAGGCCGCGGTCGAGGCGCAGCAGGAGGCCGCCCGTAATCAGGCCGAGTACAACCGGCAGACCGCGGTCGTCCAGGCCGAGTACTCCGCCGAGGTGGACCGTGCCCAGGCCCGCGCGGCCCAGGCCGGCCCGCTCGCCCAGGCCCACGCACAGCAAGAGGTCCTGGCCGCCCAGACCGAACTCGCCGAACGCCGCGCCCGGCTCCGCCAGCAGGAACTGGTCGCCGAGGTCGTCAAGCCCGCCGAGGCCGAGGCGGAACGCATCAAGCTCCTGGCCACGGCCGAGGCCGAGCGCATGAAGATCCAGGCCGAGGCCGCCGCCTCGTACGACCGTGTGGCCCTGGACCGCATGCTCATCGACCAGCTTCCCCAGATCGTCAAGGAAGCCTCCGCGGGCCTGTCCAACGCCAACGTCAACGTCCTCAACGGCACCGACGGCCTCGGTGAAATCGCCGCCGGCCTCGTCGGCCAGGGCCTCACCATCCTCGACTCGGTCCGCCGCAACCTCGGCACCCCCGACAACCAGTCCCCCACCAAGTCCTCCACCACCTCCACCTCCACTCCCACCCCGAACTCCCCGTCCAACCCCAACCCGTCCGGGCGCGTGGAAATCGAATAGCCACCGCCCGGGGGCGGCGGCTTGGGGGCGGCGGCTGCGGGGGCGGCGACCTCGGGGGTGGTGCCCGCGGGGTCGGCGACCCGGGGGGCGCCGCTGGTGGGGCCGCCGACCCCAGGTTGGGCAACCCCGTGGCCGGCGCCCCAGGGCCAGCACCCGTCCCACGGCCGGGCGCTCACCCCACCCAGCCCCGACCAGGGAGCCACCGCCCCAGCCCACTCCCAAACCCATCACAATGAGCGACCCTCACCCCGGAACGAACAACTCTCCGTAATCGTTGCCGGAATAAGGAGGCACACGCGAGGCCAACCACCCGGGAAGGAGGCCCACTTCACCGACATCGCCGAGGGCCGGGTGCCGCACCCCGCCCGCGCCAATGCCGACGTCCCGCGCTACCCAAGCTCACAAGAGCCTGCCCTCGGAACCGCCACGACTCCGACATCGCCGCCACCGTCTACGAACGCCACCCCACCCGGGCCCGCCCAGCCCCCAGCCACCTGCCCCGTACCCCGCCCCCGCCTTCCTGCGCCCGCCACCAACCGTCCTCGGGCTACGTCCTCAAGCTCCCCGGCGCCGCTGGCGTTCCTCCTCGGCGTGCTTGTGTCGGGCGTAGCCGACCAGGTGGTTCAGGACGGCGACGGTGGCGGCGATGTCGGAGTCGTCGAAGTCGGCAAGAGCGTCGCGCAGGCCGGCCTGACTGGTCTGCTGGAGACGCTGGAGGACGGCCTTGCCGTGCGGGGTGATGGCCACCTTCCGAGCGCGCCGATCCAGCGAGTCCTGGGTACGTTCGACCAGGTCCTGCGCCTCCAACTGGCTGATCTGTCGCGTGACATGCGGCGGCTCGACCATCAGCAGCTCGGCGAGATCGCCGACCCGGCACGTGCCACCGCTGTCCTCCAGCGCCATCAACAGCCAGAGGTCGGAGCGGGCCGCCGTCACGCCCGCCTGAGTCGCCTGGCGCTCGTGCGCCCGTGAACGGGTGAGCAGATACGACAGCGTGGCCAGCACCCTTTGCAGCGCGGCGGTGGGGTCCTGGTCCATTCCGGGGTCCGGCATGCAGGCACTTTAGCGGCCCTTGGGATTCCGGAACCCTTGCCGCATACCAGGATCAGCCCTGCTCAGTACCTGTTTCCACACCGGTTCCCGTACCCCAGCCGTACCGGGTCTCGCACCCGAGCCGTGCCGGCTCCCGCACCCGATCCGTACCGGACTCGTACCCGATTCGTGGCCGGTCTCGTACCCGATCCGTGCCGTGCCGACCCCGTACCCGATTCGTCCCGAATCGCCGAGCTGGGCCGCACCAGGTTTCCTACTCGTCACCCTTTACCCGCCATCTCCTACTCGTTTCCGTTCCTGGCTCATGGCTTTCGTTCCTGGCTCCTGGCTTTCGTTCCTGATTCCGTAGGGGCCGCGCAGCCCGAGCGGTGCCGGTCGCCGCGCCGCCCGAACCTGTCCACGTCGCTGCAACTTGTCCAGCGCTACTGCAACTTCCCTGCCTCCTATGACAGTTCGGCGCCTTTGGCGGCGTCTGCAGCGGTTCGCCCCTGCGGCCGGTAGAGAGCCGTCCCTGCGGCCGGTAGAGAGCCGCCCCCGCGGTCAGGGCGAGAGGCGGTCCCTGGCTGGGCTTGGTTTTGAGCCAACCTTGGGGAGGCTCGGATCTTTCCTTCCGTGGCTTGCTGGCGCTGGGTTAGCGTGTGAACGGTTAGTTGCTTAACTTAGGTAAGTAGTTGTGCCGCGTGCTGTTCTGAAGTTGTGCCAGTGCGCGTGCCTGCAACGTCCCGTCGAGGAGTGGCGCCACCCCGCAGCGTTGGTCACGGCAGTGCCGTGTCCCGATCGTGGAAGGACCAGCCGCATGACGACCGTAGAACCCACACCCATCGACGTGGAGCAGAGCGCCGGGAACGTCGGCACCTCCGGGGACGTCGGTACCTCCGGGAACACCGAAACCACGGGCGCTCTTGGCACCAGCCGTAGTACCAGCATGCTCGGCACCGCTAGCACGTTCCGCACCTCCAGCACCTCCAGCACCTCCAGCACCGCCTCCAGCATCGCCAGCACCCTCCATGCCTCCAGGACCTCCAGCACCGTCAGTGACGCGAGCGGCGGTGGTGGCGTCAGTGAGGGTGGGCTGGTGGTGCCGGTGGGGAGGGGGGAAGGGTGTCCGTTTGATCCGCCGGCGGGGGTGGAGAGGGCGCGGCGGGAGCAGCCGGTGGTGCGGGCGACGTTGTGGGACGGGTCGTCGTGTTGGCTGGTCACGCGGCATGAGGATGTGCGGGCGGTGCTCGGGGACCCGAGGTTCAGTGCTGATGCGACGCGGCCCGGGTTTCCGTTCCTCACGGCTGGTGGGCGGGAAATCGTCACCAAGAAACCCACCTTCATCCGCCAGGACGACCCCGAGCACGCGCGGCTGCGCCGGATGCTCACCGCTGACTTCATGGTCAAGAAGGTCGAGGCGATGCGCCCCGAGGTGCAGCGCATCGCGGACGAGCTGCTCGACCGGATGACCGACGGGCGGACCGCGGCGGACCTGGTGGCCGAATTTGCGCTGCCGTTGCCCTCGTTGGTGATCTGCCTGCTGCTGGGCGTGCCGTACGAGGACCATGAGTTCTTCCAGAAGCGCAGCGGCATCCTGCTCAGCCTTCGGTCCGGGCCCGAGGAGATCCGGACGGCGCAGCAGGAACTGCATGAGTACCTTGTCCGGCTCGCCCGGGCCAAGCGGGAGCGGCCGGACGACGCCATTGTCAGCCGGCTGGTTGCCCGGGGCGAGCTCGATGATGACGAAATCGCCTCCATAGGGCGGCTGTTGCTGGTCGCCGGCCATGAGACGACCGCCAACATGACGGCCCTCTCCACGCTCGCGCTGCTCCGTAACCCCGGCCAGATGGCCCGGCTGCGTACGGATCCGTCGCTGATCAAGGGCGCCGTGGAGGAGCTGCTGCGCTATCTGACGATCGTCCACAACGGTCTGCCGCGGATCGCCACCGAGGACGTCACCGTCGGTGGCGTCACCATCCGTGCCGGCGAGGGCGTGCTGTGCACGCTCAACAGTGCCAACCGGGACGAGGACGTCTTCCCCGGCGGGGACGTTCTCGATGTCGGCAGGGACGCCCGTCGTCATGTCGCGTTCGGTTTCGGCGTTCATCAGTGCCTGGGGCAGCCGCTTGCCAGGGTGGAGTTGCAGATCGCCCTGGAGACGTTGCTTCGCCGGCTGCCGGAGCTGCGGCTCGACGTTCCCTTCGAGGAGGTCCGCTTCCGGCATGACATGGGGGTTTACGGGGTGTATGCGCTGCCGGTCGCGTGGTGAGTGAGCCGGGGCGCTCCCATGTCTGGCCGGGCCGGCTGGCCTTAGGGGGCTAGTTGGGCCTTGGGGGGCCAGTTGGGCTTTGGGTGGCCAGTTGGGCCTCGGGTGGTCGGCTGGGCCTTGGGGGCCCAGTTGGGCCTCGGCTGGCGCGCTGAGCCCGTACGTCGCTCCGGTCCTCGCCCGGCCTTCGCCCCGGCTGTTTATCCGGCCTTTTATCCGGCCTTCGATCCTTCCGTTTGGCCTGCCGCTGGTGCAGGTGCACCACCGTTTTTGTCATCACTGAGGAGAGAGAGTCATGCGCGTCCACATTGATCAGGAGAAGTGCTGTGGGGCCGGGAGCTGTGTGCTGTCCGCGCCCGAGGTGTTCGACCAGCGGGAGGAGGACGGCATCGTCGAGCTGCTGGATGCGGCGCCGCCGGCCGAGCTGCATGACGCGGTACGGGAGGCCGCGGCGATCTGCCCGGCGGCCGCGATCACCGTGGAGCAGGTCGAGCGGGTGTAGCCCACGGCTTCGGGGCACCACCTCTTCGGTGCGCCACAGCTTCGGGGCCCAGCGCGTCGGGACGCCGTCGCGTCGGGGACGCACGGCTTCGGGTACGCACCGCTCGGCGTGCCTCCGCTTCGTACGGAGTTGCACCCGCTGGATCGATTCGGCAGCACTCCTTCGTGTGACGGGCACATCGTCGGGCGTGCGTATGGGCAGCTCGCATTCCGCGCGAGGGGTGTCGAGCCCCTGCGGGAGAAGAGGGAAGGAAGCTGCCCATGCATCTGTCCGAGAGCGTGTCCGAAGGCGTGTCCGCAGGCATGTCCGCAGGCCGCCCGTCCGCAGGCCGCCTGCCCGCAGGCCGCCCGCCCGTAGGCCGCCTGTCCGTACGCCGCCCGCCCGTAGGCCGCCCGTCCGTTGGTCTGTCCGAGAGGGGAACCGTGAGCCGGGCCGAGAAGGGGGCCGGGCGTCGGGCCGTGCGGCTTCGGCGTACCGTCACTGCCGCTGCCACGGCTCTCGGGGCGCTTGCGCTCGCCGTGGCATTGCCGGCGTCGGCGGCCGGGGCGGCGACCGGGCCGTTCAGCTACGTCTACGACGACGCGGCCGGTGAGCCGCGCGTGGGGCTACTGGCCGATCCGCCCAGCCTGGAGTGCATCACGCTGCCCGAGGTCGCCGACCCGGCCGTTCCGCCCGCGCACACGCCGAGGAACTACACCGCCTCCACGGCAACGGTCTTCGCCGGCGCCGACTGCACGGGTGACTACTTCAGCCTCCGGCCGAACGGCGGCCATGCCTCCGAGCGTCTGAAGGTCCGGTCGGTCGTCTTCTCCTGAGAGCCGGCTTGGGGTCCTGTCTGAGGACCTCCGTCAGGTCCCACTTGGGGTGCTGCTTGGGGGGCTGCATGGGGTCCCGCTTGGGGTCCCACTTGAGGTGCTGCTTGGGCTGCTGCTCGAGGTCCCGCTGGGGGCCTCCCTCCGACCAGCCCCCCAGCTCCTCCCCCCAAAGCCCCGCCGCAAGGTGGTTCCGCCAGTACTAGGCCTGCTGTGCATATGTTGAACGGTGCACTGGTCAGGGAAAGCGGAACCACGCATTCTCGTGGGCATGACCCACACCTCTGTCTCTGCGTACGCCGCACCCGCCCCGAAAGCACCGCTGGAGCGGACCACGATTCCGCGCCGCGAGCTGGGGGCCCACGACATCCTGATCGAGATCAAGTACGCCGGCATCTGCCACTCCGACATCCACACCGTGCGCGCCGAGTGGGGCGACGGCGGGAACTTCCCGATCGTCCCCGGTCATGAGATCGCCGGCGTGGTGGCCGAGGTCGGCGCCGAGGTCACCCGTTACCGGACGGGTGACCGGGTCGGCGTCGGCTGTTTCGTCGATTCCTGCCGCGAGTGCGACAACTGCCGCGCGGGCCTGCAGCAGTACTGCACCGGTGAGCTCGGCAACGTCGGTACGTATGCCGCGACCGGCCGGGACGGCGAGCCCACATACGGCGGTTACTCGACGCACCTCGTGGTGGACGAGAACTACGCGCTGCGCATCCCCGACTCCCTCCCCCTGGACGCCGCCGCTCCGCTGCTCTGCGCCGGCATCACCCTCTACTCCCCGCTCGCCCACTGGAAGGCCGGTCCCGGCAAGAAGGTGGCCGTGGTCGGTCTGGGCGGCCTCGGGCACATGGGCGTGAAGATCGCGCATGCGATGGGCGCGGAGGTCACCGTGCTGAGCCAGTCGCTGCGCAAGAAGGACGACGGCCTGCGGCTGGGCGCGGACCACTATTACGCGACCTCCGACCCGGCCACGTTCGAGCAGCTCGCGGGCACCTTCGACCTGATCGTCAACACCGTCTCGGCGAACCTGGACCTGAACGCGTACCTCGGGCTGCTGCGCACCGACGGCACCCTGGTCCAGGTCGGTGCGCCGGAACACCCGCTGCCGGTCGCGCCGTTCGCGCTGATCCCGGGGCGGAAGTCGCTCGCCGGGTCGATGATCGGTGGCATCCCGGAGACGCAGGAGATGCTGGACTTCTGTGGTGAGCACGGGCTGGGCGCGGACATCGAGGTGATCAGCGCGGACCAGATCAATGAGGCGTACGAGCGGGTGCTGGCGAGCGATGTGCGGTACCGGTTCGTGATCGACGCGTCGACGATCTGAGGCGGCAAGCGCGCACGTGCGGCACGTACGGCACGTGCGGCGGGGGCCGTGGGCCAGGGGGCAGGGGGCAGGGGGCAGGGGGCGTGGACCATCGGCCGTCGGCCCCCGGCCGTCTGCGGGAATCTGAGGTACGCGGAAGAAATCCGGGTGCGTGCGGCAACCCCCGTGTCCGCCGGGCGTCGTCAGGGGTGAGGGCGCCAATCGGCGCCGCCCTTCGACGCATGAACGTGGAGCAGCCGACCGTGACCCTGAAGCACACCCCGTTCCCCACCACGGCCCACACCGACCACACCGACCACACAAACGCCAGCCCGGGCCACGCCTCGTGCACCACCACGGGGCACGGCCCCTCCCCCGCCAAGCGGGCGGCCCGTGCCCGCGGCGGACTCGTCGCGGCGCTCGCGCTGGCCGTCGTACCGGTGCTTGCCGTCCCGGTGGTGGCCGCCGGGTCGGCGTACGCCGCGGAACGTTCGCCGGCCGCCGGCGCGTCCGCGGTCCCGAGTGCCCGGCCCACCACGCCCGGCCACGAACCGACCGCCGTGCCCACGTCCGCCCGTCCGGAGCCGACCGCGCCGCCTTCCTCCTCTTCCTCCTCCCACCCGGAGCCGTCCGCCTCGCCCACCCGGCCGGGGCCCCGGCCGACCACGGCGGCGCCCAGCCCCAGCCTGCCGCCCACCTCTACGCCGAGCGCCAGGCCGAGCGCCGTTCCATCGTCCGCGCCCGCCGAGGGCGGTAAGCAACTCGCGCGTACCGGCGCCTCGTCCGGCACCACCGCGGCGATCGGCGGCATAGCGGCCGCGCTGATCGCCGCGGGCGGCACCGGCGTCTACGCGGTCCGCCGCCGGCGCGGCTGAGCAGTCCGCGCCGCCCGCCCCGGTACGTACGCCCATGGAGTACTCCGCAGCCGCCTGCCCCGCCCCGGCCCGGTTCGCCGTGCCGGGGCTCCGGCGTGCCCGGTGGCGGTCGCTGTTGCCCGCACGATGGCCGCTGCCCGCGCGCGAGGGGCGGGCACTGCCCGTGGGAGTGCGAGGGCTGCTGCACACCATCCGGCCGCCCGCCACCCACCACGACACGCCCCACCACCACACGCCCCACCAGGACACACTCCACCCCAGCACGCCCCACCACAGCGCACCCCATTCCCCTCGCGACGCCTCCGCGCCCCCGCCGCCCGAATCCCCTCCCACCATCAGCGAGCTCTACCACGCGCAGCGGCTCGCCATGGTGCGGCTGGCGGTGCTGTTGGTCGACGACCGGGCAACCGCGGAGGACGTCGTCCAGGACGCGTTCACCGCGCTCTACAAGCGGCACGGCGAGCGGCTCACGGATGTCGACAATGCGCTGGCCTATCTGCGTACCGCGGTCGTGAACGCCGCCCGTTCGGTGCTGCGGCGCCGGCGTACCGCGCGTGACTACACCCCGCCCTACGAGGCGGACGCGCCGTCCGCCGAGGAGCGGATCGTGCTGGACGAGGAGCACCGCGAGGTGTTCGCCGCGCTGAGCGGACTGACCGCGCGCCGCCGGGAGGTGCTCGTGCTGCGTTACTGGGGCGACCTGACGGAGGCTCAGATCGCGGCCACGCTGGGGATCAGCCGCGGTGCGGTGAAGTCGATCGCCAGCCGGGCGCTGGACTCCCTGGAGAAGATCTTGGCGGGACGATCATGAACGAGGGGTCGGTCATGACGAGGTGTGGTCATGAACGAGGTGCGGTCATGAGCGAGGGGGCGGTCATGAACGAGGTGGCGGTCATGGACGAGGCGTCGGTCGTGGACGAGGGATCGGTCATGAACGAGGTGCGGTCATGAACAAGGAGAAGGCCGGGCTCGGGGACGCGGAGAAGGCACGGCC
Organism: Streptomyces sp. NPDC059649; assembly: GCF_042734445.1. NCBI lineage: Bacteria > Bacillati > Actinomycetota > Actinomycetes > Kitasatosporales > Streptomycetaceae > Streptomyces > Streptomyces sp. NPDC059649. The sequence continues at coordinate 58,957 of NZ_JBHWDV010000003.1, forward strand.
CGGGAACGCGGAGAAGGCACCGCCCGCGGACGTACGGCCGGTGGAGGAGCGGTTGCGGCGGGCCTTCGCGGCGCGTGCGGAGAGCATCGACGTGCGGGATCTGCGGCCGGCCGCGCCGCCGGGACCGCAGTCGTACCCGGCACGGCGGCCGGCCGACCCGATACGGCCCCAGCACCGGCCCCGGCACCGGCCCCTCCCCCTCCCCTCGTGGCTGCGTCAGTTCTGGCGGCGTCAATTCGGGGGGCGTCAGTTCTGGGGGCGTCAATTCGGGGGGCGTCCCGCCTGGTTGCGCCGCTTCGGGCTGCCGTTGGCCGCGGCCGTCGCGGTCGTGGCCGTCGTCTTCGGTTATCTCGTGGCCGCTCCCGGTGCGTCCCCGGGACCGTCCGACCGGCCGGCCCCCGCGAAGCCGCCGCGGCCGGTCGGCCCGACGCCGTCGCCGTCGCTCCCCGGGCCGCCCACCGGCCGGCCGGACGGGCCGTCGCCGGGCGGGCCCTCCGCGTACCCCTCCCCCAGCCGTACTTTCCCGGGCAGTGGCGCCCCCGACGGTGCGTCACCAGGCATCACCACCCCGGGCAGGACGTCCGGGCCCGCCGCCTCGCCGGGGCCGGACGGCGAGCCGTCCGGGGCGCCGCGCACCGAGCCTCCGGAGCCGCCGCGGAGCAGCGGTACGGCCCGCCCGCCGGCCACTCCCAGCGCCACCACGAGCAGCGTGCCGACCACGCAGAGCAGGGTGAACACATCGCCGACCGCGCCGTAGACCGTCTCGGTGCGCGGCTGAACGGGCAGTTGGGCGACGAGGGTCTGCCGGTCCGCGGTGAAGTAGTCCGCCGTGGAGCGGACGCGGCCCTGGTGGTCGACGGCGGTGGCGACGCCGTGCACGGACTGCCGGATCATGGCGTAGCCGTATTCGACGGACCGGAGGACGGCCCGCTGGGCGTGCAGCGCGTCGAAGCCGGGCCAGTCGTTGGCCGGCACCATGACCAGGGCGGCTTCCTTGTCGGCCGCCTGCCGCATCAGGGCGGGGAAGTCGGCGTCGTAGCAGATCACGTTCGCCAGCCGCCCGTACGGCGAGGCGGCGACCGGTACGTCCCCCTTGCCGGGCCGCATCCGCTCCATGGGGGTGGGGTGGGTCTTGTCGTACGTCCAGGCGACCTTGCCGTCCGGGGTGACCAGTGCGGCGACGTTCCGTACGTAAGGGGCCTGCGGGACGAAGAGTTCGTAGGCGGCGTCGACATGGACGTGGTGGGTCCGGGCGATCGCGGCGATCCGGCCGAGCAGCCGCCGCTCGTCGGCCGCGAGGACCCCGGCCTGGGTCTCCGGCCACACCACGATGCGGGCCCCGGCCCGTGCCTCCCGTTCGGTGCTCGCCACCAGGTCGTCGGCAACCGGGGCCAGCGCCGCGCGGACCCGTTCGGGGGCGGCCCGGACCAGTTGCCGCGGCCGGTACGGCTGCAGGCCGCCGGCGCGCATCGCCCGCTCGGTGGCCCGTTCCGCGGCGCGGCCGGCGCTGATGCCCGCGATGCGTACGGTCTTCGTCGTCGGCGGGAAGAAGAGCAGCCGTACGCCGCCGGCGGCCAGGACGACGGCGAGCACCGCGGCCCACACCAGTGCGCCACGCCGGATCTCCCGCCCGTGGAAGCCGCGCTGCCACGCCCAGTGGGCCGTCGAGGCGGTCCAGGCGAGGACGAAGCTGATGCCGTAGACGCCGGTGACGGAGGCGAGTTGGAGCAGCGGGAGGAAGCCGTGCTGGGTGAAGCCGAGCAGGCCGTAGTCGCCGAAGTCGACGAGACGGGTGAAGAGGTACTCGCCGCAGACCAGGACCGTGGGGAAGACCAGGGTGCCGGCCGCGGAGGGGGTGCGGGCGGCGACCAGCCGGTCGGCGGCGAACGCCGATGTCTGGAGGAGCGCGAGCACCGCGAACGCGCCCAGTGCGGACGGTACGAACACCAGGCCCGTCGACAGCAACCACACCAACTGACCCAGTCCCAGCGCATATCCGACGCGCAGCAGTCCGCGCCGGGCGGGCCGCAGCCGGGCGTAGCGCAGCAGGAAGACGGGGAACAGCCAGGCGGCGAGCGCCACATGCCAGTTGCTGTGTACGGCGAGGATCAGAAGGCCGACGCCCGCCCACCAGAGCCAGCGGCCGCCGGGCCGCTGCCCGGAGCGCCCGGCCTGCCCGGGGGCGGGCGGGCCCTGCGGACCGGGTGGGCGCCGCGGGCCGGTTGGGTGGCCCAGGCCCGGCGGGCGCCCCAGGCCGGGCGGGCGCCCCGGGCCGGGCGGGCGCCCGCGCGCCGCCCGCCGTGCCGCTCTTGCCGCTCTTGCCGCTCTTGCTCTTGCCGTTCCTCCTGCTCTTGCCGCTCTTGCTGTTCCTCCCGGTCCTGCACCGCCTCGGAGCCGTGTCGTTGTCGTCAGCTGCGGCATGCCGGTTTCCCTTCGCCGTGGGGTTGTTGCCTGTGGGGTCATTGCCGTGGGGTCGTGGCCGTGGGGTCGTTGCCGTCAGCTCGTGGCCGTCGGGTCGTGGCCGAAGTTTCGGCCGACGCTAGGGAGCGCGGGGCCCCGGAACCGCCGCCGTTCGGCAGGAACGACCCCCGACTTTCGTCAGGTCCACGTACGTCGGTACGGCGCACGGCAGGCCCTCATCCGCCCAACCGTCGTTCGGTCGACCGTCGTTCGTCGCTCGGCTCTCATCCGCCCAGCCGTCATTCGCCCGGTCCGCGCGCCTCGGAACCACATCCCCTCCGGCCGCGTGCCTCGGAGCCGCATTCCACCGCCCCGCATCCCCCCGCCCCTCGTTCCCCCCGCCCCTCGTTCCTCGCCCGTGGGCATTAGCCGCGCGTTAGTCGATCGGCAGCGGCGGCGCGGAAGGTCAGGTACACGCCATCGTCCGGGAGCCCTCATGCCGACGCTCTTCACCACCGCCCGCCGGGCCCTCACCGCGGCGCTGACCGTCACCGCCGTCCTCGCGCCGGTCACCGCCTGCCACGGCACCGCCGCCAACCGGCCCGACGACCCGGCCACCGCCGTCTCCCCGGCCCCCGCCTCGCCGACCGTGACGAACGGCGGCCCGCCCCGCAGCCCGGGCGGCCGGGTCGTCTGCACGCCGGAGATGCTCCGCTTCCACGCCGGGGCGCTGCCGCACCGGGCCCGCCGGATGCTGCTGACGGTCACCAACTACGCGGACCGGCCTTGCGACTTCGCCACTCCGCACCATCCGCTGCTGACCTTCGGCGAGGGCCGCCGGCCGGCCGTACCGGTGATCGCACGCAGCCGGCCGGGCTCCGTCACCACCCTCGCGCCCAATGCGACGGCCTACGCCGTGATCACCACCGGTACGGGCGGCCGCGGGCGGAAGGTCTCGCAGTTCGGGGTCGCGCTGGCCGCCCACGCCGGCCCCATCCAGGTCGGCCTGGACGACCGTGCCCCGGCCCGGGTCGATCCGCACGCCGCCCGCGTCACGTACTGGCAGCCCAGCCTGGCGGCCGCCCTGCGCTGGTGACGCGGGGCCGGCCCCTCGACTCCCGGGCGGGCGCCTCCCGGGGGGGGAAGCACGGGCACGGACTTCGAGGCGGGCCACTTCCGGGGGCGACACGGGCACGGACTCCCGTGCGGCGCCTTCACGAGAGTGGCGACACGGGCACGGACTTCCACGCGGCGCCTCCACGGGGATGGCGACACAGGCACGGGCTTCCGGGCGGGCGCCTGCCGCGGAAGACATCGACTTCCGGCCATGCGCCTGCCGGGAACGCCCGGACCCGGACCAGGTCATCGGCGGATTCGGTCCCGGTTTTCGGCAAAGATCACCTTTCCACCGCTGCGGGATGGCTGCGCCCGGTGCCGCTCGCCCGGTAGGCTTTCCGTGTGATCTTCAAGCGCATCGGAAATGGGCGGCCGTACCCCGACCACGGCCGGGAGAGCACCCGCCAGTGGGCGGATGTCGCCCCGCGCCCGGTACGCCTCGACCAGTTGGTGACCACCAAGCAGCAGCTCGACCTGGAGACGCTGCTCGCCGAGGACTCGACGTTCTACGGCGACCTCTTCGCGCACGTCGTGAAGTGGGAGGGCGATCTGTACCTGGAGGACGGTCTGCACCGCGCGGTGCGCGCCGCGCTCCAGCAGCGCCAGGTGCTGCACGCCCGCGTCCTCGAACTGGGCTGACGGGCCACCAGCACCCCACCACTGCCACCGGGCCGCGCGCCAGCCCGGCCACCTTGCACGTCCGCACCGCGGCCACCCCATACACGTCCGCGCCACGGCCGGCCCACCCCCGCCGTACCCACCTGCCGTGCACACGCCCGCCGGGCTCACCCCCGGCGGACCCACCCCGCCGCGCTCACACCTGCCGGACCCACCCCACCGCGCTCACGCCCGCCGGGCTCACCCCTACCCCCAAGCAAAAACCCACCCTTACCGCCCGAGCGGACACGTCCCCACCCAACCCACCCTGCCCGAATTGACCCTTTTGGGTTGGGTCTCACGCCACGCGTTGATCATCTAGTAGGCATGGCCTGTCACCCGCACTACGCTGCGCCCATGAGCATGCTGACGCCCCCGGGCATGGGCGGGAAGTACCGCATCAAGGGCGACAGGTATCCGCGGATGCGCCGCCCCCGCCACCGCCGCCGGATCGTCCTCACCCTCCTCGCCACGGCCTGCGCCCTCGGCCTGGTGGGCTGGGGCACCCTGCAGCTCATCGACGTCTTCGGGGGTGGGGCCCGTACGGCGCAGGCCGCCCCGGACAAGAAGCACTGCCCGGACGGCGGCCGGAAGACCGCGGTGCGGGCCACGCCCGCCGCGCAGAAACCGCCCGCCCCGGGCACCCTCACCGTCAACGTCTTCAACGCCACCCAGCGGTCCGGCCTCGCCAAGCGCACCGCCGACGAGCTCAAGAAGCGCGGCTTCAAGATCGGGAAGGTGGGCAACGCCCCGGCCGCCTACGACAAGAAGGTCAAGGGCGCCGGGATACTGCTCGGCCCCAAGGCGGCGACCGACGGCCCGCTGAAGGTGCTCGCCACCCAGCTCGCCGGCGCCGAGCAGAAGACCGACGGCCGCAAGGGCGCCGATCTCGACCTGATCATCGGCGACGCCTTCAAGAACCTCGCCACGCCGCAGGCCGCCGCCAAGTCCCTGGCCGTACTGAACCACCCGGCCCGGGAACCGGCCCACGACGCCACCTGCTGACCGTACGAAGGCCGCACAGCCCGGCGGCCACGCGATCGGGCCCCGCACCACCGGGTGGTGCGGGGCCCGATCACTGCTCGGAAAGCGCCCCTCTAAAGGCGCTGGGCGGCAAGCGCCGCTCGAAAGGCGCTCCACGGCAAGCACTGCTCGAAAAACCGAAAAGCCCGAAAGCTCGAAAGGGGAGGGGGTCAGCCCGCGGTGCCGTACATCCGGTCGCCCGCGTCGCCGAGGCCCGGCACGATGTAGCGGTCGTCGTTCAGCCGCTCGTCGACCGCCGCGGTGACCACCGTCACCGGCGTACCGGCCAGCGCCTTCTCCATCACCGCGACGCCCTCCGGCGCGGCCAGCAGGCAGATCGCGGTGACGTCGTCCGCACCGCGCTTGATCAGCTCCTGGATCGCCGCGACCAGCGTGCCGCCGGTGGCCAGCATCGGGTCGACGACGTACACCTGCCGGCCCGACAGGTCGTCGGGCATCCGCGTGGCATAGGTGTGCGCCTCGTAGGTCTCCTCGTTGCGGACCATGCCCATGAAGCCGACCTCGGCGGTGGGCAGCAGCCGCACCATGCCGTCCAGCATGCCCAGACCGGCCCGCAGGATCGGGACGACCATGGGCCGCGGGTGCGAGAGCCGCACGCCGGTGGTCGCCGTCACCGGCGTCTCGATGTCGACCTGTTCGGTGCGCACGTCCCGGGTGGCCTCGTAGGCGAGCAGGGTGACCAGCTCGTCGGCGAGCCGCCGGAAGGTGGGGGAGTCGGTGCGCTTGTCGCGCAGAGTGGTGAGTTTGTGCGCCACCAGCGGGTGGTCGACGACGTGGATCCGCATGACATCGACAGTAACCGAGCCGGCGGGCCCCGGTGCCCGCCGTGCACCGCCCGACCACCGGCCACGAGGGCGCGGCCCGGCTGGCATCACCCGACCAGATCGGGGGAAAGTGGGCACGTACGCCCGATCGTCCGTCCCGTCCTCGGGCGCAGTCCTCGCCGAGGTGGTGTGCAGCGTGCCCAACCCCCAGTGGACCGACGACACCAACAGCACCAACGACACGCACGACGCCGACAACATCCGCGACGCCCACGACGCCCACGATGCTGACAACATCCGCGCCGCCGGCAACACCGACCACGCCGGCAATGCCCGGCCCGGCGTCCGGAAGTCCGGCCGGGAAGCCGGACCTCACCCCGCCCGGGAAGCCGCGCCGGACGACGCCTCGTTCGACGGCGCCGGCACTGGAGGCGACACCGGAGGCGACACCGGCGCCCACCCCGCCCCCGACCCGGAAAGCCCCGCCCCCGACCCCCAGAGCGAGGCGGCGCGCCGACGGCGACGGGCGCAGTTCCTGCGTGAACTGCACGAGGCGAAGGAGCTCCGCAACCGCGTCCAGCCGCGCCGGGTGCGCGCCGAGCGGATGCGCCAGGCCATGCGGATGCGCTCTTTCCGCTGGTAGTCGAGGGCATTCCGCTGAGAGCGGAACAGGCCCCGGGGCCCCGTAATGCTGCGGCACGTGAGCGACATCTCTCACAACCTCCGCACGACGCAGCGTCGAAGACCCCGCGCGAACGCGTTGTTTCTGCCACGATTCCGAAGGGGCGGGACCACCGGCGTGCACGCCGCCCCGCCCCGGCCCGGCACGCCTATGACCAGTGGGAGAGTCACGGTGTACTTCGCCGCACTGCTCGCGCGCACCGAAGACGGGTGGGAAGCGAGCGATACGGAGCTCGACAATGTGGAGACGCTGACCGATCTGGCCGATCTGGCCCGAGAGGCAGCGGTCGACGATGACACGGTGGTGGCCTTGCTGGAGCAGGAGGACGCCTGGTTCGGCGTGGTCCGGGTGGACGGCGACGACGACCCCCGGATCTTCGTCTCGAACGCCGCCGTCGCGGCCCGCAGCTCGTACGGGTCATTGCTGACCGACGAACTGCTCGGCCGGGACGACACCATCGAGGACGACCTCGACAGCCTCGACCTGGACGGGACGGAGGACGGCGAACCCGGAGCTCAGGACGCGGAGACCGAGGTGGACACCGAGACCGGCACCCCGGCCCCGGCCGGCCCGCTCGGCGACGCCGGTCTCCTGGACGACCTCGGCGTCGACGAGAAGCAGCTGCTGGCCCTCGACGGCGACGCCCTCTCGGAGATCGCCGACGCCCTGGGCTGCACGGACGTACTGGAGGCCGTGCGGTAGCGGGGCCTCCAGTACGTCCGGTGGCCCGGACCGCACCGGCCGGGCCACCGGGGAAGCCCGGCGTGAAGCCCGGTGTGAGGCACGGTGTGAATCCCGGCGTGAAGCCCGTGTAGTCCTGAGGAGGCGTCCGGGGCCCGGTGGGGCGGCAGTCGCTGCCACCCGGCCCCGGCCCGGTCACCGGCGTCCGCCCCGGTCACGGACACTGGGTGGCATGAGCGCCCCCCGTTCCGGCCCGCTGCCCGACGTCCCGCCTCCCCCGGCGCCCGCTCCGCTGCCCGACCCGCAGCCCGACCCGTTGCGCGATCCCTGGATCGCGCCGATGCGGCTGGCGCTGGACGAGGCCGCCCGCGCCCCCGGGACCGGCGATGTCCCGGTGGGCGCCGTCGTGCTGTCCGCGGACGGCACCGTCCTCGGCACCGGCCACAACGAACGCGAGGCCACCGGCGACCCGACCGCGCACGCCGAGGTCCTCGCACTGCGCGCGGCGGCCCGCGAAGTCGGGGAATGGCGACTGACCGGCTGCACCCTCGTCGTCACCCTCGAACCCTGCACGATGTGCGCGGGCGCGCTCGTGCTCTCCCGGGTCGACCGGGTCGTCTACGGCGCCCGCGACGCCAAGGCCGGCGCGGCCGGCTCGCTCTGGGACGTGGTACGTGACCGACGTCTCAACCACCGCCCCGAGGTCATCACCGGCGTCCTCGAAACGGACTGCGCGGCCCTGCTCACCACGTTCTTCCGCGACCGCTGACCGGCGACGAACCCGCCGCCGACCAGCGCGGAACCCGTTGCCGACCAGGGACGAACCGGTTGCCGACCAGGGAGGAACCGGTTGCCGACCAGCGGCGGGGCCGGGTGCCCGCCTGGCCCTCGCCGCATTCGTCCCGCCCCCGGGAATCCGATTTCGGTGCACGGCCCCCCGTGGGCTAAGCTCTCTCTCGGTAGCGTGTCCGAGCGGCCGAAGGAGCGCGCCTCGAAAGCGCGTGAGGGGGCAACTCCTCCGTGGGTTCAAATCCCACCGCTACCGCTCAAGGGCAAAGGCCCCGATCCTCTCCGGATCGGGGCCTTCGTCATGTCCGGGGTGGCGGCTAGTCGTTGCGCCGACCGCGCAGTGCGCGACGGACGAAGTGCACGATCAGCCAGATCACCAGAGCGATGAGGACCAGGAAGACGACGAAGAGGACGATCAGGAAGATGCCGAGCTTCTTGAAGAAACCACGCTTCTTCTTCGTCTTGCCCTTCGACTTCCACGAGGACTTCTTGCCCTTGTAGACGTTCTTGAGGTGCGGCGTCGAGTGGTGCGAGCCGTGCGATGCGTGGAACGAGTGGAACGACCCGTGGTGGCCGTAGGCGGCGGACCGCACGGGGGCGGCGGCGACCGCGCGCACGGCCTCGGTACGGACAGTCTCGGTACGGACGACCTCGGTGCGTGCCGTCTCGGTGCGTACCGTCTCGGTGCGGCCGGCCGCCGTGGCCGGTGCGACGACGGCGGCGAGCAGGCCGGCCAGTAGCGCCAGCACCACCGCCGTACGCCTGCGGGCGGCGGACGGGCGCGGCGAACCCGAGCCGTATCGCACGGAGTTCACGGGTGCGGGTGTGGACATGGGCGTAGGCGTACGCGTGAGCGTGGGTGAGTGCGTGGGCGTGTGCGTGGACATGGTGGGCTCCCCCCGGGTTCGGGCCTTCCGGCGTCAGACGTTCCGGCGTCAGGCGTTCAGGCGTGGTGGGCCGTGGTGGGCAGTCCGGCCGAGGCCTCGACCTCCATGAGGGAGGCGCTGTGCCGCTCCTCGTCGAAGGCTGCCCGGCCGCCGCGTAGCCCGAACAGCCGCTTGGTGAGCGCGATGTAGAGCACCGCGAGGATGTTGATGACGAGCGTGGCGATCTTGAGCCAGCTGACCTTCTCGGTGAGTTCGTAGATCTCCAGCGGCAGGAAGGCGGCGGTCGCGACGACCGTCAGGTACTCCGCCCACCGCTTGGCGTACCAGAGCCCCACGCCCTCGACGATCTCGATGACGGCGTAGACCAGCAGTGCCACGGCCACCAGCACCAGGGTGGAATGGCGGTAGCCGAAGGTCTTCTGGATGGTGCCGACGACCGGGGAGTGGTCCAGGTCGTAGTGGAAGTGCCGGGCCACCGGGCGGAGCACGGCGATGTACTCGTCGAAGAATCGCCGGACCGCGTCCTTGCGGTTGCTGAACTGCCAGACGCCGACCGCGGCCAGCACGATGAAGACGCCGCGCACCGCCCGTTCGACGGCCAGGAAGCGCAGGATGAACAGGTCGCGCAGGACCTTGCCGCGTGGGACGAGCGGGGCGTCGGCGGCCGGCCCCGCGCCGTGCGGCTCGCCGAGCGCGAAGTCGCCGCAGCGCAGACAGCGCCAGGCCACGCCGAGTGCGGTGTCGGCCCGGAGGTTCTGCCGGAGGTGCTCCTCGGTCGGGAGGTAGGTGATGTGCCCGCGGCGAGCGCAGGTACGCCGGTCCCAGTCGATCTTCATCGTCGGAACCCGTGGTCCTTTCGTCGTCCCCCACGGCCGCCCGCACCGCGCCGCGGCGCGCCGGCGCGCGTCTATCTGTCGCGTACATGATGCACGGACGCCGCGTCGTACGAGCTGAGAGACGCGGGGACGGCGGGTGGCGGTTGCGCGGGGCGGCGGTCGCGGCGGGCGCCGGGAGCGGGGCGAGCGACGACGCGGAAAACAGAGGGGGCCGCGGGGGGGGAGAGGGGGCCGCTCCTGGGCAAGCAGGCCGCTCCGGGGGCAGCAGGCCGGTTCGGGGGAAGCGGCATCAAGGGAAGCCGCTCCCCCCGGGGCGGACCGAAAGCCCAAGCCCACGCCGCCGGCGGGTGCGCCGCGGCGTGGGCCCCGCAGCGAGGCCCTGGTCCCGGGCCCGCGGATTCCTGCCAGATCCAACGGGCCACCGCCTTCATGGTGCCTGCCGGACCCACCCCGACGGCCCGGCAAAGGACCTGCGTCAACGGGCCTTTGGTCCATAAGGCCCGGATCAGGGTCCGAAGCAGGGACCGGGCAAGGACCGGGGCAGGAAGAGGAAAGGGCAAGAGCAGGGACAGAGACAGGGACAGGGACAGGGACAGTCTCAGCAACCCAATGAGGGCCGGAGCGAAGACCGGCCCCGAGACCGGATCAGACGCCTGCCCACCCCCGCCGCCCGTGAACTGTGCGTACTCCCGGCTCCCCGGATCGAACACGTGTGGTTACACTCGCCCGACTGCATTCGGCCGCCCGCGCCTCCGCGGGAGCCGCAGGGACTGCCGCAGGGGACTGCCACAGGGGAGACGGGACGATGGCGCAGGCGAAGAAGATCGTGTTGTACATAGTCATCGTCTTCGTGCTGTACACGATCATCACCTCCCCCCAGCGTGCCGCCCAGCTGGTCCAAGTAGGCTTCGAGGGCATCTCGTCCGCTGCTCAGGGCGTCGGCGAGTTCATGACCCAGCTGATCAAGTAGGGCCGCCGGCTTCCCGGCCGGTCCCGTTGATCACCCGCCGCACGGAGGCCCCTGTGATCCGCCACCTGGTCCTGTTCAAGCTCAACGATGGTGTCTCCCGGGACGAGGAGCGCGTCCAGGCCGGCGCCCGGGCCTTCGCGGCGCTCAAGGACGAGATCCCGGAGCTGACGTTCTGGGAGTGCGCCTGGAACATCACCGACCGTCCGATCGCCTACGATTTCGCGATCAACTCAGCGGTGGCAGACAAGGACGCCCTCAAGCGGTACATCGAGCACCCGGCCCATCAGGCGGCCGCCACCCAGTGGCGTGAATTCGCCACCTGGGTGATCGCGGACTACGAATTCTGAGCCGCGGCGCCCCGCACCCGTTCACCCGGAGCCCCTCCCCACACGTCCGTACGCGTTCCGCAGACGTTCACCGGAGCCCCTCGCCCCCCGCGGGCGGGGGGCTTCCGCGTGCCCGCCGCGCGCCCTCTCCACCCCCCTCCGCACCCCCGCTCACCACCCCTCTCACCACCCAACTCTCTCTTCAACACGGCGTTATGGGGTGCTTGCACACAGTGCACATGTCTTGTGATGCTATGACCGCTTTTGCCGGATACATGCACTGCCGGATACCTGCACTGCGAGTCCCTGCACCGCCGAGCACTGGAAGGGTGGCGTGACCGTGACGGCCCGTACTGCGCCCAAGGCTCCGTCCCGCGAGAGCCGGAGCGCGGACACCCGGGCGCTCACACAGGTGCTGTTCGCCGAGCTGTCCGACCTCGAACCCGGCACCCCCGAGCACACCCGCGTCCGTGCCGCCCTGATCGAGGCCAACCTGCCGCTCGTGCGCTACGCCGCCGCGCGCTTCCGCAGCCGTAACGAGCCCATGGAGGACGTCATCCAGGTCGGCACGATCGGCCTGATCAACGCGATCGACCGGTTCGACCCGGACCGCGGCGTCCAGTTCCCCACCTTCGCGATGCCGACCGTCGTCGGCGAGATCAAACGCTACTTTCGAGACAATGTCCGCACGGTCCATGTGCCGCGCCGCCTCCACGAGCTGTGGGTGCAGGTCAACGGCGCCACCGAGGACCTGACGGTGCTGCACGGCCGCTCCCCCACCACCGCCGAGATCGCCGAACGGCTCAAGATCGGCGAGGACGAGGTACTGGCCTGCCTGGAGGCCGGCCGCTCGTATCACGCCACCTCGCTGGAGGCCGCGCAGGAGGGCGACGGCCTCCCCGGCCTGCTGGACCGCCTCGGATACGAGGACCCCGAGCTCGCCGGCGTCGAGCACCGCGACCTCGTACGACACCTCCTCGTGCAGCTCCCCGAACGCGAACAGCGGATCCTTCTGCTGCGTTACTACAGCAATCTGACGCAGTCCCAGATCTCTGCCGAACTGGGGGTGTCGCAGATGCATGTCTCCCGGCTACTGTCGCGGAGCTTCGCCCGGCTGCGATCCGCAAACAGGATCGACGCATAACCGGGACGGGCGACCCGTTCCTGCACAGATATGTCGACAAGGCGCTACAGCGTGTTGCCGACATGTGACATTCTGCGGGAACCGCGTTTGCCGTAGCGCTGCCTCCGGTATTCAGGTGGAGGCATCACTTCCCGGTCCGCCTCGGGCCGGGACGCCGCAGCGATCCGTCCGCGACCTCAAGGGGGTGGCATGTCCGTAGAACTGGGCAGCTCAAAGGTGCTTCCCGCGATTCCCGCGCCCGCACCGCACGTGCATGACGACGACGCCATCAACACCCGCACGCTCTCCCGCTCCCTGTTCCTGCGGCTGGCCTCGCTCGACAAGGACTGCGCGGAGCGCACGTACGTGCGTGACACGCTCATCGAACTCAACCTGCCGCTGGTGCGCTACGCCGCGGCCCGCTTCCGAAGCCGCAACGAACCGATGGAGGACATCGTCCAGGTCGGCACGATCGGTTTGATCAAGGCGATCGACCGTTTCGATTGCGAACGCGGGGTGGAATTCCCGACCTTCGCGATGCCGACCGTCGTCGGCGAGATCAAGCGCTTCTTCCGCGACACCTCATGGTCGGTACGGGTCCCCCGCCGACTCCAGGAGCTCCGGCTCGCCCTCACCAAGGCCAGCGACGAGCTCTCCCAGAAGCTGGACCGTTCCCCGACCGTCCCCGAACTCGCCCGGTGCCTGGGCGTGTCCGAGGAGGACGTGGTCGACGGCCTGGCGGTCGGCAACGCCTACACCGCCTCCTCCCTGGACTCCCCCTCCCCCGAGGACGACGGCGGCGAGGGCTCCCTCGCGGACCGCCTCGGCTACGAGGACAGCGCCCTGGAGGGCGTCGAGTACCGCGAGTCCCTCAAGCCCCTGCTGGCCAAACTCCCCGCCCGGGAGCGCCAGATCATCATGTTGCGCTTCTTCGCCAACATGACCCAGTCGCAGATCGGCGAAGAGGTCGGCATCTCCCAGATGCACGTCTCCCGCCTGCTGACCCGCACCCTGGCGCAGCTGCGCGAGGGCCTGATCTCCGACTGAGGAACGGTCCGCCGAGGGGCCTACGAGCTCCGCGCCGCTCGGCGGACAGTTGAAGAATCGGGCAGTTGACGTGCCGACGGCTGACGCACCTAGTGGCTGGCGAGTCCGATGGCTGACGCGCCCGACGGTTGACGCGCATCCGGAGACGCAATCCCTGACGGGACCTGTGCCGTGCTGGCTACGGGGCCCGCTTTTGGCATGCCTTGGCACCCTTGGTGTGCCTTGGTGTGCCTGTGGACAGGTGGCATCCAACGTCCGTACCGCCGCGGCAACTTGGCGCGATGACGACACCCCCTCCGTGCACCGAGACTTGCTTCGTGCGCCACCCCTACCTATCTGACGTACCGTCAGCAACACTGTGCCGATGCGACGACGGACGACAACGACCCTCGCCTCCGCCTCGGCGGCCGTGCTGTGTCTGGGTGTCCTGCTCACCGGCTGCGAAAGCGCGGCGGACCGGGGCCATGTCGCGGTGGGCGCGGCCGGCCCGGGTGACGGACAGGCGCCACAGCACCCCGTACCGCCACGCGGCGGCATCGAGCTGACGCCGTACGACGGGGGTGGCGGCAGCAGCGGTAGCCCTGGGAGCGGCAGTAGCCCTGGGGGCGGCAGCGGTGGGGCCCGTTCCGGTCGTACGGGCACAGGGGCCGACTCGTCCGGCTCCTCCACTGCAGCACCTGGTGCCGACCGACCCGGTGGCGGTGACGGCGGTTCTCCGGGTGGTGGCTCCGCTGGAGGTTGGGAGGCTCCCTCCTCCGGCTCTCACGGGACGCCAACGCCCCTGCCCCCGCCTGGGCCCGCACCGCAGCCCAACGACCCCACCCGGCCGCCGCACCACGGCTCCCCCGCGCCGCCCAGGCCCAGCGTCCCGGCCGGACCGGGCGCGCCTGGTGGTCTGTTGGTCGGTCACCCCGTCCTGGCCGACACGGACGTCCGCTGGTGCCAGAAGGTCAGCCTCGACTTCGTCAACACCGGCGACCACCCTGTCACCACCGGAAAGGTGATGTTCGGCAGCCATGTCATCGGCCCCCTCGGCGTCGACTGGGCCACCGTCACGTCCACGCACCAGCTCCCACTGCCCCTCGCCGGCGGCAAGAAGAAGACCGGCAGCTGGCGGGTGTGCGTGGACGCCTGGCGGGTGCCGCTGGGTATGCACCTCGACACCAGGGACATCACCTTCGCGTGGCACGCGTAACTCGCAGGGCAGGCACTCAACACGCAGGGACGCCTGGCTCGCAGGGGCGCGTAGCTCGCGGGCGGGGGCGTAACGCGCGGGGTGGGGGCGCGTAACGCACGTGGGGCGCGTCGTAGGCATGTTGGCGCGTCGTACGCATGTGGGGCTCGTGAGGCGGCTCGTGGAAATTTCCGCCCGGATGGCGAGGCGTAGCGGCCGGTGCAACGGTCGATACAGGTAACGCACGACACAACGGCCGACCGCGGACCGCGGACCGCCGACCGCGCACGGCGACCCGGCGGACCGCAGACCCTCAGGCCCCAGCCCGCAGACCCGCAGACCCGCAGACCCGCAGACCCGCAGGAGATCGTCATGCCTCGCATCACTCCCAACCTCTGGTTCGACACCCAGGGCAAGGAGGCCGCCGAGTTCTACTGCTCGGTATTCCCGAACTCGAAGATCACCAATGTCACGCACTACAACGAGGCGGGCCCGCGCGAGGCCGGCACCGTCCTGACCGTCGAGTTCGAGCTCGACGGTCAGCCGTACGTCGCGATCAACGGCGGCCCGGAGTTCACCTTCACCGAAGCGATCTCGCTCATGGTCGACTGTGCCGACCAGAAGGAAATCGACTACTACTGGTCCAGACTCTCCGAGGGCGGCGAGGAGGGCCCCTGCGGCTGGCTGAAGGACAGGTACGGGCTGTCCTGGCAGATCGCGCCGGGCGGTATGGCGGAGCTGCTGAACGATCCGGACCAGGAGCGGGCGGCCCGCGCCATGAGGGCCATGCTCGGCATGAAGAAGATCGACATCGCCGCACTGCAGGCCGCGGCGGACGCGACATAAGACGTAAGACGTAAGTGGTGGGCGGGAGGGGGGGGGCCCCGCCCCCCGCCCCGGCGCCCCCCCCCCACAACACGCCCGCCCGCCCCCAGCCCGCCCCCGCCCCCCCGC
>NZ_JBHWDV010000003.1:74416-111463 GCF_042734445.1 Streptomyces sp. NPDC059649
TTTCCTTTATCGGCCTACAACTTTTTTTAACTGTCCTATTTGGGGGGCCCGGTCATGTTTTTAAACTCCTTCTTCGATGTTGGGGGGGGGGGGGGGGGGCCGCCCCCGCCCGGGGGGCCGCCCCCTCCGTTGTTGCGCTGGCTGCTGTCGTGGCTGCTGCGTGCCTGCTGCTGCGCCTGTTGCCGTGCTTGCCGCCGTGCCTGCTGCCGTGACTGCTGCCGTCCGGACGTTAGCCAGGTGTTAGCTGATCAACAGCGTGCGCCGGGAGTCTGGTGTCAGCGGGCCGAAGGACGGACCGCGACCGTATTGATGTCAGCGGGCCGACAGACGGGCCGTGACCGCACCGATGCAGCCAGGGGGACTCCCGATGTCGCACCACACCATGCTCCGCCGCGGACGCAAGGCCGCCGCCGCCAGCGTGATCGCCGTCGCCGCGCTGGCGCTGACCGCCTGTCAGGGCAACTCGCCCAAGGCCGATCCCGCGGGCTCCCCGAGCCCCGCGTCGTCCGCCGGTTCGTCCGCCGGGACGGGTGGTTCGTCAGGGTCGGGGTCGGGGTCGGGGTCGTCCGGTGGACAGGGCTCCGGTACGACGTCGGGCGGCGGCTCGCAGACCGGCAAGAACGGTTCCGGTACGAGCGGCAGCGGCGGCTCCGCCTCGCAGACCTCCTCGAAGGCCGGCTCCTCGGCCCGGTGCACCACCGGCAGCCTGCAGGCCGGCTGGGGCTCGTCGGGCGGCGGCGTCCCGGACATGCACAACGACGCGCAGCAGAACGTCACCGTGTGGCTGAAAAACACCGGTCGCAGCGCCTGCAGGATCAGCGGCTTCCCCGGCGTGCAGATCAAGGCCAACGACGGCGGGTCGATCGACCTGCCGCGCTCCTCGAAGAAGTCGACGCCCGTGACGCTGAGGCCCGGCGGGACGACGGCCTTCACCATCACCTTCCTGCCGTCGGTCAACTCCGGGGACAGGAAGATCAAGCCGGGCACGGTGCTGGTCACCCCGCCGAACGAGAAGCAGCACTTCCAGCTGAAGTGGCCCTACGGCGGCGCCCTCCTCGACCAGTCCGGCGCCACCCACCCGGGCACCTACGTCAACCCGGTCAACGCCGCCTGACCCACCCCGGCACCTACATCAGCCGGGTCAACGCCCCCGCCCCTCTCGACGCCACCCCCCCACCACCTCGACGCCACCCCCCATCCGCCGCGCCGGCCGTGCCCTCACACGGTCGGCGCGGTCGTCGTTTGCCCACAGCAGGTGTCGTAAGCCAGACACGGCTCTCGTCTAGCTGGAGCGGAGCGGCCGTTGTATGCCCGCGACACGGCTGTCCGTAAGCCTCACACGGCTGTCGCACACCTGGGCTGCCGACTCAACTCCCTTAATTGTCTAGGAATACCGCCCTCCGCCCCCGGGGATATCGCCCCTCCCACCCCGGGAATACCGCCCCTTGCCGCCACGTTGTGGCCCGCAAGGGGTGCCTGCGTCCCCTACGGGATCTGTTCGCCTATGCCTTAAGGGGCCCAGCAGCACCCGTCAGGCTGGCAGCCGGCACGCGTCAGCGTGGGTGGAGTTGTCCGGTGACGGGGACGTCGAGGACGAAGATGTGGCCGATGTTGGCGTCCGGGTAGCCATAGTCGATGTTCTTCACCCGTACTTGCTGCGGGGTGGCCTCGACGATTTGGACGGCCACGGGTTCAGGGTGGTCGGGCAGGGACAGGAGCCAGTCCTGGGCCAGGTAGTCGAGTCCGGTGTGGTCCAGGCATCGGCGGGCGTGTTCTTCTGCGCTCGGGTCGGCGAGCGGGTGGCCGAAGAGGGTGACCGGGACGAACCGGCCCGGGGCGGCCTCGACGGGGCGTAGATAGCCGAGGAGTTCGTTGTCCTCTCGGCGGTGGTGGCGGATCCAGTGAGTGGGTATCACAGTGCAACGCTCCGGGGAGGGGTTCCGGTGGTGCCCGACTGCCGGGGTCTGCAGCCCCCAGTCAGTCGGTGACGGGCCGTCAGCCCCGTGGCCGGACAGCTCAGTGGCCGGACAGCTCACTGGGCAGTCGCCTCGGCGGGCGATCGGCTCAGTGGGCGGTCAGTTCAATGGGCGGTCGGCTCAGTGGGCGGACGGTTCGGTGGACGGTCAGTTGAGCCTGGCGTCGGCGTAGGCCGCCATCGCGTCCCGCTGGTACTCGGCGAGGCCGGCGGCGACCCGGTCGTAGGCCGCGCGCCACGTCGGGTCGTCGACGTAGGTCTGGCCGAGGGCCTTGAACGCGGCCGCGCTCGGGGTCCACATCCGGCAGATGCCCTGGTAGTGGGCCTCGACCTCGGCCTGTACCGCCGGGTCGGTCACCGGCGTGCCGGCCTGCAGGAACTCCGCCATGCGGACCATCGCGGCGGTCGCCGCACGCTGCATGGCCTCCATGTCCGCCTCGCTGACCGTGGCCGCGAACTGCCCGGACTGCTGGGCCTGGTGGGGCCACTGCTCGCCGGCGGTCTCCTCATGGCGAGCGGTGTCGAAGCCGACGAACAGGTTCTCCGGGCTGCTGATCTTTTCCATGGTGTCCGTGTCCTTGTCATCCTCCAGTTCGGCGATGGTGCGGCCGATCGTGCGGACCAGCGCATCGAGCCGGTCCCGTTCGGCCGCGAGCCTGCGCATGTGCGCGCGCAGCGCGGCCACCTGGTCGACCTGGCGCTCCAGGACCGTCGCGATGTCGCGGAGTCCCAGGCCCAGTTCGCGCATCAGCAGGATCTGCTGCAGGCGCAGCAGCTCGGCCTCCTCGTAGTAGCGGTGGCCGCTGCTCCCGGTGTACGCGGGCACGAGCAGGCCGATGTCGTCGTAGTGCCGCAGGGTCCGGGAGGTCACCCCGGACATCCGGGCCACCTCTGCGATCGACCAGGCCATGGCCGTGCCCTTTCATCGCCGGGCCGGTCTCTCCGGCCTCGAGAACGAACGTAGAAGTTGACGCAGCGGAAAGCGCAAGTCGTGCCGGGCGGTTGCTCCTCCTCCCCCCCCGCCGGACCTCGCGCCCCTGGCCTACGGGTGAGCGGCTCACGTGACCGGGCCACGCCGAGGTCAGTGAGTTCGGCGTGGCCCGGTTAAGCGGTTCAGCCCGTCGGCTGAGCCACCTCGTTTGCCTCGTTCGCCTTGCTCGCTTCGTCCGTCTTGCTTGCCTCGTTCGCTTCATGAGCCTTGTGAGCCTCATGCGCCGACTTGGCCTGTCCGTTGCAGAACACCTCCCTGACGAGTCTCTGCTGCGCCTTCTTGAACGCCTCGGCCGTGGCGGCGAAGTCGAGTTCGGCGTCCCCCGTGGTCAGCGAGGCGGTCAGGGTCTTACTGCCGTCGGGGGTGCCGTACATCAGCGCAGCCCACCCGAAAAAGCCGCCGTTGTGGTGGAAGATGGTGCCGCCGTCCGTCTCCTCCCGGAACAGCCCCAGGCCGTAGTGGTGGTCACCGCTCTTGGGGTGCGGTGTGCGCATCTCGGCCAGCAGCGGGTCCGGCAGGAGCCTGCCGCTCATCAGCGCGGAGAAGAACGTGTGGAGATCCTCGGTGGTCGAGATCATGTCACCGGCGGCGGAGATCCAGGAGACGTTGAAGCGGGTGACGTCGACCACCTTCCACTGGCCGGCGTCCTCGTACCGGTAGTAGCCGTGCGCGTGCGGTTCGGGGATCTCCGGCGAGGCGCCCGGCACTACGGTGCCCGACATTCCCAGCGGCTGCAGGATCAGCCGCTGCATCTCCTCGGCCAACGAGCGGCCGGTGACCTCCTCGACCAGCAGTTTGGCCAGCACGTAGTTGGTGTTGGAGTAGCTCCAGTCCGTCCCCGGCTCGAACCGCGCCGGCTTGGACAACGCCAGCCGGACCAGCTCGTCCGGGTCGTAGGTGTGGAACTGGTTGTCCACGTACTCCTGGCCCTGCCAGGGGATCCCCGGCACGACCGTCCCGTCGGCGTAGTACTCGCCGGTGTAGTTGAACAGCCCGCTGGTGTGCTGCAGCAGCATGCGCACCGTGATCCGCCGGTCCAGCCCGAACCGGGGCAGGTAGTCGTCCACCGGGGCGTCCAGCCCGATCTTGCCCTCGGCCACCAGTTGCAGCACCACGGTCGCGGTGAAGGTCTTGGTGGTGCTGCCGATCCGGAAGTGCCCGTTGGTGGGCGGCTTGGCACTCTCGCCCAACTGGCGCACCCCGGCGCTGCCGGTCCACTCGCCTCGCTCATCGTTCACGCGCAGCTGCACCCCGGCGAAGCCGGAATCGACGATCTCCTCGATGGCCTTCTGCAGCTCCGGACGGTCCTGCCCGGTGGGGGTGAGGGACATGGCTGTGCTCCTTGTGGGGTGCGTGGGTGGTTGTTGCGGTGAGGGTGTGGCTGCCCGGGGGGGATCGTTGGGGTGCTGCCGGCCGTGCCGCCGAGGGCGTGGCCGTGGGCGTGAGCGTTGGCGGGCAGCACGTGCGGGGCGGCGGGCGAGGGCGTCCCGTGCGGCGGCCGGGCTGTGTTCGCTGTGGGATGCCTTCCCGGCGGGGCATCCCTGGCGTTCGCGAGTTCGGCCCGGTGGGCCCGCCGGTGGTCAGGGTCCGGTTGCGGCTGCCCATGACCTTGGGGCAGGTCAGACGGTGTTGTCGCCGTACGGCGTGCGCAGCTCGTTCGCCCGATGGCCGGGTTGGCGTTGTTGGCGTTGGTGTTGGCGTTGGCGCTGTTGTTGGTGGTGTTGATGTGGGCGTTGGTGGCGTTGGTGTTGAAGGCGCTCCCCTGAACGAGGCGGGTCAGAGGCTGCGGGCGGTGATGTCGCCGTGGGAGGTGGTGGCGCGGATGTCGAGATCGGCGGTGCCGTTGTTCTTGAGGGCGTTGCTGATGCGGCCGTAGGCGGTACCGGCGTCCAGCGCGGCCGAGACGCCGGCGGCGGCGCCGACGGTGATGTCGCCGGACTGGGTACGGAGTACGACCGTGCCGCCCATGGCCTCGGTGATCCGGATGTCGCCCCGTGCGGTGCTGATCTCCGAGGCGCCGCCCAGCCGGCCGACCTCGACATCGCCGTCGACCGCGGTGAGACGGACGCTCGCGGCCTCGTCCAACTTGATCTGGCTGTAGGCGCCTTCGAAAGCGACGTCGCCGAGGCGGCCGATGGTGCGGAGTTCGGCGCTGGCCGCCATGGCCTCAACGCGGGAACCGGTGGGCAGCTTGACCGTCACCTCGATGGATCCGGACGGTCCGAGGTACTGGTTCTTCGCCGCGTTCTTGATCCGCAGGACTCCGTCGGCGTATTCGACCGTGGTCTCCTCCGCTGCCTTCACGTCGCGGCTCTTCGAGGCGTTCGCGGGCAGGACCTCGACCACGGTGTCGGTCCGGTCCGCGGCGATGAACTGGACGCGTCCTGCGGGGATGTTCAGGACGGCGGAGATCGGGGCCGGGGTGTCGAACTTCTGCATCGTGCTCTCCCTTGTGGTGGCGATTCGGTGTTTCCGAACGATGGAAACACTACGTTGCCTTTCCGGATTTCCGCAACGATATCTTTGCCTCGTAACTACAAACTTGCAGGTAGATGCGCAATATTCATTGCAACGCTCTCCCGCTTAACGCAACGATGACATAGCCGTTCGTTGCAATGCACTGAAGTTGAACGCTATGGTGGAGGCGTTGGAGAACACCGAGCAGCACCATGGAGCACCCGTGGGGCATGAAGGGGGTCGTGATGCCGGGAGGCAGGCTCACCCAGTCCGAGCGCCAGCAGATCGCGGTGGGGCTGGCCGACGGCCTGGCCTACGCCGAGATCGCCCGCCGTCTGGACCGTCCGACCTCCACGATCACGCGTGAGGTGACCCGCAACGGCGGCCCCACCGGCTACCGGGCCGACCTGGCCCACCGCGCCACCCAGCAGCGCACCCACCGGCGCAAGCAGGCCACGCCCCAGGGGTCGCAGGCTTCCCCGCAGCCCTATGGACGCGACGCCGCGGCCGTGCGCGACTACCAGGAGGCCCTCACCACCGTCTTCATGACCTCGGGCCTGCCCAAGATGATGGCCCGGGTGCTGGGCTGCCTCTACACCACCGACACCGGCAGTCTCACCGCCGCCGAACTCGCCCAGCGCTTGGCGGTCAGCCCGGCGTCCATCTCCAAAGCGATCACGTTCCTTGAGGGCCTGGCCCTCGTCCGCCGGGAACGCAACGATGGCCGCCGCGAGCGCTACATCGTCGACGACGACCTCTGGTACCAGTCGATGATCCGCAGCGCCCGGGCCAACGACGAGTTCATCGAGACCGCACGGCAAGGCGTCGGCGTCCTCGGCCACGGCACCCCGGCCGCTACCCGCCTCGAAAATGCCGCCCGTTTCCTCGACTTCGTCAGCGAAGGACTCATCCGCGCCGCGGAACAGGGCCGCGAGGTGCTCTACACCAGAACCGGAACCACGCCGGGCGGCACCGCCGCGCCACGTTCAGAGCGCGCATAACCAGCCGTAACAGCCGTCTTGATGGGGCTCATGGCCGTGGCAGGCATCCGGCCGTGCTCTCGGCCCGTCGCTCGGGAACGTCCGCCAACTCCACATCCCCGACCTCAAGGAGCTGCGGAACTCCCGGGCCGACGCGGCGTCCCCGCCAATTCACCTGCCGACACGGGGAATACCGACCCCGCCCGCCGCGTTGTGGCCCCAGCAGGGGGCGCCTGCGACCCTTACGGGATCTGTTCGGCTATGCCCTACGTGCTCCCGCTGCCGGACAATGTCTTCTGCCGGGCTATGTCTTCACGTGCTGCCGGCGGCTGCGCCTTGGTGCCCCCGGCAGCTGTGCCTCAGCAGCCGCCAGCCCGGGGTGAGCCCTGCGCGCGCCGTACGACCTCGACCTACGGTCTCACGCCTATGGCCGACGGCCTACGGGATGCGCTACCCGCCGTCGGAGGCCGGGCCGGGCCCGGCGGAGCTGTCTGTCAGCCAAGGCCGGGCCGGCCAAGCCGTCCGTCGACGAACTGCGGTCCTGTGTCCACAGGCTGTGGGAAGCACCGTGGGAACCCTGCGGGAAACGGCGCAGGAAGCACCATGGGAACCGCCGTGGGAACCGCTGCAGGAACCGCCGCGAGATGCCCTGCGGACCGTCGAGAGTCGAGACGGACGCACGAGCCAGCAGCAGAGAAGAGCTCAGGGGCGCCAAGAAGGAGCAAGCGCGAGGGCAGGCGCGAGAGCCGGCAAAAAGGCAGGGCCCGGCGGACGTTACCGTCGGGCCCCGTCTTCGTAAGACCGAGAGCCGAAACTTTCGTAAGGCTCGAGAACCGGAACTTCCTAAGACAGAGAACCGGAACCGAGGAAAGGCGACTCGTTACGACAGCGCCAGCCACGCCGCGCCCGCGATGACCACGATGGCGACGAGGACGCCGACGATCAGGCCCACGCGGGGGCCGGCCGACTGCTGGGGGGCCGGGGCGCGGCGGCCGCCGGTCTGGGGGGTGCCGCCCTCGTCCACGAAGGCGCGGAACATCTGCGTGCTGCCCGCCGGGTCGTAGTTCCCGTCGGCCTGGTTCTGCGGGTTGGTCGCCATGAGGCAGGACCCTAGCGAACCGGTGACCCGGGGGCACCCCTGGGGCGCGTGTGGGGCGACCACGGGACGAGGGGGCGGGCGGGCCGTTGGGGAGGGCCGCCCGCGTGAGGTGTGCCACTCGTGAACGATGTGGTCGTGTTGTGGGGATATGGGGGGACGCAATTCGGCCACCCTTGCCGACCTGGGGTTTTGCGAGGGACTCACCAGGGACTCAACCAGGGCTCACCGGGGACCGGGTGGTCGTTGACGGAGTCGCGGCGAGGTCTTGAGCCAGGTTTTGCCTGCACATGCCACCCATTCGTTTGCCTTCAGCAACCAACTGTGCGTATGGTTGCCCCAAGCAACAAAAGAAGTAGAAGAAGTGCGACCGAGCTGAGCGATGGATGTGTGGAGGAGCCGATGGCCGCTCAGAGTCAGTTCGAGGAGCTGGCCAGGCAACTCAGCGCCATCGGGGCCGTCAAGCGGGAGATGGGGCGGGTCCTGCCCCAGGAGTGCCCGCCCGCCTCGGCCGCCGTGCTCACCCTTCTCGACCGGCACGGCGAGATGCGGATGAGTCAGCTGGCCGAGCTGCTGGCGATCGACATGTCCGTCACCAGCCGGCACGTCGCGCACGTCTGCGAGCGTGGCTGGATCGAGCGGAAGCCCGATCCGGCGGACAAGCGGTCGCGGCTGCTGCGCCTGACCCCGCGCGGCACGGCGATGCTCCAGGAGCTCTCCGAGCGCTACACCGCCGCGCTCGCCCGGTATCTCGGCGACTGGAGCGACGACGACGTCGGTCTCCTCAACGAGCTGCTCGCGCGGCTCCGTACGAGCTTCGGCGACTGCCGGACCCGGGCCCACCACGACTTCACCACCCGTAACGACCTCAGCACCCGTACACCCGCAGGATGAAAAGGAACCACATGGCTACGACCACACCAGCCGGTGTGCGGGGCGGCCACGCCAAGCATGGAGGCGGTCATCACCACGCCTCCGACGGGGCCCCCATGACGCACCGTCAGATCATGGAGGCGCTGTCCGGGCTGCTGCTCGGCATGTTCGTCGCCATCCTCTCGTCGACGATCGTGTCCAACGCGCTGCCGGAGATCATTCACGATCTGGACGGCGGACAGAGCGCCTACACCTGGGTCGTGACCGCCTCGCTGCTGGCGATGACGGCGACCACGCCCCTGTGGGGCAAGCTCTCCGACCTGTTCAGCAAGAAGCTGCTGGTGCAGTTCGCGCTGATCATCTATGTCGCGGGATCGGTCGTCGCCGGTCTGTCGCAGAACACGGGCATGCTGATCGCCTGCCGTGTCGTGCAGGGCATAGGTGTGGGCGGTCTGTCCGCCCTGGCCCAGATCGT
The DNA here is from genome assembly GCF_042734445.1 of Streptomyces sp. NPDC059649. NCBI lineage: Bacteria > Bacillati > Actinomycetota > Actinomycetes > Kitasatosporales > Streptomycetaceae > Streptomyces > Streptomyces sp. NPDC059649. The sequence continues at coordinate 83,264 of NZ_JBHWDV010000003.1, forward strand.
GATGGCCGCGATGATCTCGCCGCGGGAACGCGGCCGGTACAGCGGCTACCTCGGCGCCACCTTCGCCGTCGCCACCGTCGGCGGCCCGCTGCTCGGCGGTGTCATCACCGACACCAGCTGGCTCGGCTGGCGCTGGTGCTTCTACGTGGGTGTGCCGTTCGCGGTGATCGCCCTGATCGTGCTGCAGAAGACCCTGAAGCTCCCGGTGGTCAAGCGTGAAGGCGTCAAGGTCGACTGGGCGGGCGCGTTCTTCATCAGCGCGGCGGTCTCGCTGCTGCTGGTGTGGGTGACGCTGGCCGGCGACAAGTACGACTGGATGTCGTGGCAGACCGCCGCGATGGTCGGCGGCGCGGTGGTGCTCGGCGCGGTCTTCGTCCTCGTCGAGACCAAGGCCAAGGAGCCGATCATCCCGCTGCGGCTGTTCCGCAACAAGACGATCACCCTGGCGTCGGTGGCCTCGCTGTTCGTCGGTATCGCGATGTTCACCGGCACGGTCTTCTTCAGCCAGTACTTCCAGCTGGCGCGCGGCAAGTCGCCGACGATGTCCGGCATCATGACGATCCCGATGATCGGCGGCCTGTTCATCTCCTCGACGGTCTCGGGCCAGATCATCACCAAGACCGGCCGCTGGAAGGCCTGGCTGGTCTCCGGTGGCGTGCTGCTGACCGCCGGCCTCGGCCTGCTGAGCACCATCCGCTACGACACCGAGTACTGGCACATCGCGATCTTCATGGCGCTGATGGGTCTCGGCATCGGCATGATGATGCAGAACCTGGTGCTGGCCACGCAGAACCAGGTGGCCCCGTCGGACCTCGGTTCCGCCTCGTCCGTCGTGACCTTCTTCCGTTCCCTCGGTGGTGCGGTGGGCGTCTCGGCCCTCGGTGCGGTGCTCGCCAACCGCGTCACCCACTACGTCAAGGACGGCCTGGCCGACCTCGGTCCCAAGGCCGCCAAGGCCGCGGCGCACGGCGCCGCCAAGAGCGGCGGCGGCATCCCGGACCTGGACGCCCTGCCGGCGCCGCTGCGCACCGTCATGGAGAGCGCCTACGGCCACGGTGTCGCCGATGTGTTCCTCTACGCGGCGCCCTGCGCGCTGCTCGCCTTCCTCGTCACCCTGTTCATCAAGGAGGTCGCGTTGAAGACGCGGGGCGGACTGGCCCAGAGCTCGGAGGGCTCCCAGGACACCCGGAGCGGCGCGGGCGCGGCTCCGGCGGCGAACTCTTCGGAGGTGAACTCGCCGGAGGTGACGGCGGCGAACCCGTCGGAGGCGAACTCGTTGGAGGCGGCTCTTCCGCTGCAGGCCGGCGCGGGGGCCGGTCCCGTCGCGGAGCGGGAGCCGGCCCTGGTCGGCGCGGCCCCGGTGACCTCGGACGACGGCGGCCACACCCCCTCGTGGGCGCAGCCGGCCGGGCAGCCGCTGCAGGGCTTCGCCTCGGCCGGTGGCGGCGACGCCGTCCCCGCCGGGCCGTCCCTCCACGGCTTCGTGCGCAACGCGGAGGGCCACCCCGTTCCGCGCTCCGCGGTCACGCTGATCTCGCTCGGCGGCCGTCAGCTCGGCCGCGCGGTCGCCCAGGCCAACGGCTCGTACGTGCTGAACGCCCCCGGCGCCGGCTCGTACGTGCTGATCGCGGCGGCCGACGGGCACCAGCCGCAGGCCTCCACCGTCGTCGTCGGTGACCAGCCGTACGGCTACGACATCCTGCTCAGCGGCACCGGCGGCCTCGGCGGCCAGGTGCGCAGCGCGGTCACCGGCGAGCCGGTGGCGGACGCCATGGTCGTCGTGACCGATGTGCGCGGTGAGGTTTTGGCCACCGGGAGGACCGGCGCCGAGGGTCACTTCTCCTTCGACGAACTGGCCCCCGGAACCTTCACGGTCGCGGTGAACGCCACCGGCTACCGGCCGGCCGCGCTGCCGGTCGAGGTCGGCGGCCAGGGCACCACCCGCATCGAGGTCGAGCTGCTGTCCGGCGCGCGGGTCCAGGGCGTCGTACGGGCCGGTGCGGACCGCCACCCGCTGTCCGACGCCCGGGTGACGCTGGTGGACGCGGCCGGCAACGTCGTGGCCACCTCGACCACCGGCGAGGACGGCGCGTACGCCTTCACCGACCTGGACGCCGGTGACTACACGGTCATCGCGAGCGGCTACCCGCCGGTGGCCACCGGTCTCGCGATCGACGCCCGCGGGGTCGACGGCTACGACGTCCAGCTCGCCCACCCCGGGGACTGACCGGGGGACGGGGCCTGGGACTGACCGGGCGTCGGGGCCCAAGGGCTTACCGGGGGCCGGGGCCCGGGGACTGACCGGGGCCCGGGGCCCGGGGGCCGTACGGAATGGCTACGGAACAACCCGGGGCCCGTACGGAATGGCGATGGAGCAACCCGGGGCCCTGGCCCGTACGGAATGGCCACGGAGGAACCCGGGCAGCAAGACCCCGGGCCGGGACGCGCGGTGAGCGGAGGCGCGTCCCGGACCGGACCCCAGGGCTCCGGCGGCGGTGTGGCGCACAGGCAGGGGACGGCCTGCACACCGCCGCCGGGGTCCGACACTCCCCCGAGCTCCCGGCCCAGCCGGAGCGCGGAGCCGGGGCACCACCAGCAACACACGGGAGAGGCAATGACTTCGACGGGCGCGGGAGCTGCGGGCGTAAGGGCGCAGGTCCGCACACGGGACGGCTGGGCGGTGCAGCACGCCGTGCTGACCGTCACCGACATGACGGGCACGCAGGTGCTGCGTGCCGCGGCGGACGAGGACGGCGCCGTCCGCAGCGAGGCGCCGCTGCCCGCCGGCCCGTACACGGTCATCGTGACGGCCGTCGGCTACGCGCCGGTCGCCTCCAGTGCGATCGTGACCGCGAGCGGCCGGATGGAGGTGGGCAACGTCGTGCTGGCCCGGCAGGGCGGGGCCGAGCTGCCGCCGCCCGGCGCCTGGACCATCGACCCGATGCACTCCACGGTGGGCGCGGTCGCCCAGCATCTGGGGATCTCCAGCGTGCACGGCCGGTTCACCGAGTTCAGCGGCCGTATCGAGATCGGTGAGGACCTGGCGAGGTCGCGGGTCGACGCGGTCATCAAGGCGTCGTCGATCGACACCGGCAACGGCATGCGGGACGGGCACCTGCGCAACGAGGACTTCCTCAACGTCGAGGTGTACCCGGAGATCACCTACCGCAGCACCGGACTGTCACCGGCCGGCCCGGACCGCTGGACCGTGCACGGTGATCTGTCCCTGCACGGTGTCGTCCGGCCGGTGGACCTCGACCTGAGCTACCTCGGCACCGGGCCCGACCCGTGGGGCGGCGTCCGCGCGGCCTTCCGCGCCACCGCCGAACTGCGGCGCGAGGACTTCAAGATGAACTACAACCAGGTCGTGGCCGCCGGCATCGCCGCGATCGGCACCACGTTGAAGGTCGAACTGGACATCCAGGCGGTGCAGGGGGAGAACCTGCCGATGGCTTGAGCCGGTGGCGGGGGGGGGAGGGAGTGTGGCGGGGCGGGAATGGCTGGCGGGTGCGCCGCGTTGTGGGCCCGCAGGGGGTGCTGTCGCCCCTTAGGGGATCTGTTCGCCCGCCCCCTAGGGCCCCGGGGCTCCTCGCCCGGCGCCCCTCGCCCGGCGCCCTCGCCCCGCCCAGATCACCCCTCCCCGGGCCCCCGCCGAGTCACCCCTCGCCCCGGGCCCCCGTCCCGCCCCGCATGGCCTCGATGCCCGCGATCTGCAGGTCGAGTGCGAAGGCGAAGTCCCGGTCCAGCATCGCCGCGGCCGACCGGCCCGTACGGACGTGGTCGGCCCGGCTGGACAGCTCCATGGTCTCGGCGAACTCCGGGCGGCCCGAGATGGCCGAGACGACCTGCTCGAAGTAGTCGTCCAGGCTGATGCCCGCGGCCCGGCACCGCGCCTCGTGCGTCGCCCGGATCGTCGCGAAGCCGTAGACGAAGTGGAACAGCGACGCCAGCGCGCCGGACGTGCACTCGGCGTCCAGGCCGCTGCGCCCCATCACCCGCAGGGTGGCGTTGGAGAACGCGGTCGAGTGCGGCCCGATGTTGATGAACTCGGCCAGCAGCCGGGCCGCCCAGGGGTGGCGCAGCAGCATGTCGCGGTAGCCGGTGGCGAGGATCCGGAGCTGTTCACGCCAGTCGGCCCCGGCCTCCGACTCGTCGGGCAGCGGAAGTTCGCCGGCCACCGCGTCGACGGCCAGCTCCAGCAGATCGTCCTTGGTGTCGACGTACCAGTAGACGGACATCGCGGTGACGCCGAGCTCGGCGGCGAGCCGGCGCATCGAGAACCTCGTCAGCCCCTCGTCGTCCAGCAGCCGGACGGTCGCCCCGACGATCTTGTCGAGGTCGAGTCCGGCCGGCTGCTCCGCCTTGCGCTTGAGCGGGGGGCGCTCGGTCAGCCAGACGCTGTGCGGCCGCTTACCGGCACGGCCGTTGGTCGCGGTCATGGCGTCCGTCCTCTTCTCCTTCGCGTGCGGCACGTCGGCGTTCCCGTGCGCACATCGGCGTTCTCGTTTTGTACGTCGGCGTTCAGTGGTCTTCTACCTGCACGTCGGCGTACGACGGTCTGCTGCGCGTCGGCGTACGACGGTCAGCTGTACGTCGGCGTTCAACGATCTTCTGCACTGTCGATGCTATTCCGCGGCCGCGGTGGCCGCTTCCGGTCCGGGCGGCGGCGTCCCCGGCGCCTGCGGTGCCATCGGTGCCCCCGGTTCCGACGATGCCCCTGGAGCTCCTTGCACGCCCTGTGAGTCCTGTGAACCCTGTGAACCCTGTGCGCCTTGCATCTCTTGCGTCTCTTCTAGCCCTTGCGCCCCTTGCACCTCTTGTACCCCTTGCGCTGCGGCAGTCTGCTGCTCCTGGCCGGCACGTTCCGCCCGGCGCAGGAGTACGGCGGCGAGCAGCCCGCCGAGGAACACCGCGGCCGCGCCGACCAGTTGGCTGGTGCCGATGCCGGAGGAGAAGGCGTCCTGGACGGCGGTGCGTTCGGCGGCGGTGTCCGTACGGGCGAGCGCCGCGGAGAGCGAGCCGGCGCCCGCGGCCGCCAGCGGGAGCAGGGCCGTGAAGCGGGAGTTGAGGACGGCGCCGAGAACGGCGACGCCCAGGCCCTGGCCGAATTCCATCAGCGTGCCGTTGACCCCGGCGCCCACCCCGGCCTTGGCCGGCGGGATGGCGGACATGATCGCGTTGGCCATCGTCGGCATGGCGAGCGCAACGCCGAGGCCCATCACGATCAGGCCGGTGAGCATGCCGCCGTAGCTGTGCCCGCCGAGCACCGATATGGCGGCGAGTCCGGCGGCGAGCAGCGACATCCCGGTGATGATCATGCCGGGGGTGCCGAACTTCGGCATCAGACGGGCGCCCAGGCCGGTGAAGTTGATCAGGATGACGGTGACGGCGAGCGGCGCCATCCGCAGCCCGGCGTCCAACGGGCCGTAACCGAGCACCAGTTGGAGGTGCTGGGTGAGCAGGAACATCGAGCCGCCCATCCCGAAGGCGACCAGGATGCCGCCGGAGACCGCGCCGATGAACCGGCGGTTCCGGAAGAAGTGCATGTCCAGCATCGGGTGCGGGGTGTGCAGCTCCCATCCGGCGAAGAGGGCGAGGCCGGCGGCCCCGATGGCGGCCGAGATCAGCACCTGGCCGGAGAGCCAGCCGGCGTGCGGTCCGGAGATGATCGCGAAGACCACCCCGCCCATCCCGATCATGGACAGCACGGCACCGAGGAGGTCCGGGAACTCACCGTCGCGGCTCTTGGACTCGGGGACGAGGGTGACGACGGCCGCCACCGCGACGACGGCGACGGGGAGATTGACCAGGAACAGCGAACCCCACCAGTAGTGGTCGAGCAGCGCACCGCCTATCAGCGGGCCGGCGGCGAAGCCGAGGGAGTTGACCGAGCTCCAGATGCCGATCGCCTTGGGGCGCTCCTCGTCGTCGAAGATCTGCATGACGACCGCGAGCGTGGTGGTGACCAGCAGCGCCCCACCGACGCCCATACCGGCCCGGGCCGCGATCAGTTGGCCCGGCGACTGGGCGAGCGCGGCCCCGAGCGACGCCACGCCGAACAGCACCAGGCCGACGGCGAGCATCTTCTTACGGCCGTACCGGTCGGCGGAATTGCCGGCGGTGAGCAGCAGCCCCGACTGGACCAGCGAATAGGCGTTGATCATCCACTGGACGTCGGCGGTGGTCGCGGCCATGTCCTTGGTGAGGGAGGGGATGGCGACGTTCAGGACGGTGTTGTCGAGGACGACCGTGAGCTGGGCGAGGCAGATGACGGCCAGGATCAGCCAGCGGGCGGCGGGACGGCCCGGCGGCTGGAGGGTGGTGATTGCGGCGTCGGACGCCACGGGGGACGGCATACGGGCTCCCTGTACGGTGCGAGCGGTCGCCATACACCGTACAGGGAGGGTTATACGCCGTACATTTGTTTTCGGCCGGCCGGGTGGGGCGTAGCCGCCCGTTTACGGGCATCTACTTCCGGGCGGCTGCTGCCCTGGGTGTCCGATTCCGGGCCGCTGCTTCTGGCCGCTGCTTCCGGGGGTCTGCTTCCGGGGCGCAGCTTCACAGCGGTGCTTCCGGGCGTCCGTACTGGGTGGTCGCTCTACTGAGCCGCTGATCAGGCCCTCTGCGGCCCTGGTCAGGCCCGCTTCGTCAGGTCGTAGAAGGTGGCGCTGCCGACCGTGACCTTCTTGAAGGTCTTCTCGACCCAGGAGCTGATCTTGGACGAGTGGCCCTGTCCGCCTCCGCCCGGGCCGCCAGGTACGCCACCGCCACCGGCGCCGAAACCGCCGATCCGCTCGCGGCCACCGGGGCTACCGAGACCACCGCGGCCACCGAGGAAGAGGCCACCGGGGAAACCGGTGCCACCGAAGCCGTCCCGGCCGCCCGCGATGAAGTAGTGGATCTTCCCTTCCGCGACGTACTTCTTGAATTGGGCGAGGGTCGGCGACGGGTCGCTGCCGTTGAAGCCGCCGATCGACATCACCGGCTTCTGGGTGGCCAGCTGGTAGCCCGCGGCGTTCTGCGAACCGATGGCCGCGGCGGCCCAGGTGTAGTCATCGGCGTCCTTCTCCAGCAGGGCCTTGGCCCGGGCGCTCACCTTGCTGCCGTTGAGGAGACCGCCGATGCCACCGCCCATGCCACCGCGCATACCGCCACCGCGCATGCTGCCCTTACCGGTGCCCGTGCCCGTCACTCCCGGTACGGCGGGCAGGCGACCGGCCGCGGTACCGGGCGCTCCGGGGGCACCAGCTGCGGGGCCACTGGGCGCTCCGGCGGCTCCAGGTGCTCCGGGGGCCCCGACCTGGGTGCCGCCGCCCGGCATCGCGCCGTTGTTGCCGCGCCATATGCGCCCCCGGCCCCCGGGGAAGCCACCGCCCGGCCCGCCCATACTGCCGCGCACCGTAGGCCCGGCCGTGATGATCGACCCGCCCTTGGGGGTGTTCACGGTGTCGAGCGTGTACGCGACCGGCCCGGCCAGCGCCGTGACCACCCCCAGCCCCGCGGCCACGACGGCGACCCGCCGGGCGACGGCCGGCCGGGCCACCACTCCCCCATGGACCGACGCCGCCTCCTGCTGGTGCGCCGCCTCCCACTCGCTCGCCCCCTCCCATTCGCTCGCGGCATCCCCTGTCTGCTGGTTCGCCGCCGCCGTCTTCCGTACGCCCGTCAGCAGGCCGACCGCCGCCAGCGCCCCCAACGCCAGCACCGTCCAGCGCAGCCACGGCAGCCATTCGGGCGAGCGGTTCAGCAGGACGTACGACCAGGCCGCGGTCACCGCGACCGTCACCGCCAGCGCGACCGACGCCAGCCGCCCGCCGCGCCGCCACAGCAGGGTCGCGCCCATACCGACCAGCGCCGCGATGTACGGGGCCAGCGCGATGTTGTAGTACTGGTGGAAGATCCCGGACATGAAGCTGAACGTCGTGAACGTCATCAGCAGCGCCCCGCCCCACACCAGGAACTCGGCCCGCTGACCGGCCTGTTCAGCGGCGAGACCGGCCGGGGAAGTCGCAGCCGAGCCGGTCGGAGACGCCATGGCGAGACCGCCCTGAGAGGCCGCGGCGAGACCGACGGGGGAAGTCGCAGCCGGGCCGGTCGGAGACGCCATGGCGAGACCGCCCTGAGAGGCCGGGGAGCCCGCGGTGGCGGCCGGATCGCCCCCGGCCTGTTCGGCGGCCGCGGGCAGGCTGCCGGCGGCCGTACGACGGGCCCGCCACAGCAGCCCCACCGCCACCACCAGCAGGATCAGCGCGGCCGGCAGCAGCCAGGAGATCTGCCCGCCCATGTCGGACGAGAACAGCCGCGTGATGCCCGTCTCGCCCCAGCCGCCACCGCCACCACCCCCGCCTCCCGGGCCGCGCCCGCCTCCGCCGACGCTGCCGGTCTCGTTGCCGCTGATCCGCCCCAAGCCGTTGTAGCCGAAGGTCAGTTCCAGGAAGCTGTTGGTCTGCGAGCCGCCGATGTACGGCCGCGAGGACGCCGGCCAGAGCTCGACGATCGCCACCCACCAGCCGCCGGACACCACGATCGCCAGCCCGGCGAGCAGCAGCTGCCCGAACCGCTTGCGCAGCCCGACCGGCGCACAGCACGCGTACACCACGGCGAGCGCCGGCAGGATCAGCCACGCCTGCAGCGTCTTGGTGAGGAACCCGGCACCGAAGCAGAGACCGGCCAGTACCAGCCACTTCGTCCGGCCGTCCTCAAGTGCGCGCAGTACGGCGGCGATCGCGCACACCATCAGGAGGCACAGCAGCGCATCGGGGTTGTTGAAGCGGAACATCAGCGCCGCCACCGGCGTCACCGCCAGCGCCCCGCCGGCGAGCAGTCCGGCGCCCGCCCCGAACCGCCGCCGTACGGCCGCGTACAGCACGCCGACGGTCACCACGCCCATCAACGCCTCGGGCACCAGGATCGCCCACGAGCTGAGGCCGAAGAGGCGTACGGACAGCGCCATCGGCCAGAGCGCGGCCGGCGGCTTGTCGACGGTGATCGAGTTCGCCGCGTCGGACGAGCCGAAGAAGAACGCCTTCCAGCTCTCGCTGCCGGCCTGTACGGCGGCCGAGTAGAACTGGTTGGCGTAACCGGAGGCCGACAGGCTCCAGAGGTAGAGCACGGCCGTGACCAGCAACAACGCCAGCAGTGCGGGCCGCGCCCAGCGCGGATCCGGTCCGGACCCCGGCCTCGGCTGCGCCGTACGCGGGGGCTCGGCGGACGACGGCGGATTCGGCTGGTTCATCACGTTCCTCGAGTTCGTCAGGCTCAGCGGTCTCAGCGGGTTCATCTGGCTCAGCGGGCCCATCGGACTCATCGCGTTCATCGGGTTCACCGGGGGCTCCCGCTACTCCGGGGGCTCCCAGTCCTCCCGGAGCTCCCAGTCCTCCCGGGGCTCCGGCGACTCCGGGTGATCCGGCGACTCCGGGGGCTCCGAGGGAGGTCGTTCACGTCATCCAGATGCGGGCAGTCGTCGGACGTGCGCTCGCGGTCCGGGAACACCCAGGCGCGGAAGAGCAGGAACCGCAGCACGGTGGCCGCCAGGTTGGCGGCGACCAGCACCGCCAGTTCGGTGCCGTGCGAGGTCGGTCCGCCGGCCGCGTCCAGTGCGGCCAGGGACCCGCTGGTCAGCGCCAGCCCGATCGCGAAGACCACCAGGCCCTGGGCCTGATGGCGGACCGCCCGGTCCCGCCCGCGCACCCCGAAGGTCAGCCGCCGATTGGCCGCCGTATTGGCCATCGCGGACAACAGCAGCGCGGCGGCGTTGGCCAGTTGGGCGCCCGTACCGAGCCGGAAGAGGGAGTAGAGCCCGAGGTACAGCAGGGTGCTGAACCCGCCGACCACACAGAAGCCGACGAGCTGACGGGCCAGCCCGCCCGGCACCCCGGACAGTTCCCGGTCCCGCGGATCGTCGCCGAACGGCCGGGCCAGCCGGTCCAGCGGCAGCGCCCCGGTCGCCAGCGCCCGGCCCACCCGCCAGACGCCCTTCAGGTCGTCGGTGGCCGTGCGCACGATGTGCACGGTGCTGCTCGGGTCGTCGACCCAGTCGACCGGCACCTCGTGGATCCGCAGCCCGGCCCGCTCCGCGAGCACCAGCATCTCGGTGTCGAAGAACCACCCGGTGTCCTCGACCATCGGAAGCAGCCGTTCCGCGACATCGCCCCGTATGGCCTTGAACCCGCACTGCGCGTCAGAGAAGCGGGCGGCGAGGGAGCCCCGCAGGATGAGGTTGTACGTTCGCGAGATGAACTCCCGCTTCGGTCCGCGAACAACCCGCGCGCTCCGGCTGAGCCGCGAACCGATCGCCAGATCCGAGTGACCGGAGATCAACGGCGCCACCAGCGGCAACAGCGCATTGAGGTCCGTCGACAGATCGACGTCCATATAGGCCAGCACCGGCGCCTCGGACAGCGACCACACGGTGCGCAGCGCCCGCCCGCGACCCTTCTGCTCCAGCCGTACGGCCGTGACCTCGTCGATCGCGTCATCGAGCCGCGCGGCGACCTCGGGCGTACGGTCGGTGCTCGCGTTGTCCGCGATGGTGATCCGGAACCCGTACGGGAAGGTCCGCGCGAGGTGCTCGTGCAGACGCCGGACGCAACGCTCCAGATCCGCCTCCTCGTTGTAGACGGGGATGACCACATCCAGCACGGTCGCGATCTGGCCCAGGCGCAGATGCGCGCGCGGTGGCAGGGAGCCCAGCGGTGTATCGGGCGGCTGTGTCGTCGTCATGCCCCCGACCCTCGCCAACTGCCCTGTCACGGCCGTGTGGTGAGCCTGTGGCCGCGCTGTGAGTGGCACGGACGGGAAGGGATCAGCTGGGAGAGGAACGGCTGTGAGGGGACAGTTCTGGGAGAGGACCGGCTGGGAGTGACGAGCCGACGGGTCACCGTGAAGCCAGCAACGTCACCGAGAAGCCGACAGGGTCACCGCGAAACCGGCAGAGTCACCGTGAAGACGGTCCGCCCTGGCACGCTCTCGACGCCGACCGTACCGCCGTGCGCCGCCACCACGGCCTGCACGATCGCGAGCCCGAGCCCGGTGCTGCCGGCCGCCCGTGAGCGGGAGGCGTCCCCGCGCGCGAACCGCTCGAACACCCGCGGCAGGAGGTCCGCCGGAATGCCGGGCCCGTCGTCCTCCACCTGGAGCCGGACGGCGGGCTGCGAGGCCCCACCCTGCGCTGCTTGGCCGTACGGGGCCCGCCCCTGCGCGGCTTGGCCGTAGGGGGCGCCGCCCTGGTCGACGTGCCCGTACGGGGCGCCACCCTGGTCGACGTGCCCGTACGGGGCACCACCCTGGTCGGCATGGCCGTACTGGGCGCGCCCTTGGTCTGCGTGGCCGTACGGGGCGCCACCCTGCCTTACCGGTAGCCGCGCCGGTAGCCGTACCGGTGGCTGCACCGGCAGGACGGCGGCAGCCGGAGCCACCACCCGGGCCGTCACCGTCGTCCCCTCGGGCGTGTGCGTCCGGGCGTTGGCCAGCAGGTTCACCAGGACCTGGTGCAGCCGCTCGCCGTCCCCGTGGACCCACACCGGCTCGTCCGGCAGTTCCAACCGCCACCGGTGCCCGGGCCCGGCCGCCCGGGCATCGCTCACCGCATCCACCACCAACGGCGAGAGATCAGTGCTCTCGTACGAGAGCGGGCGCCCCGAATCGAGCCGTGCGAGCAGCAACAGGTCCTCCACCAGCCCCGTCATCCGCTCCGCCTCCGACTCGATCCGCCCGAGGGCGTGCCGGGTCACCGGTCCGGGCCGCTCGTCCCCGCGCCGGGTCAGTTCGGCGTACCCCCGGATCGACGCCAGCGGCGTCCGCAGCTCATGGCTGGCGTCGGCGACGAACCGCCGCACCCGCATCTCGCTCTCCTGACGTACCGACAACGCCGAGCCGACGTGCCCGAGCATCCGGTTCAGCGCCGCCCCGACCTGACCCACCTCGGTCCGGGCATCGGCCTCCGCCGCCGGTACGCGGACGTGCAGCGCCACCTCGCCCTGATGCAAGGACAGTTCGGACACCCGGGTGGCGGTGGCGGCGACCCGGCGCAGCGGCCGCAGTGCGATCCCCACCATGCTCGCCCCGGCGATCCCCGCCGCGACCAGCCCGGCGACCGTCACACACGTCTCGATCAGCACCAGCTGGCCGACCGTGTCCTGGACCTCGCCGAGCGGCAGCCCGACCACCAGTGAGCCGTCCTTCGCGGACCGCACGCGGTAGTCGCCGAGCCCGGGCAGCTCGGCGGTATGCGGCCGGCCGTCCCTCGGTACGGCGTCCAGTGCTGCGACCTGCTCACCGTTCAGCCACGCCAGCCGCTCGGAGGGCTCCCTGCTGGCCGAGTTGTTCATCCGCGCCCCCACATCGAGGGCCCCACCCGGGCCGACCCGCGCACCCACCGTGCCGACGGGCTGGCCCACCATCGCAACGAAGTCGAGGGGCTGGCTCCGCATCGGATCGTGCGGCCGCGGCATCACCGCCCGTACGACCGCTTCCTTCACCCGCTCGTCCAACTGCCCTTGGAGGTACGAGTGCAAGGCGATGGTCGTGACGACCCCGATCACCGCCCCCACAACGGCAATCAGAGCCACCGCCGACACCACCAACCGCGTCCGCAACGTCCACCGCCGCCGCCCCGCCCCTCGCTCCGACCCCCACCCCGCCGACCTGCGGCCGGACTCGGACACGGACGCGGACGCGGATACGGGTACGGACGCGGACGCGGGCGCGGGCGCGGCCACTGCTCCGATGCCGGTTCCGGTCCCGCTTCCGGTTCCGCTTCTGGTTCCGGTTCCGGTTACACGCGAGGGCGCAACTCCGTTGGTTTCGCTGCCAGTTACGGGCGAGAGCGCGGGCGCAGACCCCGAGACAGACCCGGTCCCCGAGACGGCCGCCACCCCCGAGTCATCCGAGTCATCCGAGACCGCTGAGGCCCCCGAGGCCCCCAAGACATCCGAGGCCGCCGAGGCCGCCGAGGCCGGCGGATCAGGCAGGGACGCACGCGCAGGATCGGCCACCGCTCCGCTACCCGCCCGGCTTGATCAGATAGCCCGCGCCCCGCCGCGTATGGATCATCGGTGCCCGCCCCGCGTCGATCTTCCGCCGCAGGTACGAGATGTACAGCTCCACGACATTGGCCTGGCCGCCGAAGTCATAGCTCCACACCCGGTCGAGGATCTGGGTCTTGCTCAGCACTCGCCGCGGATTGCGCATCAGATACCGCAGCAGCTCGAACTCCGTGGCCGTCAGGTGGATTTCCTGCCCGCCCCGCCACACCTCATGGCTGTCCTCGTCCAGCACCAGATCGCCCACCGTCAGCCGCGACTCGCTCCGGGCGGCCGCCGCCCCGGCCCTGCGCAGCAGCCCCCGCAGCCTGGCCACCACCTCTTCCAGGCTGAACGGCTTGGTGACGTAGTCGTCCCCGCCGGCCGTCAGCCCGGCGATCCGGTCCTCGACCGCATCCTTGGCCGTGAGGAACAGCACCGGTACGTCCGTCAGTTCGCGCCGCAGCCGTCCGAGCAGCGTCAGCCCGTCCATGTCCGGCAGCATGACGTCCAGCAGCACCGCATCCGGCCGCCAGCTACGAGCGGTCCGCAGCGCCCCCGCGCCGTCCCCTTCGGCACGGATGTCCCAGCCTTCGTACCGCAGCGCGAGCGACAGCAGATCGGCGAGCGAGGACTCGTCGTCGACCACCAGCACCCGCACCGGACTGCCGTCCGGCCGCAACAACTCCGGCTGCTTCCCGGGCGCTCTCCTGACCGCCGAGCCTGCCGGACCTGGCGAAACCGGCACCGAGGCAGCCGGAACTGACGAAACCCGAGCTGACGAGGCATGAAGCGCCGCTGAGGACGACGAAGTCACGGTCATGCCGGTGAGCCTGACCCACGCCCGTGAGAGCTCCCTTTCTCCTTCCTGTGAATATCCTGAGAATCCCGCTCCTAAGAGTCCGTTCCTAGAGAGTCCCCTTCCTGCGAGTCCCGTTCGCGGGGATCCCGTTCGCGGGGATCCCGTTCGTGGGGACCCGTTCGCAGGGATCCCGTTAGGGACCGTGACCGGCCTGGGCCGCCCCCCGCGCGGTCCAGGCCGATCACCACTGCCCCAAGCATGGCACCCCCCACTGACAATCGCCCTGAACAGCGCTTTTACCCCTTCACGGGTACCTCGCCCAGCCCTCGCCCCGCCCTCACCCGGCCCTCACCCAGCCCCCAGCCCGCCACCCCGGACCGCCCGGCGTACCGTCCCCCGCATGACACATGACGTCCCGAGACTGGTCGCCCTCTCCGGCAGTCTGCGCGCCCGCTCCTCCAACGGCGCGGTGCTGAACTCCGCCCTCACCCTGTGGGGCGGCCCCGCCGCCGTCGCGGACATCGGCGCACTCCCGCACTTCAACCCCGACCTGGACGGCGAGGACGCCACACCCCCCGCCGCGGTCGCCGCCCTGCGCACCGCCGTGGCGTCCGCCGACGCCCTGCTCATCGTCAGCCCCGAGTACGCGCACGGAGTCCCCGGCGTCCTCAAGAACGCGCTCGACTGGCTGGTCAGCAGCGGCGAGGTGGTCAACAAGCCGGTCGCGGTGATCACCGCGTCCCCCTTCCCCACCGGCGGCGATCACGCCAACGCCCAGCTCCGGGAGACCCTGCGCATGATGACCGGCGAGGTCATCACGGCCGCCTGCCGCGAGATCCCCGCCATCGGCCCGAAGATCGACGCCACGACGGAACGCGTCTCGGACGGGGCCACCCTCACCGACCTGGCCGCGGCCCTGGCCCACCTGGCCACCGTCACAACGGGGAACACCGACACCCAGCCAGCAACGACCTGACGTATCTGACGCCCCGCCAATCTCCATTACCGGCACCGCCGGCGCACCGAGCCCAACCCCGACGCCGACCCCAGCCCCGCCCCCAACCTCAACGCCGGCCCCAGCCCCAGCTCCCGCTCAGGGCCCGGCTCCAGCCCCGCCACCCCCCGGCCCCACCCCGAACAACCGCGCCGCATTCCCGTAACAGACCGCGCGCAGCCACTCGTCCCCCATCCCCAACCGGGCCAGCGCCTCCAGCGCATGGGCGTACCCGTAGGGGATGTTGGGGAAGTCGCTGCCGAACAGGACCCGTTCGCCGAGGTCCGCCAGTCGGCCGTGCTCCGCGCGCGGGAACGGCGCGATCCGTTCCGCGAAGTCCGTGAAGGCCATCGTCGTGTCGAGGTGCACACCGGCATAGCGTTCGGCCAGCTCCAGGAAGTCGGCGTACTCCGGCATCCCCAGGTGCGCGATGATCAGCCGGAGCCGCGGATGCCGGGCCAGCACCCGCCCGATCGGCTCCGGTCCGGTGTGCTTGCCCGGTGCGGGCCCCGACCCGCAGTGCACGACCACCGGAACTCCCGCCTCCGCGACGGCCCCCCACACCGCATCGAGCCGCGCATCGGCCGGGTCGTACGCCCCCACCTGCACATGCGCCTTGAAGACGCGCACCCCGCCGGCCAGTTCGTCCCGTACGTACGCCTCCGCGCCGTCCTCGGGAAAGAACGTGGCGGTCCGCAGGCAATCGGGCGTCCGGGCCGCGAAGCCGGCCGCCCAGCCGTTCAGCCACTGCGCCATGCCCGGCTTGTGCGGATAGATCATCGAGGTGAACGCCCGTACGCCGAAGCCGCGCAGCACCGCCAGCCGCCGGTCCTCCTCGAAGCGGTACGTGATCGGCCACTCCCGGCCCACCAGCGGCCCGGCCGCGTCGAAGTACGCCCAGACCTTCGCCATCACGCGCTCCGGCATGAAGTGCGTATGGACGTCGATCAGCCCCGGCAGCCCCAGCCCCCGCCAGAACTCCTCCACCCGCTCATCCCCGTCCCGCATCGGCGCATCCCCGCCCCGCACCGGCACACCCCCATCCGCCACCCGCCACCCACTCGTCCCCGTCTCCCCCCCCGCTCATCCCCGTCCGCCACCCCGGCCCCTCTCCTCGGTCCTCCCGACACACCTCACCCAGCCCCGCCTCGCAGGCCGCCCAATCCAGCCTCGCAGGCCCGCCCCGCCACGAGGAACCCGAACGTCGAAGGAACCCTCCCCGTCAAAGACGGCCGCCTGGCCTCAGAACAGGCCTTCCTGCTCCCCGTCCCGCTCCAACGTGCCCGTTGCCGCCGTACGGCCCGGCAGCACCGGCACGGTCGTCACCCGTCCCGTCGCCGCTCCCAGCACCCACCCCGACAGCAACCGCGCATCCATCACCACCACCGGCCACGCCCCACCGGCCCCCGCACCGCGGCCCGCACCGGAACGCCGCCCCTCCACCTCCGCGTCCGCCTCCACCTCCGCGTCCGCCTCCACCTCCGCGTCCGCCTTCGCCTCGGCCTCCCCGCTTCCCCCTTCCGCTCCCTCCCCCACCAGCCGCAGATACACATCCGACCCGACCCCGGCCAGCACCTCCCCCGCGATCTCCGCCCCCGCCGTCAGCCCGCCCAACACCGCCGCACCGGCCGGTATCCGGTCCAGCCCGAACAGCTCCGTATGGTCCGTACACGCGAACTCCACCGGCTCCAGCGTCTCCGGCCAGCCACCCAACTCCCTTGCCCCCGCGTGCAGTTGTGCCAACTCGGCGCACCGCTCCGGCACCTCGGGCAGCGCCCCCCGCGCCGCCCGCTTCGCCGCCTTCGTGAAGCGGTCCGGGATCGCCAGGGCGCTCCCCAGCAGCGCCTCCGCCCGCCGCGCCGCCATCAGCGGACCGCGGCCCAGCCATGCGTACGCCACCGCCCCCTGCTCCACCAACCGCGCCGGCCCCCGCTCGGCGGCCGTGATCCCCACCTTGAGCAGGCGGGGGCCGAAGTACGCGAGGTAGACGGCGTACGGACGCGGGTCGTCGGCCATGGTGTCCGCGGCCACCGACCGCGAGCGGTCCAACTGGGCACACCGCGCGCACTGGTCCTTGGCACTCTCCCCGTCGAGCACCGCCGCATACGGGCACACCAGCCAGCGCCCGGCCCGCCGCACGCCCAGGCAACGCCGCTCCCCCTGCGCCGCGAAGGCCAGCGTCTTCCCCGCGGGGATCAGGCTCTCCCGTTCCTCATCCCGCTCGGCGCAGTACCAGCCCAGCCGCTGCCCGAACCCCGCCGCACCAGGCACCGGCCCCGGCCCGGACCCCGCTCCCGGCCGTGCCCCCGAACCACCGCCTGACCAGCGCGGTCCCGTACATCGCCACCACACATCGCCAGCGTACGACCCCCCACTGACAACGCCCGGCCCACGCACGAACGCCCAGCTCACGCATTAACGCGCGCCCCACGGCGTCAACGCCCAGCTCACGCAGGAATGCCCACCCACGCACGAACGCCCGCCCCCAACCTACGAAGGCCCCACCCCCGCTCCCGCCCCACCTCCCCAGGCCACCAGCCCACCCCTCAAGCCACCAACCCGCCCCGTCCCCCCGGCCCCCGGAACGTGCTCCGGTACATCCGCGGGGACACCCCCAGCGCCGACTGCAGATGCTGCCGCAGCGACGCCGCCGTACCGAAGCCGGCCTCCGCCGCGATCCGGTCCACCGTCAGCTCCGTCTCCTCCAGCAACTGCCGGGCCCGCTCGACCCGTTGCTGGGTCAGCCACTGCAACGGCGAGATCCCCACCTCCTCCCGGAACCGCCGGGTGAAGGTCCGTACGCTCATCGCCTCGCACGCCGCCAGTTCCCGCAGCGTCACCGGCCGGTCCAGGTGTTCCAGCGCCCAGGCCCGCGCCCGACCCGTCGACGACAGCTGCGGCTCCGGCATCGGCCGCCGGATGTACTGCGCCTGGCCGCCCTCCCGGTGCGGCGGTACGACGGTCCTCCGGGCCACGTCATTGGCGACGGCCGCACCGTGGTCGCACCGGACCATGTGCAGACACAGGTCGATGCCGGATGCGACCCCCGCCGCCGTCAGCACGTCCCCCTCGTCCGTGTACAGCACGTCCGCGTCCAGTTCGACCTGCGGGAACAGCCGGCGGAAGTCATCCACCGACCGCCAGTGCGTAGTGGCCCGCCGGCCGTCCAGCAGCCCGGCCGCCGCCAGCACGAACGCGCCCGTACAGATCGACGCGATCCGCGTCCCGGGCCGGATCCGCCCCAGCGCCTCGGCCAGTTCCGCACTCAGCCGCCCGGCCGTACGCTCCCCCCGCTCGTAATCCGCCTCGGAGGCCGGCACGACCACGGTGTCCGCCTCGGCGAGCGCCTCGGGCCCGTGCGCCACGCACACCGTGAAATCCGTGTCCGTCCGCACCTCACCCGGCTCCAGCGCACAGGTGACCAGCTCGTACAGCCGCTCCCCGGCCGCCGATCTGGCCTCGCCGAAGATCCGGTGCACGCTGCCCACCTCGATCGGCAGCATCCCGTCCCGCACCAGCACCACCACCCGATGCCGCCGCATCCCGCCACCACCCATGACTGACTCTCTCCCCACGCCCCGACCGCTTGGCCCGACCGCCTGACCCGACCGTCTGGCCCGACCGCCTGGCCCGAACCGTCCGACCCGACCACCGGGCCCGACCGCCTGGCCCGAGCCGTCCGACCCGAACCGTCCGACCCGACTACCTGGCCCGATCCTTGCACAGTATGGCCATCCGGCCACTCGTCCGTACGACCGCCCGCCCGGACAGTGGGTGTCATGAAGATCCTTTGGCTGTTCGCCCACCCCGACCGGCGCTCCCTGAGCGGCGCCCTCAAGGACGAGGGCCTACGCGCGCTCGAAGCCCACGGCCACGAGTACCGCGTCTCCGACCTGTACGCCATGAAGTGGAACCCGGTGGTCGACGCCGCGGACTACGGTCACGACCCCGCCGGCCGCCTCCACGTCGGCCCGGCCTCCGAACGCGCCTACCACCACGGCCACTTGAGCCCGGACATCGCCGCGGAACAAGAGAAGGTCACCTGGGCGGACACCGTGATCGTCCAGTTCCCCCTCTGGTGGTACGGCATGCCCGCCATCCTCAAGGGCTGGTTCGACCGCGTCTTCATCAAGGGCTTCGCCTTCGGCCACACCGACCCGGAGACCGGCCGCCCACTGCGCTACGGCGACGGCCGGCTCACCGGCAAACGCGCCATGGTGATCACCACCGCCGGCGCCCGCGCCGCCACCCTGGGCCCGCGCGGCGTCAACGGCGACCTCAACGATCTCCTCTTCCCCCTACAGCACGGCACCCTCTGGTACACCGGCATGTCCGTCCTCCCGCCCCTCCTGATCCCCGGCGCCGACCGCACCACCCCCACCGCCTACGCCACCGCCGCCACCCGCCTACGCGAACGCCTGCGCACCCTCCCCACCACGGAACCCCTCGCCTTCCGCCACCAGAACACCGGCGACTACGACGACGACCTCCTCCTCCACCCCCACCTCACCCCTACGCCGCCCACCGGCCCCGCCGCCCACTACACAGCCCCGCCCCCGCCCCACCACCCCTAGGGCCCCCGGAACACAGACCGGAACGCAGACCGGAACGCAAAAAAGCCGTAGGGCCGTGGATCTGGATCCACGGCCCTACGGCGTCAGTAGCGGGGACAGGATTTGAACCTGCGACCTCTGGGTTATGAGCCCAGCGAGCTACCGAGCTGCTCCACCCCGCGTCGGTTCCCCGAACACTACGCGACTCCCGCCCTCACACCTAATCCTTTTCCGACCTGCGGGAATCCCTGCCCCCTCCCGGCCCCTCCCCGCCGCTCAGCCTCGGCCACTGAGCCCCGGTCCCTAAGCCCCCGACCGCTCAGTCCCGGCGCCAGACCTCTTCCATCTCGACCCGGACGCCCTCGGAGCGGGCGACCTTGAAGACGGACACCCTCAGCTGCTCGCCGGCGTAGGGAACATGGAGGCCACAGGCGAGGAGGTCCAGGTAATCGCTCCATACGAAGGCTTCGAGGTCTTCGAGGGAGAGGTCACAGGTGGCGGGATCGCCGGCAGTGGCCCCGATGGCACCGAGGGTTTGCAGCGGGTCCCCCATGAGTTCCATCTCGTCCCAGCCGTCCGCACTGACCCTGGGAACACCGGGGACGTGGATGAGGTATTTGCCGTACGTCTCGGAGTACCCCAGCTCGCAGACACCGACGATCCGGGCATCAGGGTGGCTGGCGACCTGCGCGTCGAACTCGTTGTCCAGGTTGAACGAGATACCGGTGTCACCGAATGCGGGGTCGGTGATCTGCACCGCGTTCCCCCAGCAGCCGACGGTCACAAGGTCCAGGTCTTCCGGCACCCGCGGGGACCCGATGTCCTTACGACGCATCGGCTCAAGCTCTTCCACCACACCGGCGACCGTCCCCAGCTCGCTCAGGACCTGCCGAGCACGCACGGGATCGTGGGCCGGCGCCTCCTTGATGCTGTGCTGGTCGTAGTAGGCGGGGGCGGGCGGATGTATCCGCGTGATCTGCGTGACGCCATAGGGCAGGGTGCTCATGGGGGCAGCTTAGGAGCGGGCACTGACAGTCAACGGCGGACGTGCGTCACCTCAACTGCCCCGGCCCTACGAGCAGTTGATGCGCTGGAGGCGCGGAAGCAGCGACCGGCCACCCTTACGGCATCACATGGCATGGCACGGCATCGCACGGCATCAGTGGCATCGCACGGCATCACATGGCATCACATGGCATCGCATGGCATGCCATCGCCCGGATTCGGGTGGCACCGCTTGGCACCACCTGGCACCACCCGGCACCATTCCGCACCGCCAACAGCACTCAAGGCGTCGCAAAGACCCAGACCAAGACGCTCAACGCCTTCACATTTCCCCAGCTCACAGAGGCAACTAACCAACCCGACGCCCACTCGGCACCCACCCGGCGCCACCCCCACTTGCACATGGCACCGCAATGGTGCCATCATGGCGTCATGGACCTCACCCCGTATGTCGACACCCTCCGCCGCGAACTCGCGGTGGCCGCCGAGGCCGGCGGTGACGAAGCCCGCGAGCTCGCCGAGCGGCTCACCGCTCCTCTGGAGTCGGCGACCCGTCTGACCATGCTCCAGGTGCTCTCCGCCGCGATGGACGAGATCACCCGCGAACTCGCCCCCGGCTCGGTCGACGTACGGCTGCGCGGGCTGGACCCGGACTTCGTGGTGACGCCGCCGCCCGCCGACGCGGGCGCGACCGTGGAGCCGGCCACCCCCGTCGAACCGTTCAAGACCCCGACCCCGGCCGAGGGCGACGAGGGCGGCACCGCCCGCGTCAATCTGCGGCTGCCGGCCCACCTCAAGGCGCGCGCCGAGGAAGCCGCGAGCCGCGAGGGCCTGTCGGTCAACGCGTGGCTGGTGCGGGCCGTATCGGCCGCGGTCGCCGACGGCACGCAGCCGCGTACGGCGGAGAAGACCCAGAGCATCGGACAGAGCATCACGGGCTGGGTCCGCTAGCCCCACGCCCGCCCGTACCACTTCGCCCGCGCAACCTCCCTCACACCACTTCCTCCACACCACTCCACCCACACACCATTCCACCCACCCACCACGTCCCACCAGCACGCGCTGTGCGGACGCCCCCAAGACTCAAGAGGACGGGACAGCCATGCCTTCTTTCGACACTCCCGCACCCATCTCGGCCACGGTGCACGTGGAGGCCGGTTCCATCCAGTTCGTCGCGGGCGACCGCCCCGACACCGTCGTCGAGGTGCAACCCCGCGACCCGAAGAAGGACCGGGACGTACGGGCGGTCGACCAGACCGAGGTCTCGTACGCGAGCGGCGTCCTGACCGTCCGGACCCCCAAGCTGCGCAATTCGCTTCGCCGCCCCGGCACCGTCGACGTGACGGTCGAACTGCCCACGGGCTCGCGCATCGACATGACCGGCGCCTGGGCCCAGGTGGTCGGCGAGGGCCGGCTCGGCGAGGTCCGCGTGAAGACCTCGGCCGGCGACGTCCGCCTCGACACCACCGGCCCGCTGAAGCTGACCGCGTCGCACGGCTCGATCACCGTGGACCGGGTCGAGGGCCTGGCCGAGATCACCACCAGCTCCGGCAGCCTGCGCGTCGGCACCGTCGACGGCCCAGCCGTCCTGAAGAACTCGCACGGCACCACGACGATCGGGGCCGCGACCGGCGAGTTGCGGGTGAGCGGCGCCAACGGCGACATCGAGATCCGGCGCGCCGAGGACTCGGTCACCGCCACCACCGCCCATGGCGCCCTGCGCGTGGGCGAAGTGGCCAGCGGCAACGTCCAGTTGGAGACCTCCTACGGCGCCATCGAGGTCGGCATCCGCCAGGGCACCGCCGCCTGGCTCGACGTCAGCTCGGGCTCCGGCCAGGTACGCAACGCGCTCACCGCGTCCGACACCCCGGAAACCACCGAGGACACGGTCAAGGTCCGCGCCCGCACCCGGCACGGCAACATCGACGTCCTCCGCGCCCGCGCCTGAGCCCCCGGCCTGAGCCCCGACCCCACCCGCTCACCCTCACCCCCCCCGCCTCAGGCGGATGCGTAAGTCGTACGTCCACGGGACGCACCCCGCCGAGGCGGTCGTCGACAGCTTCGACGGCTTCAACGGCTTCGACGGCTTCGACGGCTTCGACGGCTTCCGGCCCAGCGGCCGGGCCGTCGCCGCGGCCGCGGTCCTCACGTACCCCTGCTAGCTGCCGAAGTGGCTGAATCGGCCCCTGCCCCGAGTGGACGCCGAGAGCGAGAAGCTCGGCCGGCACGCCACCCCCGCGCCCCCTCCCCGAGGGAACACCCCCTCGTCGGCTGACGCCCTCGCCGCCGAGCTGCCGCCCTCCCCGCCAAATGGCATGACGCGGCGTACCCACGCGCGAATCACACCAGCCAGGCACCACCCCTGCACCACCCACGCCCCCCTCATGCACCACCCACGCATCCCTCACGTGTGGGTGATCCATCCCTCACGCATCACGGCCCCTCGGCCGCTTCCGTCCGTCCTCCCTCCGTGCCTCCCTCCCCCGCCCCCATTCCCTGAAGAAAGGCCCACCCACCATGAACACCGCGCGCCAGGTGGCCACCACCACGCGAACAGCCGCGATCTTCGCGACCGGCCTGCGCAAGTCGTACGGCGACAAGGTAGTGCTCGACGGCATCGATCTGTCGATACCCGAGGGCACGATCTTCGCCCTGCTCGGCCCCAACGGCGCCGGCAAGACCACCACCGTGGAGATCCTCTCCACGCTGATCACCGCCGACTCGGGCCAGGCGCAGATCGCGGGCCACGACGTGACCACCGACGCCGACGCGGTACGCCGCCAGATCGGCGTCACCGGCCAATTCGCCGCCGTCGACGGGCTGTTGACCGCCGAGGAGAACCTGCTCCTGATGGCCGACCTGCGCCACCTGAGCAAGCGCGAGGGCCGCCGCCGCGCCGCCGAACTCCTGGAGCGGTTCGAGCTGACCGAAGCGGCCCGCAAGAACGTCGCCACCTTCTCCGGTGGTATGCGCCGCAAGCTCGACCTGGCGATGACCCTGATCGGCCGGCCGCGGATCATCTTCCTCGACGAGCCGACCACCGGCCTCGACCCGCGCAGCCGCCGCGTCATGCAGGAGCTCATCCGGAACCTGGTGACGGATCAGGGCGTGACCATCTTCCTCACCACGCAGTACCTGGAGGAGGCCGACCAACTCGCCGACCAGATCGCTGTGTTGGACCACGGCAAGCTGGTAGCCGCGGGCACCGCCGACGAACTGAAGCGCCAGATCCCCGGTGGCCATGTCCGCCTCCAGTTCGCCGACGAGGCCCAGCTCGCCATGGGGGCCGACCTCTTCGGCCTGGCCGCCCGCGACGACGAGTCGCTCACCCTGCGGATCCCCAGCAACGGCACCCTCACCGATCTCCGTGCCGTCCTCGACGCCCTCGACAGCACCGGCGTACGGGCCGAGTCGCTCACCGTGCACACCCCCGACCTCGACGACGTCTTCCTCACCCTCACCGGACGGCAGAACGCCCCCACCCTCCCCAACCAGCAGAAGGAGTCGGCCCGATGAGCATCGCGACCGCCACCGCACCGGCCACCCCCACCCGCTCGTACGCCCTGCGCGACTCCCTGACGATGCTGCGCCGCAACCTCAGGCACATGCGGCGCTACCCGTCGATGACGATCTCGATCGTCACGATGCCGATCCTGATGCTGCTGCTGTTCGTGTACGTCTTCGGCGGGGCGCTCGGCACCGGCATCGGGGCCGGTGCCGACCGCGGCGACTACATCAACTACGTGGTGCCCGGCATCATCCTGATGGCCGCGACCTCCGGAGCCGTCGCGACCGCCGTGTCCGTCTGCACCGACATGACGGAAGGCATCATCAACCGCTTCCGTACGATGTCGATCTCCCGCGGCTCCGTGCTCACCGGCCATGTCCTCGGCAGCGTCATCCAGGTCACCGCGGTCCTCGTCCTGGTCACGGGCGTCTCCCTCGCGATCGGCTTCCGACCCGACGCCTCCCCCCTCGAGTGGATCGCCGCGTTCGGTCTGCTGACCTTCCTGTCCTTCGGTCTGGCCTGGATCTCCGCCGCGATGGGCATGGGCGCCAAGACCGTCGAGTCCGCCTCCAACGCCCCGCTGCCGCTGACCTTCCTGCCCTTCCTCGGCAGCGCGGTCGTCACGCCAGACTCCATGCCGACCGGCCTGCGCTGGTTCGCCGAGTACCAGCCCTTCACCCCGATCAACGAGACCCTGCGCGGCCTGCTCCTCGGCACCCCGATCGGCAACCAGGGCTGGATCGCCCTGACCTGGTGCACGGCCCTCAGCCTGATCGGCTACCTGTGGTCACGCGCCGTCTTCAACCGCGAAATCACCCGCTGACCCCAAGGAGCAGGCGATGCAAAGGTGCGGCCCCGGATCCCCCGGGGCCGCCCTCGCCATTCCTCCACCCGACGAACACCGCCCCACCGCCACCCCCTCGCCGCCCCCTTCACCGACCGCCGTGCTCGCCATCCCCGCCATCCACCACGGCCACCAAAAACACCAAAGGCCCCGTTCACTTTCGAACGGGGCCTTGGCCTGCTGTGCGCTCGGCAGGATTCGAACCTGCAACCTTCTGATCCGTAGCTTTGGGCAAGGCTGTGCCGCGTCTACGCCTAGCCGCCCGCCCTATGTGCCGGTGATCGCTGTTGTCAGCTCCGGTGTGCCGTCGTTGCCGTCAGGGTTGCCGTCAACATGTCAGGGTTCCGCCCCGGGTTGGCGCAGAGCGTTCCGCGCTGCGGCCAGGGGACTGGCGGGAGGCTGGAGACATGGTCACAGCTCGTCTCCCAGAGCAGTGTGGACCGGTGCAATCAGCTGGTGGGGATTGTTGGTTCGTGCGGTGGGTGGGGGTATCTGCGTGCCAGCATGGTCGGTCCGGAGGCTGAGATCTGACTCTTCTCGGGGGTGGGTTGTGCAGGCTGCTCTGCGGTGGTTGGTGGCGGTGGTGGGTTCGGTTGTGTCGTTCGCTGTGGTGGCGGTGCCGTGGGCGGTGCTGTCGAAGGGGGGTGATGACCCGTGGGATGTGATCGGTCCGGTGGCGGGTGTGGTGTCCGCGGGAGTGCTGGCTGCTCTGGGCTGGTGGGCGTCGCAGGCCGGCGGTGCTGGGGTGCGTCGGGTGCGGCAGTCGGCACGCGGTGGGGGCCGCATCCGGCAGACGGGGGGTAGCCAGGGTGTAGGGACGGGAGCACCGGGTGCTGCGGCGCGTGAGGACGTGCGACAGAAGGCCCGTTCCGACGGAACGGGGGACATCGATCAGGTCGGCGGGGACCGGGTCTGAAGCAAGGGGGCCAGGGATCGTGGTGGAGAGTTCGGGGCAGCGTCGTGCGCGTCAGGCAGCGCAGGCGCACGGAGATGTGACGCAGGTGGCGGGTGACATGCATGTGCATCCTGCGCCGGTACAGGGTCCGTCAGTCGAGTGGCCGGTGTGGGTGGGCGATGTCCCGCGTACGGCCGCGGCTTTCCAACCGCGCACACAGGTACGCAAGGGGTTGAAGGCGGCGCGTGGCAGGGGCAGGGATGTGGTGCTGTCTGGTCCTGGTGGGGTGGGCAAGAGCCAGCTTGCGGCGTCGTTAGCGCGGGAGCTGCGAGATCAGGAGCGGTTCGATGGGGCTGGGCTGGATGTGCTCGTGTGGGTGCGTGCCACCGGCACCGATCAGGTCATCAGCGCGTACGCGGAAGCGGCCGGCCGGTTGCACATTCCCGGAGTATCCCCGGATGACGAGGACGGGGCGGCCCGGCTGTTTCTGCGGTGGATGGCGGCAAGCGGGCGGCGATGGCTTGTGGTGCTGGACGATGTCACCGACCCGGCTGCCATCCGGGAGTGGTGGCCCGACAGCGGGACCGGCCGCGGCTGGGTCCTGGCTACCAGCAGGCGTGAGGACGCCCAGCTCAGCGGAGAGGGCCGCTCCCTGATCCGGATCGGCCTCTACACGGACTCTGAGGCCCGCGCGTACCTCCAGCGACGGCTCACCGATGCCGGTCACGCCCCCCTGCACGACCCCGCCCAAGCAGGCGAGATAGCCGCCGAACTCGGTCATCTCCCCCTTGCACTCGGCCATGCCGCCGCGTATCTCATCAACAAGCGGCCCACGATGGCCGACTACCTCACCCTGCTGCGCGACACCAGCAGTCGGCTGAGCGACCTGCTGCCGGCGAGCGCAGACACCGAAGGCTACGGCCAGCCCGTCACCGCCTCACTGCTGCTCTCCCTCGACGCCGTCGAGGAAGCCGACACCAGCCAGCTGGCCCGGCCCCTGCTGCACCTCGCCTCCCTCATGGACCCCCTCGGCCACCCCGTCACCGCATGGACCACACCGGCAGCGCTCGACCACCTGAGCACCGCACGCCCGCCGCAACGCCGCCGGCTGCGCAAACACCACCCGCCCGTCACCGAAGCAGAGGTGCACAACGCGCTCGAATACCTGCGCACCTACGCCCTGATCACCCAGGACACCGCCACCGCCCCCCTGCGCATGCACGCCCTGACCGCCCGCGCCGTGCGGGAGACCATCCCGCCCGGCGCACTGCCCGCCACAGCCCGCACCGCCGCCGACGCCATCACCAGCCTGTGGCCCCGCCACGACCACGAGGAACGAGAACTAGCCGCCCTGCTGCGCGCCAACGTGGTCCACCTCGACCAGCTCACCCGCCCGGCCCTGTGGCAGCCCACAACCCACCCATGCATCTACACGGCTAGCCACAGCCTCACCGAAGCGGGCCTCTACCATCAGGCGATCGAGTACGACGAAACGGCCCTCCGTCTCAGCAGCCGCATCCATGGCCACAGCCACCCCGACACTCTCAACGCCCGTAGCAACCTCGCCGTCTCCTATCGCGATGCTGGGCGGGTCCAGGAGGCCCTCGACTTGCGTGAGCGGGTCCTTGCCGATTGCGAGCGGGTCCTGGGCTCGGACCACGCCGCCACCCTCGACGCCCGTAGCAACCTCGCCGTCTCCTATCGCGATGCTGGGCGGGTCCAGGAGGCCCTCGACTTGCGTGAGCGGGTCCTTGCCGATTACGAGCGGGTCCTGGGCTCGGACCACGCCGCCACCCTCGACGCCCGTAGCAACCTCGCCATCTCCTACAGCGATGCTGGGCGGGTCCAGGAGGCCCTCGATCTCGGCGAGCGGGTCCTCGCGGATCGCCAGCGGGTCCTGGGCTCCGACCACCCCGACACACTCACTGCCCGCAACAACCTCGCCAACTCCTACAGCGATGCTGGGCGGGTCCAGGAGGCCCTCGATCTCGGCGAGCGGGTCCTCGCCGATCAGGAGCGGGTCCTGGGCTCCGACCACCCCGCCACACTCACTGCCCGCCACAACCTCGCCATCTCCTATCGCGATGCTGGGCGGGTCCAGGAGGCCCTCGACTTGCGTGAACGGGTCCTCGCGGATCGCGAGCGGGTCCTGGGCATCGACCACCCCGACACACTCACTGCCCGCAACAACCTCGCCATCTCCTATCGCGATGCTGGGCGGGTCCAGGAGGCCCTCGACTTGCGTGAGCGGGTCCTTGGCGATCACGAGCGGGTCTTGGGCTCCGACCACCCCGCCACACTCACTGCCCGTAGCAATCTCGCCATCTCCTACAGCGATGCTGGGCGGGTCCAGGAGGCCCTCGACTTGCGTGAGCGGGTCCTCGCGGATCGCCAGCGGGTCCTGGGCTCCGACCACCCCGCCACACTCACTGCCCGTAGCAACCTCGCCAACTCCTACAGCGATGCTGGGCGGGTCCAGGAGGCCCTCGACTTGCGTGAGCGGGTCCTTGGCGATCGCGAGCGGGTCCTGGGCTCCGACCACCCCGACACACTCACTGCCCGCAACAACCTCGCCAA